>PLUT01000362.1 GCA_003162875.1 Granulicella sp.
CTGGGGGAAGGGGATGGTTATCGGCTTTAGCCCCTGAGGTCATTCTTTGGCCTGCGAACCTATTCTTCATCACCCTCTTTAGTCCCCGAGGGAAGGGTCGCTCGTCAAAACCACTACGCGCCGGCCGCATACTGGCGCGCATCCGTCTCGCGTCACCGCACCCGGACGGTCGCCGAATGTAGAATGGCCGGCATGGAAACCATTCAATACAACCTGCCCCAGAGTCGCATTCCGCAAGCCTGGTACAACATCGTCGCGGACCTGCCCAAGCCTATGGCCCCGGTGCTGCACCCGGGCACGATGAAGCCCATCGGGCCGGACGACCTGGCTCCGCTGTTTCCCTTGGCCCTGATCCTGCAGGAAGTCAGCACCGAGCGCGAGATCGAGATTCCCGGAGAGGTACGGCAGATCTATGCGCAGTGGCGCCCGTCGCCGCTCTATCGCGCTCGCCGCCTGGAGCAGGCTCTGGATACGCCCGCGCATATCTACTACAAGTACGAGGGCGTCAGCCCGGCCGGTTCGCACAAGCCCAACACCGCCGTCGCGCAAGCGTACTACAACAAAAAAGAGGGCACCAAGCGCCTGTCGACGGAGACCGGCGCGGGCCAGTGGGGTTCGTCGCTGGCCATGGCCTGCGCATTCTTCGGCATGGAGTGCAAGGTTTACATGGTGCGCGTCAGCTACGATCAAAAGCCCTACCGCCGCGCCCTGATGGAGGCTTACGGCGCCACGGTCGCCGCCAGCCCCAGCAACGAAACCGAAATCGGCCGCGCCATTCTCCAGGAACACCCCGGCACCAGCGGATCGCTGGGCATCGCCATCTCCGAGGCGGTGGAAGTGGCCGCCAAGGACCCCAACACCAAGTACGCGCTGGGCAGCGTATTGAACCACGTGCTGCTGCACCAGACCGTCATCGGGCAGGAGGCGATCGAGCAGATGGCCATGGCGGACGACGAGCCCGACGTGATCCTCGGCTGCACCGGCGGCGGATCGAACTTCGCCGGCCTGGTGATGCCCTACCTCGGCCGCAAGATCAAAGGCCAATGCAATGCGCGCGTGGTTGCGGTCGAACCCGCCGCCTGCCCCAGCCTCACCAAGGGCCGGTTCACCTACGACTTCGGCGACACCGGACACCTCACCCCGCTGGTCAAGATGCACACGCTGGGCAGCACGTTCGTGCCTCCGGGAATCCACGCCGGCGGCCTGCGCTATCACGGCATGGCCCCGCTGGTCTCGCACGTGATGGACCTGGGACTGATTGAAGCCACCACCGTGCAGCAGTTGGACGCCTTTGCCGCCGGCATCCAATTCGCCCGCGCCGAGGGCATTATTCCCGCGCCTGAAGCCAACCACGCCATCGCCGGAGCGATTGCGGAGGCGCTCCAAGCCAAACAGGAAGGCAAGCCGCGGACGATTCTCTTCAGCCTCTCCGGCCACGGGCATTTCGACATGCAATCCTACGCCGACTATCAGGCAGGCAAGTTGCAGAACTACGATTACCCCGAAGAGGAGATCGCCATGGCGCTGGCCGGCCTGCCCACGGTCGGCTGACGCTTACGTGGGTCTATGACGTGTCAGTTGCCCTGCGCCTCGATGGCCGCGACTGCGGCAAGATTGACCACGTCGGAGACCGAGGCGCTTCGCGCAAGCACGTGGACTGGACGCGAAAGTCCCATCAGAATCGGTCCAATCATTTGCACTCCGCTCGCTGACTCCAGCAATTTGTAGGCGATGTTGCCGGCGTCGAGGCTGGGGAAGATCAGCACGTTGGCCCCACCGCGCAGCGAACTGAATGGGTAGGTCTCTTCAATGCGCCTGGGCAGCACGGCGGTGTCCGCCTGCATCTCGCCGTCGACCATCAGCCCCGGGCGCCGCTGGCGAATGATCTCGACCGCTTCGCGCACCCTCTCTGACGAAGCATGGCGGCTGCTGCCGAAGTTGGAGTAAGAGAGCAGCGCGACGCGCGGCTCGATGTCGAAGCGCCGGGCGGTGTCCGCGGCACAGATGGCGATCTCGGCCAGGTCTTCGGCAGACGGCTCGATATTTACCGCGCAATCGGCCAGGAAATAGAGCTTGCCTCGCGGCGTGGTGGCCAGATACAAGCCCGAAGCTTTGCCCACACCGGGCTTCAGCGGAATCACCTGCAGCAGTGACCGGATGGCGTCGGAATAGTGCGCCGTCATCCCGGTCAGCAGCGCGTCCGCCTGGTTCAACTGGACCATCAGCGCGCCAAAGATGTCTCCATTCGTCAGCAGTCCCTCGGCCTCGGTCCGGGTCACGCCTTTGCGCTGCCGCAACCGCATCAGTTCGTCCACGTACTGCGCATGTCCGGTGGGATCGTCCAGGTCGACGATCTCCAGCGCATCCAGATCCAGACGAAGCTCCTCGGCGCGCTGCTGGATGGTTCTGGCATGGCCCAGCAGCACGGGCTTGGCGATTTCTTCGTCGATCAGGGCACGGCATGCGCGCAGCACGGTCTCATTCTCGCCTTCAGGAAACACGATGCGGCACGGCCGTGTGCGCGCCTTCCGGATCAGCAGCTTGATCACGCTCGGCTCGCTGTTCAGGCGGTCCTCCAAACTCTGCCGGTATTCATCCAGATCGAGCTGGATGCGCGCCACGCCCGATTCCATTGCCGCTGCCACCACCGCCACCGCCTCCTGCACCACCACGCGGGGATCGAACGCCTTGGGAATAATGTACTGCGGGCCGAAGTACAAGCCGGACAGCCCGTAGATTCGGCACACCGAATCCGGCACATCCTGCTTGGCCAGGTCCGCCAGCGCACGCGTCGCCGCCAGCATCATGGCTTCGTTGATGGTGGTGGCGCGCGCGTCCAGCGCACCGCGGAAGATCGCCGGAAAGCCCAGCACATTGTTCACCTGGTTGGGATAATCCGACCTGCCGGTAGCGACAATCGCGTCGGGCCGCGCCGCGGTGGCCGCCTCATACTCGATCTCGGGATTCGGATTCGCCAGCGCAAACACCAGCGGCGTCTTCGCCATGCTCTTCAGCATCTCCGCGGTCACGCAATCCGCGGTGGAAAGGCCGATAAACACGTCGGCATTCACCATCGCCTCGGCCAGCGTCCGCAGCGGCGTCTTGCGCACGAATCGCTGCTTATACGGGTTCATGCCTTCCGTGCGTCCCTCGTACAGAACGCCCTTGGAATCGCACATCAGGATGTTTTCGCGTTGCGCGCCCAGCAGGATGAAGTGTTCCGCGCAGGAGATGGCGCTGGCGCCTGCCCCGTTCACCACAATCTTCGCATCGGCGATCTGCTTGCCCGCCACCTCCAACCCATTCAGCAGCCCCGCGCCGGAGATGATCGCGGTGCCGTGCTGGTCGTCGTGGAACACCGGAATCTTCATCGTCCGGCGCAGCTCTTCTTCGATGATGAAGCACTCCGGCGCCTTGATGTCCTCCAGGTTGATGCCGCCAAAGGTCGGCTCCAGCATCTGGCAGGCGCGGATCACGTCCTTCGGATCGTTTGCGTCCAGCTCCAGATCGAACACGTCGATGTCGGCGAAGCGCTTGAACAGTACGCCTTTCCCTTCCATCACCGGCTTGCCTGCGGCAGGCCCGATGTTGCCCAGCCCCAGGACCGCCGTCCCGTTGGAGATGACGGCCACCAGGTTGGATTTGGCGGTGTACTTGTAAACCAGGTCCGGGTCGGCGTGGATCGCCAGGCATGGCGCAGCAACGCCCGGCGTGTACGCCAGGCTCAGGTCCCGTTGCGTCAGGCAAGGCTTGGTCGCGGTGACCGAAATCTTTCCCGGGGGGTAGGATGCATGGTATTCAAGGGCGTCTTCGTCGCGAACCATTGCCATGGCTGGTGCTGGCCTCTTCGACCACGATACGCCCACACTGGCGGTTGGCCCTAGCGTACCAGGCCAACCTCTGTGTCAGCGCGCTACCCGAGCCAATCCGGTCTGCGCGCTGAACCGTCCACTCGCGACGTGGTCTTGAATGGCTCATACACGCCGGTCATCGCCGCGTCGTGGGTCTTGGCCAGCACCGCCGCCATCTGCGTCTCGGACAACGGCCCTGCCTTCACCGCCGCAAACGCCTGTTCCAGGATCGGGATGGAATCCATGCCCGTAATCACTACCGCAACCTTCTGCGCCAGCGCGTATTGCAGGCATTCCATTGCAGTTGCTGTCTTGCTCTGCAGAATACTTCGCCCGCCGAAGATCTTCATGGCGAGCACGGCGGTTCCTTCCGCTTCCGCGACCGGAATCACCTGCCTGGCGAACGAGCGGAAGTGCGCGTCCATCACGTTGATGGGCATCTGCACCGTGTCGAAGTGGAAGCCGTGCTGTTTGGCCACATCAAAGGTGCGCAGATGAATCAACGGGTCCTTGTGGCCGGTAAAGCCGATGTAGCGGATCTTGCCGGCCTTCTTCGCTTCGAGCGCTCCCTCCAGCGCGCCGCCGCTGGCAAAGATGCGGTCAGGATCTTCGAAGCGAATGATCTCGTGGAACTGCATCAGGTCGATGACGTCGGTCTGCAAACGGGTGAGAGACTGCTCCAACTGGCTGTTGAACGACGCCTTGCTACGGCCGTCGATCTTGGTCATCAGCAGCACCTTCTTGCGATAGCCGTCCTTCAGCGCGTCGCCCATGCGTTGCTCGCTGGCGCCGTCGTTATAGTCCCAGCTGTTGTCCATGAAGCTGATGCCGCGGTCGATGGCGGTGCGGATCAGGCGCACGCTATCCGCCGGATCGGGCTGAACGCCAATGTGATAGCCGCCCAGGCCGATGACGGAAACCGTCTCGCCCGTCCGGCCCAGCGGACGATACTCCATGTCTGTGGACCAGGCCAGCGCGTCTGACCCCGTAGATCCCATGGCTCCTATAGGTCCCCTAGATACCGCCTGCGCTTCGGCCCGCAAATTCGCAGTTGCTGCCGCAGCCACTCCAGCGACAGCAGCCGCCTTGAGGAATTCTCTTCGCTGCATAAAAGTCTCCTGGGTCAAAAGGTAGGAATCACATGCCAACGAGTGTGGCGGGACGCCCTCCGCACCACACCCGGGAGCATGAGTTCTTATACGCCAATCGGCCTGCGCCTGCACTCAGCTTCGGCGGAATTGCAAACTGGCAGCCATTCCGTGACGATGGTTCCGCTGGGCGCTTGCACCAGGTGCTTCTTCCACGCATACCAGCGGAAGTAATACATCTCTTCAAACTGCTTGTCGGAAGCCTCGAACCAGGGTATTTCCTGAAGCATCCACACCCATGCGTCCTCGCCGCCCTCGCCCTGGTAAAGTTTGCCGGTCGCCTCGCGTTCCTGTTGCTGGAAGGTGTCGACATAGGGTCGATAGTCCGCAGGCCGCAATACCGGGGCGCCTAACCCGTGCCGCGTGTCCTGACCATGGGCGTGGGCATGGACGCAGACGAGCCAGACGAGCGCGGCGGAGATCAGCACAGCGGAAGACAGGGTTCGCATCGGTGTGTCCAGGCGAAGCTAAGAATACCAGCAGCGCGGCCAGCGGCGCACTCTCAGCAGCGCTGCCGCGAGGCCGGCTGGGGAATCGCTTATACTATTGCATTGCATATGCTTGTTCCATTCGTGGGCCACGAACAAGAGGCAAGTCCCTAATGGAATTCAGTGAAACCCTCATCGCCCAGCAGCAGGTCGCGCGGCTGCAGGCGTTGTTGGAAGCAAGCCGGCAGATTCACTCGACCATACGGCTCGACGAGGTGCTGAATATCGCGCTCAAGATTGTCGTGCGCGAGCTTGAGTTGACCGGTGCGTTCTTTGCCGCCTTCGAACACACCTACGGTGACGTCTCCCCTCATCTGCGAGAGTTGCTGCGCGACGACTCGACTCCCAGTGGCCCCAGCCTCTCCGGTTTAGATCCCTCCGGCGAATCCTGGCTTCGTTTTCCCCTTTGCGACAAGAGCGGCGCTCGTTTTACCGACCTCGTAGTCATCTTTCCTTCCAGCCGCACCCTGGATCTGGACGAAACCGACTTTCTCGAATCGCTCGCCGTGCAGGCTGCCGTCGCCATTGAGAACGCCCGCTTCCACGAGCGGACGGTGCAGTGGCAGCGCGTCCAAAGCGATCTGGACGCCGCCCGGATGGTGCAGCGCAGCTTGGTCCCACAGGAGATGCCGCAGATCTCCGGCTACGAACTGGCTGCCCGCTCCGTGACTTGCTACGAGGTTGGCGGCGACTACCTCGATCTGGTCGCCCGGCCTTCGGGCGAGACCATTATCGTGGTGGGAGACGTCGCCGGCAAGGGCCTCGCTTCCGCTCTGGTGGGCATGTCTTTTCGCTCCGCGTTTCGCGCCATGGTCAACTCCAATCTGCCGCTGCTTGAAATCGCGACCCGCATGAATCTTCTTCACTACAGTGAAGGCACCGAGGCCCGGCATCGCTACGTAACCGCTTTCCTGATCCGGCTGGATACTTCCAGAAACATCATCGAAGCAGTGAATGCCGGCCACAACCCCGCGTTCCTGATGGATGCCGCCGGCAACCTGACCAGGATTAAGGCCTCCGGAACGCCCATCGGTCTGCTGCCGTTTTCCAGCTACAAGGCCGTCGAGCATCCGCTCGATCCAGGCACCCGCTTGCTGGTGTACACGGACGGCATGACCGAAGTCTTTCGCGGCGAGGAAGAGTTCGGAGAACCGCGGCTGGCGGAATTCTTCACCCAATCCAAAGGTCTCAATCCGCAGGCAACAGTGGACGCGCTGTTCGAGACTCTGGCAACATTCTCACTTGGATACGACCAGTCCGACGACATGACTGCCCTGGTCTTATCCAGGGATCCGCGGGCGGAGACCGCGATCGATGGAACAAACGGTTGAAGCGTGTTTCATAGATCCAAAACTGCTGGAGCCGCCTCGTGTGGAACCCGGCAACAAGCCGGGTTCCAGGTCGCTCGCGGGGGGGAACTGCCAATTATGAAACACGCCTTTAGCAGCATCGAGTTGAGTCTCCCCTCCCGGCTCGGCTTTGAGAAGATCGCCATGAACACCGCTGCCAGCGTGGGCAGAATCATGGGTTTTCCCGAAGATCGAATCGAAGATCTCAAGACGGCCATAGCCGAGGCCTGCATCAACGCAATCGAGCACGGCAATCGACTGGACGAGAAGCTGGTCGTCGGCGTCACGCTCTCCATGACTCCCGACGCACTGGAAGTGAGAGTGCTCGACACCGGCCCCGGCCCCAGGTTCCCGGTGGAGGTCCCCGACATCGACAAGAAAATGAATGAAGAACAGCAATCGCGGGGCATGGGCATGTTTCTGATTGAGGCCCTCGTCGATGAGGCAGAGTGGGTCAGCACGCCATCCTCCGGCAGTTACGCCCGCATGGTCATCCGCCTGCCCAAATCAGAGGAATAAGCCAACCGCCCGAAAGGAGCAGCAATGCCGGATAAGGGAACTCAAGTGAAGATGGAAGAGATCGACTGCGGCGCGGGCCAGCCTATCACCGTTCTGCGGTTCATAGGCGACATCACCAGCCTGTCGCAGGCCGCCGTGCTGGGAACATACCAGGGTCTTCCCGACACCGCCAAAAAAATCCTCATCGACTTCTCCAAAGTCGAGTACCTCAACTCCAGCGGCATCGCCCTCGTCATCCAGATGATGATTGCGGCCAGCAAGAAGGGGCAGACCATCCAGACCTTCGGCCTGACACCGCACTTCCAGAAAGTGTTCACCATGGTCGGCATCACCCGCTATACCAAGCTCCACCCCGACGAGCAGACCGCCTGCGCCGCCTTCTCCGCATGATTTCAACCCCAGCCCGCCTTTGCGGAGTAGCAGCGGCCTTTAGGCCGCGGTGAAGGGGCGACAGAATCAAGGGCTTTAGCCCCGGGCTCTTGGCGGGTGGCCCAGCCTTTTGTTCCGAATCATTTGGATCGCAGCTTACACCTGGGGGTGCCCCATCCTTGTCGCCGCTTTCTGGGGACAGGGTGGGGCACGGCCATAAATCCCGACCCGCAGTGGCCAGCCGGGTGCCCCACATCTCGCTTCTGAGATGTGGGATCGACCACCCGCCAAGCGATAAACTGTCAGCTGAGAGAATCGCTGGCAGTAATGCGCCAGCATGGGACCCTCCACGAGATGAACCCGGCACGGATCTACCAGATTTACTACTCGGAAGACACCAGGAACAGCCTTGACGCTGGGTTCATTCCCCTCGATAACGTCGGCCAACGTCCGGACTGGCGCGAGTATTTTCCGATACGGAAGTTCCTGCTGGAAAACGTTCTCGATGAAAACACCCTGTATGGGTTCTTCTCGTGGAGGTTCGGGCCAAAGACGGGGCTCGATTCGGCCGCGGTCTATGCGTTCATTGGCAGCCTGACGTCACCCGTCGACGTTGTTTCCTTTTCCCCTTTTTTCGATCAAGGGGCATTTCACCTCAACACCTTCGAGCAATCCGCAGTGAACCACCCGGGCATTTGGCCGACGTGGGAAAGTGTGGTGCCTGCGGTCGCGCCCGGCATGGATCCGCACACCGTGGTGATGGACTCGCGGCAGAGCATCTTCTGCAACTTTTTCGCCGCAAAGCCGAGCTTCTGGCGGACCTGGCTTCAGAAATGCGAGCTGATTTTTCTGGCGGCGGAACAGAATGCCGGTCCCCTCTACGACCGCCTCAACTTGAACGTCGCGTATGACAATGGCTTCTTGCCTGCGAAAGTATTTGTGATCGAACGAATGGCGTCATTGCTGCTCGCTGCCAACCCCGCATGGCGTGTTGCGAATTTCGATCCTATGCGCCTGCCGTCTTCCGGCTCGCCGGTTTCTCGCTTTGTCGCCGAGCTTGTCATGCTCGATGCGCTGAAGCAGAGCGCCAACACCACACATCACGCCGAATACATCCAGACTTACTGGACTCTGCGCCAGGCCGTGCGCGCCGCGAGTGAATGACATAGCCATCCGATTGGGTAGGTCACAGGCGCATGCCGGGTGCCCCACATCTCGGGGTCCCCAGCGAACTTGTTCGCTGGGGTGAGCATCTCGCTTCTGAGATGTGGGATCGCCACCCTGATCGTGAGCGCCACGGTCGAAGGAGAGCCTGCGCTTGATTTGCTCTTAATCCGTGCTTCTATCCGTGTCCATCCGTGTTAAGCCTTACTGGGCACTGGGAACGGGGTGCCGGCGATCGCCGGTTCCGGTTGTTCGAGGCGAACGGATTCTTCCATGCGCTGGATGCTTAGCACCAGAATGTCGTCTTCCTGTCCGAAGTTTTGCGCTTCCGTCGCCAGTTCCGCCGCCGAAATCTGCCGGCTCATCAACTCATGAACCCGCTCGAACCCGAACAACGCGCCGGCCGCATTCTGTGCCTCGGCGATGCCGTCGGACATCATCACCAGCCGGTCGCCCGGCTCCATCTGGAACTTCATCACGGGGAAGTCCATCCCCCCGATAACGCCCAGCGGCAGGGCTCCCTCCATCTCCATTTCCTTCCCGTTCAGGTAGGGAGCGAGGTGGCCGGCATTGGCGAGCGTCACCACGCCGTCGGGATCGATGCCGAGCATCACGCAGGTGGCGCTTACGTGCTTCCGCTCGCACATCTGATCGTTCACGCCTTGCAGGATCAGCTCGGGCGCGACTCCATGCTGCACTTCGGTGCGGATGGCGCCGACAATCAGGGCCACCAGCATCCCCGCCTGGACGCCCTTGCCGGTTACGTCTCCCAGCACAATCGAGACGCTTCCCTCCGCCTGCCCGGGAATGATCTGAAAGAAGTCTCCGCCGACCTCGCGCGCGGGCCGGTACTCGCTTTGGATTCTGAGTCCGGGGATCACCGGCAGTTCTTCGGGAATCAGTACCTGCTGCACATTCCGGGCCTGCTCGATCTCCAGCTTCCACTGCTCTTTCTTGCGCTCAGAATGCAGGAACCGCCGGGAAACCATTACCGTTACCAGCAACAGTGACAGGCAAGTGGAAACCGTGCCCAGGTTGATGCTGTAGCCCAGAACAGCGAATCTGGTCTGCACATGGATCATGTGCAGCTCGCGCTGATAGTTGGCGATCGCCGCCAGCAGCACCGCCGGCAACGCCATCCAGCCTTCTGCCTTGTCCTTGCGGATTCCCAGGTAAGTCACCACGAACAGCACGACCGCCAGGACCAGTTTCACGGTCAGCAGCGCTGTCTGGATGGAAGGGCCGAAATGCGTCGGCACCACCTGCCCGTGCAGCGGGGGGCTCAGCATCGCCGTGCCTGCCATCAACAGCAAGACCAGGGACCACACCGCACGATGGAGGCGCGAAATGTGATCGATCCGGAACCAATAGCCCCAGAAGATTACCCACAGTCCGATGAACAGGTTGACGAGAATGACCTGGACCAGGATGACGGCCGGCGTTTGGCCAATGATGGCGGTGTAGTTGACCGTCAGCGTTATTGCGTTGTCCGCCAGGATGGCGAGCGAGACCAGCCCCAGCCAGCGGAACGATTCCTCACCGGGATCGAGCCAGACCAAACTGAGGGCCACGACCAGGGCCAGCAGGAGGATCAGAGTCTCCAGGAATCCGCTGCCCAGCAGGTGGTCCTCGTAGTCCCAGTCAAGTTGCACCTCGCTGGCGATCGCCTGTGCGGTGCCCAGCACTGGAGGCTCGTGCATCCCGCCGGCGTCGGGGCTCAGAAACCGCGTCGCGCTGTCCATCCACATGCGAATCGCAATCGTAATGACGCCGCCGCGGATACTCTTCGGCAGTGGAAACCCTCGCGGCTGGGAATTGTAGGCGGTGACGTGACCTTTCCCGAAGGCGCCAAATTCCCCGATCAGTTTGCCGTTTACGAAGACCTGGTACGCATCATCCGCATCGTGCGGCATCTGCAGCGCCAAAGGCTCTCCGGTCCCCGCTACATCAACCCGCAGCCGATACCACGCATACCCCGAGTACCCGGGATATCCCATCGAAGTCCATCCTGGAGCGTACCCGCGCGAACCCTTCGGCGGAGTCAGGTCCATCGATCCCCATCCCGAATCGTCGAAATCAGGTTGGGCCCATGCCATGTTGTCGCCGGTATGGAATTTCCAGGGACCGTTCAGGTCTGCGTCCGAGCTCCCGAGTTTGATCCGGCTGATGGAAGGCGGGGGCACACTGGCCTGCTCAGCCACGGCGCTCTGGGCCGCAGCCGCAAGGCCGATCCACACCGCAACCAATAGCAGCACAGGCAAACAGCGTCGCATAGGACTCATCCCAACTGATCCCAGGAGCACTTGCTGAAGGCCAACAGGGTACTTGACTTAGCCGCGGAGCGAACCCCGGTTGCCGGTCCTCTGTTGTCCGGGAACCTTATCGTGCCAGATAAGTCCGTTCCAACGCAACAAAGGGGTTCCGTGCACCTCCGCACGGAACCCCTCCTTGCTTTCACCTCGCCCTTGCGAGCGACGCGATCAAGAACGCAGCAATTGGCCGAACAGACGCCGGCGCTCGGCGTAAAGCAGCAAGCCGAACATCCCCGTTCCACTCGCCAGAAGCAGCGCAGAATTGGGTTCCGGCACAACGCCTGCGACATCCGTGGTTGACAAACTATCCAGATTCCCCTGGGAGAGGGTCGGCCCCGCTATGACAATAAAGAATGCATCATCTATCCCAATGCCCGTCCCCCCAGTGAAAGAGAGCGTGTAGACACCGCCGGTTTCCGTGCAATTACTTGAGGCGAAGAGGGCGCTGCCTGTGTCGAAAGTTCCGCAGGACGCGGTACCAAGAAGACCGTCGGGGTCGCTGAGCGTGATCGTCAGGCTGGTCCAGATGCTCCCTGCCGGATCGTCTGAATCGTGATTGCAAATGTCGTTGCTGTTGCAGTCATCCCTATCGAAATTAGTCGCATTGATCCCTTCGAAACAGTAGTCGCCTGATAGATCAGAGGGCGCGCCCGAATACGCGGAGCAGTCAGAGAATGCTGCAGTGAAGTTGTTCGAGAAGAGTTCCATGCCGAGCGGGGGCGAGGGATCGAGAATATTCGCGGCAAAGTTGGCGCCCTGGCTGGACGCGTGGGCAACGCCCGATAACCCCAGGCAGACAGCGATGGCGACAAAACAGCAGAAGCTCTTCATCTTCCCTGCTCCTTTTTCCTGATTCAATTGGCGAGCCTAGAACTGATGCGACGGAAGGGACGGCGACGTGCGCACAATACACACCCGGAACCTGACTGGTTGTTGAGATTAGCGAGCACGTTAAGTTCCAATAAATTGGACGCCAAATCAATAGGTTGCAGTGTGCCCGGCCCAGAGGTATGCAAACAAATGCGTAAAAATGAGCAAGGAATGTCCCACGGCTCTAGCCCCTGCAAGGAAAGATTGCGCGTTCACCGCTCGCTCCCCGCGCAGGTTGCAGCTTACTCATTCTCCGCTGCCTGCACCGAAGGAAACGTCTTCAGAATCTGGTCGACCTTGGTCATCTCCAGCAGGGCCATAATGCGCTCACTCACACAGGCCAGCAGAAGCTTGCGGTGGTCGCCCTCGGCGGCAACAAAGTAGTTCGTCAGCAAGCCCAGACCTGCCGAATCCATATATGGCACATCGGCCATGTCGATGATCAAACACGGCGGCTTCGTCGCCCGGAACTCGCCCTGAAAAGCGAACATATTGGTCAGGGTAAGCGGCCCGGCGAGCTTCAGGACAACTGTCCCTTCCTTGCTGCCCTTGGCGTAGGAGTAAGTCAATGCGGCGTTGCTCATAGACCGAAGTATAGAGGCCCTTTTCCCCTGGTTTTGTTACGGGACGATAAATAGCAGGGGCGGCCTTCCTCCTGGCGGAATTTGGAATGGGGTTTGACTCCCAGAATCTACGCCAAAGCGGTAACCCCAGACAAGCGGCGCGAAGTCGTCGGTCGCGGACAACTAGGGCGTGTTCACAC
>PLUT01000009.1 GCA_003162875.1 Granulicella sp.
CCACCCCCGACGCCACCTACGTAGAGATCGTCGAGATTCCTTCCCACCCCTTCTTCCTCGCCTGCCAGTTCCACCCCGAATTCAAATCCAAGCCGCTCGAGCCCCACCCGCTCTTCCGCGACTTCATAGCCGCCAGCTACAAAAACCGAGCCCGGGGCGTACCCTCTGTTGAAGTCGAAGCGACTGCTACAACGAGGTAATGGGACTGTGAAGAGCACCAGCTCAATTGAGAAGCTCACAAGCAAGATCCTTCGCGAGCAAGCAGAATCGCCCCCAGATACACTGTGGCACTACACAAACGCGGCGGGTTTGCTCGGAATCTTGCGGTCGGGGAAACTTTGGGCAACGAATACGGAATATCTGAACGATGCCTCTGAACTGCGCTACGCAAGAATGTTGGTATGGCGAAGCATTGGTAGCCTGAGAGCAAAGGTGTTCGATGACAGAGAGCACGACATGCTCGACCTTCTGTCTGAGAGCATCAGCCAAAGTCTCAAACCTTCAGTTTTCGTAGCTTCTCTTTCTGCGGAAAAGAACGATCTGAGCCAATGGCGCGCTTATGGAGGTTCTTCCGGAAGCTTTGCTCTCGGATTTAGTTCGAGAACACTCAGTGAGGCGATTACAAGAAATTCCGAGCTGCCATTCAACCTCTATAAGTGCATATACGGCGAAAAGCGCAGCGCGGTATTGTGCGCACGATTCGTCGATCGAGTGCTGAGCGAATTCAGAAAATACAGACGTACTAATTCGCTTCGGCCTTCGGACTATCTTGAAATCCGAAACTTCGTCGCTGAAACAGTCGAATCATTTGAAATCCTTGCGCCATTGATTAAGCATCCGGATTTTGCGAGGGAAGCTGAATGGAGGCTGGTGTCAGGTCCAGTAGACTTGAACAAAAGGCCCATTCATCTACGCGAAGGGCGAACTTGCGTCGTACCCTACATCGAGTTCACGATTGCAGAGAATAAATCTGAGCCAAAAACTACGGTACATACTCAGATTGGGCCAGCAATCAGTTACAACCCAAGAGACCCCACGCTCGCGCAAATTGCCTACTGCGACGATTTTATTCTCCAGCCGTTTCCGGTTGAACCATCCCAAACGCCATATCGTCATCGGTGAGGAAAAGCTTACCGGGTGTCCCATTCATCGTGCCTTTGTCTCTCGCTATGAGCGGTGATTCGCGCCCCTCGCCAGCCTTCGTTTCTCGCGGTTCTCCCGCAGCACCTCATCGATGGCCCGCAGAATCAGTGCGCGCATCGTTGTGCCCTCCGCCGCCGCACGGCGTTTCAACTCTGCGTGGATCGCATCCGGAATGTCGATCGTCACCCGCACAGGTTCATGCTAGCACCCCATTTCCCAGCAATGCCTCAATGGACTACTCTAGACCATCGGCACTGAGGTCCGCGCTATGTCCACCGCCGTCCTTCCCAACATTGCCGCCGCACCGGCCAGCACACCCCGCGCCGTCCCGCACTGGATCGCCGGCAAGCCCGTCGCCGGCTCCTCCGGCCGCACTGGCAACGTCTATAACCCGGCCACCGGCCAGGTGCAGGCGCTGGTCCCGCTGGCCAACCGCGCCGAACTCAACGCCGCCGTCGCCGCTGCGGCAGCCGCTTTCCCTGAGTGGTCCGCCCAGCCGCCCCTGCGCCGCGCCCGCGTTATGTTCCGCTTCCGCGAGATCTTCGAGTCGCGCCTCGACCAAGTCGCCGCCCTCATCACCTCCGAGCACGGCAAGGTCCTCTCCGACGCCAAGGGCGAAGCCACACGTGCCATGGAAAACATCGAGTTCGCCACCGGCATCCCGCAGCTCCTCAAGGGCGAATTCACTGAGCAGGTCGGCTCGGGTATCGACTCCTGGTCGCTGCGCCAGCCGCTCGGCGTCGTCGCCGGCATTACGCCCTTCAACTTCCCCGCCATGGTTCCGCTCTGGATGGCCCCGCTCGCCATTGCCTGCGGCAACGCCTTCATCCTCAAGCCGTCAGAGCGCGACCCCAGTGCCTCCATCCTGCTCGCCGAAATGCTCCAGCAGGCCGGCCTGCCCAACGGCGTCTTCTCGGTCGTCCACGGCGATAAGGAGGCCGTCGACAACATCCTCGAACATCCCGGTATCGCTGCCGTCAGCTTCGTCGGCTCCACGCCCATCGCCGAGTACGTCTACACCCACGGCACCGCGCACGGCAAGCGCGTCCAGGCGCTCGGCGGCGCCAAGAACCACATGATCGTCATGCCCGACGCCGACCTCGATCAGGCCGCCGACGCGCTCGTCGGTGCGGCCTACGGCTCCGCCGGCGAGCGCTGCATGGCCATCTCCGTCGCCGTCACTGTCGGCAACAAGACCGCGGACGACCTCATCGCTAAACTCCGTCCCCGCATCGCCGCCCTCACCATCGCGCCTGGCACAGAGCCCAATGCCGAACTCGGCCCGCTCATCACCGGCGCACACCGCGACCGCGTCCGGGGCTACCTCGAACTCGGCCAGCAGGAAGGCGCAGCCCTCCTCATCGACGGTCGCGCGAATGCTCTCCCCAAAGGCGAAGGTTTCTTCCTCGGCGGCTGCCTCTTCGACCACGTCAAGCCGGAGATGCGTATCTACCGGGAAGAGATATTTGGCCCCGTCCTCGGCATCGTCCGCGCCGCCAGCTTCGAGACCGCCCTTTCGCTCATCGACCAGCACGAGTACGGCAATGGCACCTCCATCTTTACTCGCGATGGCGACACTGCCCGCGACTTCGCCCGCCGCGTCCAGGCCGGCATGGTCGGCATCAACGTGCCCATCCCCGTTCCCATGGCCTTCCACTCCTTCGGCGGATGGAAGCGCTCGCTCTTCGGCGACCACGCCATCTACGGCCCCGAAGGCGTCCGCTTCTACACCCGCCTCAAAACCATCACCGCCCGCTGGCCCACTGGCATCCGCGCCGGCGTCGACACCACCATGCCCACGCTGGGCTGATGTTGCTGGGCTGATTTGATCTAATAGAGAAAGGAGCGTGGGATGAGCAGTTCGGCAGACAAGAGGAGAGTGACCGTAGGCGTCAGCGGTGGAATCGCCGCCTACAAAGCGGCCGAGCTCGTCCGCGAACTCCAGCAGCACGGCGTCGACGTCCGCGTCATCATGACCCGCGCAGCGCAGGAGTTCATCCAGCCGCTCACCTTTTCCTCGCTTACGGGCCACAAAGTCATCACCGCCATGTGGGGCGAAGACGGTCAGCCCGCGACCGGCCTCGACGATCAAAACCAGATCGAGCACATCTCCGAGGCGCAGTGGCCCGATGCCATCGTCATCGCGCCCGCCACCGCGCACGTCCTCGCCAAAATGGCCCACGGCCTCGCCGACGACTTCCTTTCCACCATGCTCCTCGCCACCACCGCGCCGGTCATCGTCGCCCCGGCGATGAACGTCAACATGTGGAACCACCCCGCAACCCGCGCCAACCTGGAGTTGCTCCAAACCCGCGGCGTCACCATCGTCCCGCCGGACAGCGGCTACCTCGCCTGCGGCATGACCGGCTCAGGCCGCCTCGCCGACGTCCAAACCATTGCCCAGGCAGTCCTTAGCGTCCTCAGCCAGCCCGTTCATCCGGACCTCGCCGGCGAAACCATCCTGGTCACTGCCGGAGGCACCCGCGAGGCAATCGACCCTGTCCGCTTCCTCGGCAATCGATCCAGCGGCAAGATGGGCTACGCGCTCGCCGAGGCCGCCCGCCAGCGCGGCGCCGAAGTCATTCTCGTCTCGGCCCCCACGTCGCTCACGCCGCCGGAGCGCTGCGCCTTCGTCCCGGTCACCTCTGCCGAAGAAATGCGCGCCGCGGTCATGGAGCACCTGCCCGCCGCGACCGTCGTCGTCGGCGCAGCGGCCGTCGCCGACTTCCGCATGCCCGCCATCGCCCCAGAAAAGCTCCGCCGTGAAGGCTCGCTCCACCTCGACCTCGAGCCCACCGAAGACATCCTGCGCACCGTGGTCGAGGCCCGCAGCATGGCCGACGCGGCTCGCCCGTGCACCCTGGTCGTCGCCTTCGCCGCCGAAACCGGCTCCAGCATCAGCCGCGCCCGCCAGAAGCTGCTGGCCAAGGGGGCCGATGCCATCGTGCTGAACGACGTCTCGCAGCCCGGCATCGGCTTCGACTCCGACCGCAACGCCGCCACCTTCATCACCCGCGACCACGAAATCGACATCCCCGAGATGCCCAAGCGCGAGATGGCCGACCGCATCCTGGACCAGGTCGTCGCGCTGCGGGCAGCCACATCGACCGAGCAGCCGTCACCCAGCCGGGCCGGCCATGATGCCGGATAGCTGTACGCGTTTACAAATTCAAGGGTCGCGCTATTGCGGTGCAACCACTCCTGGAGTTCCGCCTTCGCTCCCCGGGACGGCGCTATTCACCGGCGCATGCAGACCCCGCGTACGCGGCGGCTGCAGCGAGCATACTTCGGAACAGCTCTGGCCCACGCTGGCCACCGAGTTAACCTGGATGGACGCACCTGCAGCCGCAGTCCGCGGCGTCAGCACACCCTCCAGCTCAATCTGGTGCCCAACCAGCTTGTCGTCGGCGAGCGGGCCTTCCAAAGTCGCGCACACCGTTCCGCTGCTGATCACCAGTGTGCTGCTCGATCCCGGCGCCTTCTGCACGCATCCTGAGAACTTCGCCGGCGCGGAAGGCTTTGGCGGCGGCGCGGTCTCCGGCGTCTGCCCCTGGCTTTCAACTGCGCCCAGGCTGGCAGCGCACGCAAATGCGATTCCCAGCACCAGTCCCCGAGTTACTTCACAGGTAGCAGTAATCCGATTGGCAAGCTTGCCCATTGTCTCCTCCATTTGCCCCCTCCGTTGTTCCTCGATCTCACCCTCATCAATGCTTCGTCTCGCTCTGGCCGTCATGGTGCGCTTCCGTACTCCCGCCTGCCGGATGGGCCGCTGCATGGTGCTGGCTCGCTGCGAGATGCCCCAACAGGTGCATGCTGCGGTGGTGTCCGGTAGCCTCCAGGTAGCGGAAGACCATAAAGACTCCCGCGCCCCACAACGCCCATAGCGGCGTGAAGTAGCTCATCGTAACCAGAACAAGAAAGCTTATCGCCACCACGCCGGCGAGCACGCCCAGGCTCAACAGTCCTGCCTGCTCCAAACTCAGCCGGGGCCTTCCCTCGGCATCGTGGGCCCAATAGAGACAATAGACGATGAGCACATACAGCACCACTAGCCCGACCGTGACGGCGGTTGGAATCACCATCAGAAACCGATGGTCCAACAGAGCTTGTACGTAATTGGCCTGCAAAAAGACTCCCGGCCTCTTTCCCGGCGGAAATGGCGCCAGGTTGGTCGGGAACGGCTTCATGTCCTGTTCGGAAATATCTCCTATGACGACGATCTTGCTGTCGAGGCTGAGTCCCTTGCCGTCGAGATCGTCGAGCGGCTTAACCCAGGGCTTGCACAGCGCATCGCCGGGCTGCCCGTCGATCGGCGCGCGCGGCGCAGGCTCGGCGCTGCACAGGGCCGTCAGTGCGGTGATATGCGGCAGATTGAGAAACGTGGTGTAAGGATCCCTGACGGGATTTGCGGCAAGCAGTTTGCTTAGGGTGCGGTTGGACTCGATCCTCGGATTGACCGCTTTGGCCGCGGCCAGCGAGAGGGTGTCGCCGCTGGCGGCGGGCAGCAGCGCCGCACCTGGCGGAGGGTTGGGCTGGGCAGGCGGCGAGCTGGCTGCCGCACCCCCATTGCCGGATAGGCTGGCCGCGATCGCAAAGCGGAGCGGGATCCTCAGGTCGTCCGTATCCAGGTTCAAGACGCCGTAAGCCACCTTGGACGTCTTGCTGAACTCAAGCCGCGGGGTAAGGACAAGACAGCCGGACGTTTCCGAGCCGCCGGATAAAGCTTCTGTTTGCTGGCCGACGACGATGGGAATCTTGCTGCCCTCCATCGCTTTCATAAACTCGGCGTTCTTGTCCTGCTCGGCGCACCCGTTGGCGGAATAGTATTTGTCAATGACGATGACGTGGGCGGAGAGCGCGTTCAGGTCCGTGACCAGGCGGGCCAGAAAGGCGCGCGAAGCGCAGGTGTTGGTAATCAGATCGGCCGGATCGGAAGCGGGATCGATGTAGATGATCGCAGTGCTCGGAGTGGGCGTGTAGCGCAGCGCCCACTTTGCCAGCGGCATATACATCCTGGCCGAGATGCTGCTCTGCTCGGCATCGGTACCGCATGGGTTGATTGCAAAGGGGGAGTACCCCATGAAATCGCCAAGGTCCGACAACATCAACGCGAACAGGATGACGACCAGGGGAATTATCAGCCAGAATTGGCGCAGCCTGCGCCACACCCAATGCTCATCGGGGCCCGGGCCGGGGTGCGAAGCTGAGCTCATAGCCCCCCGCCTGCCGCTGCTGCCGCCGGCCTCAATGCAAAGTCCGTATTGTCTTCGCTGCGGCTCATCACCGGATTCTGCTGCAGGTTGTATTGCTTGAACTCAGTTGAAACCGTCTGGCTGACATGCTGCTCAGTGTAGTCGAATATCTTGCTCAACGGCGCCGATCCGCCTTCCTGGCGCAGCGCCTGCACCAGGTAATAGGTAAAGAAGCCATGCTTTAGCGTATCGCTCTCCAGCGATTCCTGCTCCGTGCCACTGGCCGCGAACACCATGCGCCCCGAGCCCTGCTTGATGTGGTCCAGCATCTGCTTTGAGGGTGCGGCGTTCTTGATGCCCGGCGCAATCAGCTTTGTATTCTGCACGGCCGCGTTACCGCTAAAGCAGGTATCGAGAAAAATCGCCGCCCGTCCGGCTTTCACGCGCGTGGCGATCGCGTTGGCAATGTCCACCATGGGCAGCGCGGTTGCATACAGGCTGTCCGGATCGATCTTCGGACCGATCTCGGTGTCGTGCGTAATGATGTAGTTGACGCCCACCGTATCCACATCGCGCGACGATCCGTGGGTCGCCATATAGACCACCACAACATCGTCCGGCCCCGCACTGCGCGCCAGCCAGTTGAGGGCCATCTTGATGTTTACCGTCGTCGCCTGGTCGTCCAGCAAGGTGCGAATGTGGTCGGCCGGGAAGTTCCCAATCGCCGGATCTTCCAGCACACCCTCGAAGCTTTGCGCATCGCTGGTTGTGTACCGGAGCGTCTGGATGTTCGGATCGGCGAATGAGCCAATGCCGACGACAAGAGCCCAGCGCTGCCCCGGAGGGCCTGAGGCGCCCGCAGTCGAGGCGGGTGCGCCGGAGCCGGTCACGGCGCGCGAGCCGGGTGGCAGCACCGGCGTTGCCAGCACAAATGGATTCGCCTGCTCCGCGCTCGCGTCCGACGGAAACTTCACCGCCTGACGCATGGCAAAGTCGGCCACCGCCGGGCGCCCCAGCTTGCGCTCCACCAGCGATTCGTAATACCAGGCGTCGCCCAGCTCGCCGCACAACTCTGAGGCGCGCTTCAGCAGTTGGTCGGCGTCCTGCAGTTCATCGTTGCTCGAGTCGGCGCGCATCTTCTCCAGCGCCTGTACCACCAGGTCCACGCCCGCTCCGCACCGTCCCTGCGCGCTCGCTCGCGGAGCGCAAGCGATGCAGGCGCATGCGATAGTTAGCACCATCGCCGTCAGACGCCGGTTTGCCGGTAAAGAGATCGTTCTCATGGACGAAGCACTCGGTTCTTGTCTACCAGTGCGAGGTTGCGACTTGATTACTGCCCGCGCGCCTTCGCTTTCATTGCCGCGATAATCGTGCCATTCACGCTGCCTTTTGCAAGATCGATCTGACCCTTTGCAGAGAGATCGAAATCCACCGCGCTGGAGGTCTTGATCGTATCCAGAATATTGCCTTGGTCCAGCTTGGCGGCGACCATCGCGATCACGTCGGAGTTGGTGAGGACGTCCGCTGCCGGCGCTTTCGCCGCACTTGCGACCTGCGCGCTGGCGGCCGCCTGGTCGCCCAGCGTCTTGTAGTAGGCGAGCGCGGTATCGATGCGCGTCTGCGGCTGCAGGAAATACTTCTCATCCGGTTTGGCGTCGATGGCCTTGCCGTAGTCGATAGACGCCTCCTGCAGGTACTTCCGGGCCTGGGCGACATCCTCAGCCTGGTACCCAAGCGCCTCGTTCACGACGCCGAGGTTGTACAGCCGGTAGGCGTCTTGTGCGGGCTGGCCGAAGGGCGTCATCGTCTCCAGGTTTTCCAGCGCGCGCGTCCACAGCTTCTGGTCCATCAGCTTGTCAGCCTCGTCCAGGCCTCCGCCGACGGCCAGGTCAACAGGAACCTGCTCCGAGGTGTTCACCAGGTGCGACACGATCTGGTAGGAGACGTTCTTTACCAGCATGTCGCGCAACTCAATGGGGGTTGGCGGCTTGTTCGCCGACGCCTCATCCCCGCCTGCCGCAGGCTTGGGCTGAATGTGGGAGAGAAGGCCGCCCATACCGGCCATGCTGTTTATCTTGGCCGGCTGCGCGGACTGGATCGGGTACTGCTGGTCGAACTTGCCTGTCATAGTGTTGGCTGCAATCGACTTGCTCGAGCGAACATCCTGTGCGTTGAAGGTGACCGTGATCAGGCCCTTCTCGTGGATGAACGACTGCGAGGGTATGGTCGTCTTGCCAAAAGTAGCTCCGGCCTGGGTCTCGTTCGTCTGTTGCAGCGAGTAACTCGTGACCTGGCAGGTAATCATCGCATCGGGTTTTTCCGTGGGCGACATGACCGAATGCAGCCGCGAATCGTTGCTGATGATGAGGCTCTCGATGGTGGACTGCAGCGCTTGGGGCACGTCGCCGGGGACGCCAAAGCCGCCGGTCACTTTGACCATAAAGCTAGAGCCATCGATGTGCCCGGTGGGCGGCAACTTGCGCGCCAGCACGATCTTCTTGTGTTGAAACGCGCCTCCGAAGTTTTGCGCGCGCACGGTAATGCCGGGAACGGCAATCACCCCCAGCATGACGGTCAGCAGGATTCCAAGCCTCGCCTTGCACATACGGCACACTCGCGGAAAAGGAGTTGACTCCAACCTCTGCGTTGCGTGGTTCCAACTGCGGGCCCGGGTGGTGACCATCTTACAGCCGTACCAGCGGCTCTAACTAGCGCTCTTGCCGGCAGCAGCGGCTACGTGATGCGTCGCAGGAACCGGCGTTCGCGCCCGCGCCTTCATCGCCGTAATGACAGGCCCGGTCACCTTGCTCTTGGACAGATCCACTTGCCCCTGCACGCTAAGGTCGAAGTTTACCGCCTTCGCGTGCTTGATCGTATCAATGATGTTCGCCTCGTCGAGTCCAGCCGAGACCATCGAGATCACCTGGTCGTTCGTCAATGCGTCCGCGGGGGCGCCAGACGCGGTTTTCGTTCCTTTGGAAGACGCGGAAGGTGTTCGCGCGGCGGCTGTCGAAGCCGAAGCTTCCACCGGCGCCTTCTGGTCGCCGATAGTCTTGTAGTGCGCCAGCGCGGTATCGATGCGGTTCTGCGGCTCGAGGAAGTACTTCTCCGTCGGCTTGGCGTCGATGGCCTTGCCGTAGTCGATGGACGCCTCTTGCAGGTCTTTGCGGGCCTTCTGCACGTCCTCGGCCGCGTAGCCCATCGCCTCGTTCACCACGCCCAGGTCATACAGCCGGTAAGCATCCTCTTCCGGCTTGGGGAAGGGCTTCATGGTCTCCAGTTGCTCCAGCGCGCGCGACCACAGCTTCTGGTCCATCAGCTTGTCCGCCCCGTCCAGCCCACCGCCCTTGGCCAGGTAGACGTCCACCTGCTCGGTGGTGTTCACCAGGTGCGAGGCGATCTGCTGGGCCGCCTGCTGGATGAGCCGGTCGTGCAGTTCGACGGGCGTAGGCGGAGTGTCGTCATCCTGGGCGCCCTTGGTCAGGTGCGTAACGGTGTGCGTCATGGAATGGAGAATGCCCTGCTGCGCGCCCGTGGCGGAATACTCCTCGTCGAACTTCGCGGTCACATTGTCGGCAGCAAGCGAGTGTCCGCTGCGGTCTTTCGCCTGGAAACTGACCGTCAAGACGCCAGTGACGCGCTGCATGTCCTCGTTCTGCATTCCGCCCTTTGCGCCCGGCGCCAGCACTGCCTGCGAGGTGTGCTGCGGCTGCGGCTGGGAATAGCTGGTGATGCGGCAGGAGATCACCGTGTCGGGATGGGCATCCTCGGTACGCAGGCGGGAGTCGTCGCGGATCAACAGGCTCTCCAGCGTCGATTTCAGGTCGGTAGGGAGGTCCTGCTGCAGCCCCGCCGCCGTTACGACCACGTTGAACGTCGTGCCCTCGATATGTCCGGTGGGCGGCAGCTTGCGTTGCAGCACGATCTTCTTGCGGTTGACGATCAGGTTGCCAAAGTTCTGCGCATGGATGCTCCCCGCCCCGCCCATGACAGGCAGCCCGATCAACACGCCCAGGAGAAACTTCCGGCCCAACCTGCGCATAAATAGCTCCAACCCGATTGCCGGCCCCTGCGAAATCGTTCCATCTGCTCGTCGAACTCCCGCTCTTCTCGGGCGGGCGATCAGGCCGCCTGCAATTCAAGCCTGTTGCAGAGACATGCGCCGACTCGCGCTCATGGTCAACATCCGCCCTGCAGCAGAGTTGTCATGCCAGTGGGGGAGAGGATATGACTATACCCGAACCCGGCCCGGGTTTGGTAGAGCCGGGTGTTCCTTAATCCAGAAATGCAAGTGGGGCCCGAATGACTTCTGCCGCAACCGCAACTTGGGTCCGCTGCTGCGTCTGCATGACAGAGACGAAGCGGCCGGGAAAAAGTCACAAATGCGCCTGGCACTCCCCCGCAGCCGTCGGGTGCAGGATTGTGGCGGCCGGCGTAAATGGGTTCGATGCGGATGGCTGATCCCATTTGCCGGTAGCGAGTCAGCCTGAATCGCGCAGTTTTAATGAGTCCGCGACAGCCTTCCAGAAGGCAGCTTCATCCGTCTTGCCCTCTGACTCCGCTTCCTTGGATAATCGGGCGGCGTACAGATAGGCGTTCCGGCCTTGATCCTCCTCAAGCTGGTGTGCGGTTCTTCCGACTTCTGCGTAATCCACCATCGAGCCATGCTCTCAGGCTCTCTAGCGGCTTGCAAGGCAAAAGAGAAGGCACTGATCCAAACTGACCCACTACCCATTTGCCCCCGGGGAGTCATGTTTATGATCCAATAGTCTTAATCCATGGCCACTGAACTCACCTCCCGCGGCAACAACGTCCTGGGCCAGCCTCTCGCCACCTGCGGCTGCGCGCCGATGACCGGCTTCTACCGCACCGGATGCTGCGAGACC
>PLUT01000259.1:0-5614 GCA_003162875.1 Granulicella sp.
CCCCCGACATCAGCTACGGCTCGACCCCCTTCCGCCGCGGCCATTGGGCTGACCGGCTCGCCGCAATCGACTCCGACATCGCCGCTCTCGAAAGGTACTATGCCGAGCCCCATTCATTCGATTTAATCGTGCTACGCAAGCCAGTCAAACCCATTCCCCGCCCCACCATCGCCGCAAAACATACGGCCCCAGAATCCTTCCACCCCGGCAGCGATCTCGCCCTCACGATCGCCACTCCGCCGGCAGTCGCCGAGGCCGTCCTATGGTATCGCCACGTCAACCACGGCGAGCGCTGGCTCTCTACGCCGATGCAGCACACCGCCTCTACCCACACCGCTGCCATCCCCGCCGCGTACACTCGCTCACCCTACCCGCTGCAGTACTACTTCGAACTCCGCACCGCGACCGCAGCCACGCTCCACCCAGCCTTCAATCCAACCCTCAGCAACCAGCCTTACTATGCGGTGTACATGCGAACCTGAAAGAGTACGATTCTTCCATGGATGACGATCCGAAGAACCCGAATGCATGGTGGGCAGTAAAGTTTCGCTGGCCAGAAAATATGGATCCGAAGAGTTGGAGTAAAGCACAGAAGAAGCGGATGGCATGGATCTTCGCGATCGAGCTTCTGTTCGCTTTGATTGTGATCTTTTACATGAATAAGCTGATGCAAATGCGCTGATTTCACCGCTCACATCCTCCGCTCTCCTCGCACATTCCCCACCTGACGGATTAGCATAGAGGCATATGTCTACTACACTTCCCGCCGGCGTCACCTTCGCCGCGCCCATCGCTCCCCGTTACGCCCAAATCCTCTCGCCTGAAGCCATCGCCTTCATCGTCCGCCTGCAGCGCAGCTTCAACGCGCGCCGCAAGCAGCTCCTCGCCGCCCGCGCCGTCCGCCAAGCCACGCTCGACGCCGGCGCCAGGCCCGACTTCCTGCCTGAGACGAAACACATCCGCGAATCCGAATGGACCGTCGCGCCACTGCCCGCCGACCTGCTCGACCGCCGCGCCGANNGTCTACATGGCGGACTTCGAAGACTCCACCACGCCCCTCTGGGACAACCTGCTCGACGGCCAGCTCAATCTCGTCGACGCGGTCCGCCGCACCATCACCTACGAAGACCCAACCACCAAAAAGAGTTACAAACTCATCGACTCGCCCGCGGTCCTCTTCGTTCGCGCCCGCGGCTGGCACCTCGACGAGCGCCACATGACGGTCGACGGAGAGCCGATGTCCGGCAGTCTCTTCGACTTCGGCCTCTACGCCTTCCACAACGCGAAGGAACTCATCAGTCGCGGCTCCGGCCCCTACTTCTACCTGCCCAAATTGGAGTCGCACCTCGAAGCGCGCCTGTGGAACGACGTCTTCGTGCAGGCCGAATCGGAGCTCGGCATCCCGAAGAACTCCATCAAGGGCACCGTCCTCATCGAAACCATTCTCGCCAGCTTCGAAATGGATGAGATTCTCTACGAGCTCCGCGACCACTCCGCCGGCCTCAACTGCGGCCGCTGGGATTACATCTTCAGCTTCATCAAGAAATTCGCCGGCGACACTTCCGTCATTCTTCCCGACCGCGGCCAGGTCACCATGACCACCCACTTCATGCGCAGCTACTCCAAGCTCTGCATCAAGACCTGCCACCGCCGCAACGTCTCCGCCATGGGCGGCATGTCCGCGCTCATCCCCATCAAATCCGATCCCATCGCCAATGAGAAGGCCATCGCCGGCGTCCGCGCCGACAAGGAACGCGAGGCCGCCGACGGCCACGACGGCACCTGGGTCGCGCATCCCGGCCTCGTCCCCGTCGCGCTCGAAGTCTTCAACCGCGTGATGCCGCAACCTAACCAAATCTCCAAGCAGCTTCCTGACTACACCTGCACCGCCGCCGACTTGCTCCAGGTTCCCCCCGGCACCATCACCGAGGCCGGCCTCAAGCAGAACGTCGCCGTCGGCCTCGGCTACGTGGAAGCCTGGCTCCGCGGCATCGGCTGCGTGCCTCTCTTCAACCTCATGGAGGACGCCGCCACCGCGGAGATCTCTCGCGCGCAACTCTGGCAGTGGGTCCACCACGGCGCCAAGATCACCGACGGCCCCAACGCCGGCACGCCCATCACCGCCGCCCTGGTCGAAAAGACGATCGCCGACGAGCTTGCCGCCACGCGCCCCAAGGTCGATGACGTCCGCTTCTCCGCCTACCAGCGCGCCGCCGCCCTCATGCGCAAGCTCATCGAGTCGTCCACTTTCCCTGAGTTCCTCACCGTCCCCGCCTATGCCGAGGTGCTCGCCGCCGAAAGGTTCTAGCTTGCTCGCGCGCGCCTCATGCGGCCGCTGTTTCCTTCTGGTTGGGCGCGCCTTTGCCGGTCGTAATCAGGTTGCGCAGGCTGTCGTTGATATAGAAGCCCCACGCGCCGGAGCAGCCGCCGTAGCATTCGAACGCCGGCACCAACCCGACGTGCGTAAAGCGCACCTCGGTCTTGCCGTCCTTCTTCGCGATCTCAAAGACGATGTCGGTGCCATTCCACTCAGTCTTGTCTTTGACAAAGTTGAGCTCTGCATCCGTTACGTGCCAGACGACTCTCTTCCCCGGCACGAACTCCGTGATCTTCTGCGTGGTACGGTGAACGTCCTTGTACCGGTACGTAAACACCTCGCCGAGTTGGTCGGTACGTCCGTCAATTTCTCCGGACCACCACCCGCGAACGTTGTTAATCGCGTCAAAAGCTTCTTCCGGAGTTTGATCTACCGTAAAGCTCGTAGTGAGACTTTGATCGTTCATCGTCGGTTCTCCTTTGCTTTATGACTTTATGATCTGTTACCGGCTGCCGCCTTCCGCTTGCTTGCGAACGCGATCATGCATCGAGGTCCAGCCTTTGTTCATCCCTGCCTTGTGCTCGTCGGAGACGAACCCGAGCGCGGTGTGCTTGAACGCGATCAGCGTTCCGCCATCGACTTCGCTCAGCCGATACTGCACGTTCGAAACCATCGGGAACGAGGCGAACAAGGGCCCGGCAAATTCCAGCAGCGTGGGCCGCTTGATGGCCTGGACGTTGGCCCAGAAATGCCCATTGCCGTCGCCCAGGTCGCGGTACCACCTGCCGCCCGGCCACGCTTCAATCTTCATGTTCAGAGACTTTCCCTCCGGCGTCTCGTTGCCGGGCCCCAGTTGCTCCAGCAACGCGGCGAAGGTTACATCCAGGGGTGCCTGGACACGAATTTCCTGGTTAATCGTAAGGGTCAGGTTTTCGAGGGTCTGGTCGGTCGCAGTCATCACTTCTTCTCCTTGAGTTCTTGAGGATTCACATCTGAGCCGTGGCGGACAATCGCTTCCGCACGTTCCTTCACTCGGTTCAACTGGTGCTGCCAGTAGCGTTCAAACGTCCCCGCCCACTCATGCAGCGGGCGTATCGCCTCAGCATTGGTCCGGTACAGCTTCTGGCGGCCCTGGCAGCGCATCCGAACCAGCCCTACGTCGCGCAACACCCGCAGGTGTTTGGAGACGGAAGGCTGCCCCATGCGGAGCGCTGCCACAATCTCCCCAACCGGCCGCTCGGTCTCACCAAGATAGCTCAGAATCTCCCGCCGGCGGGGTTCGGCAACCGCGTTGAAGGCGTCCGAAGTTGTGCTCGCTCGTGCCATGGCAAAACAATACATACCTATATGGGAATATGTCAAGCTCGCTTTCGATTCTTTTTTCTTTCCGCTGCCCTGCCTGGGCCGAATCGCTCGTCCACCCTGGAGCCATAACTTCCTCGCCAATAATCAATTACTTACATCTTGACAGCCCGCTCAGGAATCTCAATCATCTGATGTATCTGTCTCCGAGGTGTCCTTTGGCGCGTCCTTACTGGTCCGGCCACATCCAGATTTCTCTCGTCTCCTTCGGCGTCAAGCTGTTCGTCGCCACTGAAGCCAAGGGCGAGATCCGCTTCCACCAGATCAGCCGCTCCACCGGCGAGCGCGTGCGCCACCAGAAGGTCCTGGCCTCCGCCCTCGAAGAGGCCCCTGGCGAAGCCGCTGCGCCGGTCGAGAAGGATGAGATCGTAAAGGGCTACGAATACAGCAAGGACCAGTACGTCATCATCGAGCCTTCCGAAATCGCCAATCTGCGCGTGCCCTCCAAGCACACCGTCGAAATCCAGCAGTTCGTCTCGCTCGACGAGCTCCCGCCCGAGTACCTTGAGAAGCCCTACTTCGTCGTCCCCGAGAACGACATTCAGGGCGAAGCCTTCGCCGTCGTTCGCGCTGCGCTGGCCAAGTCGAAGAAGGCAGGCCTGGGCAAGATTGCCTTCAGCGGACGCGAGCACATCATGGCCATCACCGCCGCGCCCGGTGACGCCGCCGGCATGATGGCCTACACCATGCGCTACCAGGAAGAACTCCGCAAGCCGGCGGAATACTTCAGCGACATCAAGAAGGTCGCCATCGACCAGGAATCGCTCGCGCTCGCCGAGTCCCTCATCAAGAAGCGCACCGCGAAGTTCGACCCCGCCAAATTCACGGACGGCTACGAAACCGCGCTCAAGGAACTCGTCGAAGCCAAGATCAAGCACCTGCCCATCCCGCAGGACGAGGTCGTCGAACCGAAGCGTGGCCAGGTCATCAACCTGATGGACGCGCTGCGCAAGAGCGTCCAGGGCGCTGGAGCCGCGCCGGCCACCGGCAAGAAGAAGCCACCGGTGAGCGTGAAAGAAGTCCCTGCCGCCAAGTCCACCAAGGGCATCGCGCTCGTCAAGTCCGTCGCAAAGGCCGCCCGCCGCAAGTCCGCCTGAAGCGCTTGCATATTCGCGGCCGGCGCACGCATCCTAAAGAGCCAAGGGTGAACCGATGGCTGCGTCGACCGCAAAGAAGGCTGTAAAGAAGACCGAGAAGAAAGCCGCCAGGCCCAAACCAACCAAGACCTCCGCCGACACCGCATCCAACGCCGTCGATGAGCAGCTCGCGCGCTACCGCTCCATGCGCGACTTCCACGTCACCGCGGAACCCAGCGGCGGCAAGAAGTCGGCATCGCCCCAAAAGAAGAACGCCGCCACACAACTCCCATTTGTCGTGCAGAAGCACGCAGCCTCCCACCTGCACTACGACTTCCGCCTCGGCTGGAACGGCGTGCTCAAATCCTGGGCCGTCGCCAAGGGCCCCAGCTACGTCGTCGCCGACAAGCGCCTCGCCGTGCAGGTGGAGGACCACCCCATGGAATACGGCGGCTTCGAAGGCGTCATCCCCAAAGGCCAGTACGGCGGGGGCACCGTGATGATCTGGGACCAGGGCACGTGGGAGCCGCAGCCCGCCTACCCCGACGTCGACGCCGGTCTGCGTTCAGGCTCGCTCAAGTTCATCCTTCACGGCGCGAAGCTCAAAGGAAAGTGGGCGCTCATCCGCATGCATGGCCGCTCCGGCGGCTCCGAGTCCAAACCCAACTGGCTGCTCATCAAGGAGCACGACGACTTCGAACGTCCGCCATCCGCTCCGCCCATCACCGACGCCGAACCCAACTCCGTCGTCACTGGCCGTTCCATCGATCAGATCGCCCGCAGCGAAGATCACGTCTGGAACTCCAAGGACACGCGCTCCGGCAGCCAGGCCTGGTACCGCCAGGAATCCAAATCACCG
>PLUT01000259.1:5688-8708 GCA_003162875.1 Granulicella sp.
CGCCGTCGCCGCCGAGGTCGCGCGCCTCCCTGCCGGCGAGCTCACCCTCGACGGCGAAGTCGTCGTTCTCCGCCCGGACGGAACCACCAGCTTCGCCGACCTGCAAGCTTCGTTTCAGGAGGACGCCAAACATCCACTCACCTATTTCTGCTTCGACCTCCTCCATCTCAACGGGCACAACACCCGCGACCTTCCGTTGCGCGAGCGCAAAGCTCTCCTCGCCCAACTCCTCGCCCACGCCGACCCGCACGTCCTCCGCCTCTCCGAGCACCTCGAATCCGACGGCCCCACCATCTTCCGCAATGCCTGCAAGCTCCGCGCCGAGGGCATCGTCTCCAAGCGCGCTTCGGCAAAGTACCACTCCGGCCGCAGCTCCGACTGGATCAAATGCAAGTGCCTCCTTGAGCAGGAATTCGTCATCGGCGGCTATACTCTGCCCGGCGCCGGGCACACCGGCATGCGCGGCGTTGGCGCACTCCTGCTCGGCTACTACGAAGGCGCCCGCGGCAAAGGAGAACCGGCCAAACTCATCTACGCCGGCCGCGTCGGCACCGGCTTCAACCAGAAGACTCACAGGCTCCTCCGCGACCGGCTGGAACCGCTCGGCCGTTCCACCATGCCGTTCGCCAGGCCGCCCGCCGAATCCACCCGTGGCGTGCAATGGGTCAAGCCCACGCTCGTCGCCCAGGTCCGCTTCGCCACCTGGACCGCCGACTCGCTCGTCCGCCAGGCCGCCTTCCTCGGCCTCCGCGACGACAAGCCCGCCGCCGAAGTCACCCGCGAAGCGTCCGTCCCCACACCCAAATCCTCGGGCGGAACAAAGTCGGGTGCCCCAGGTTCGACAGCTTCATCGTCGACCCTGGGCTTACGAACCACGCGTGAACCTCACGCCTCCCCAAAGACTGCGAAGGCCGCATCTCTCTCAGCGCGCCCCCTCGCCGCAAAGCTCGCATCAACTAACAACCAGCAACTAACAGCTAACAACCATCCCCCCATCCGCCTCACTCACCCCACCAAAATCCTCGACCGCGAATCCGGCCTCACCAAGCAGGCGCTCGCCGACTACTACTTCGCCGTCGCCCCGCGCATGCTGCCGCACATCGCCGGCCGCCCGCTCTCCATCGTGCGCTGCCCCGAGGGCTCGGCCAAGCCCTGCTTCTTCCAGAAGCACGTCAACTCCACGCTCCCACCCGGCATCGGCTCCGTCGATGTGCGCGACAAGAAAACCGGCGTCATCGAGCCCTACATCACGCTCAGCGAAAAATCCGCCACGCCGGAAGCTCTCGCCTCGCTCGCGCAACTCGGCGTCCTCGAAGTCCATCCCTGGGGCTCGCGCAACGATTCGCTCGAGCACCCCGACCGCCTCATCTTCGACCTCGACCCCGACGAATCGCTCCCCTGGTCCACCGTCACCGCCGCCGCCGCCGAGGTCCGCGCGCGCCTCCGCAAACTCGGCCTCACCAGCTTCCTCAAGACCACCGGCGGCAAAGGTCTCCACGTCGTCATCCCGATTGAGCCCAAGCTGACTTGGCCAGACGCAAAAGACTTCGCCCACCGCTTCGTCCTCGCCATGGAGAAGGCGAATCCAGCGCTCTACCTCACCAAGATGACCAAGTCGTCCCGCGCCGGCCGCATCTACCTCGACTACCTCCGCAACGAGCGCGGCGCTACCGCCGTCGCTCCCTACTCGCCCCGCGCCCGCTTCGGCTGTGCCGTCTCCATGCCGCTGGCCTGGACGGAGATCGCCGCTCGCGGCGAGTTCGCCGCCACCCGCCCCACCTTCCGCGTCGCCGACTTCCCCACCTGGCGCCCCCGCCTCAGCAAAGACCCCTGGAAGTCCCTCCCCACCACCCATCAGTCCATTGGGTCGGAAGCTATCGCCACCCTCAATCGAAGTTCAGTTACTCCCCGCTCATAGGCCGCAATCGAGTGAGATGGCTCTACGAAGGCTGTAGCCGTCGCCGCTCAACATCTACCAATCGAAACTTGGCTTCTTTCCGGAAGTAAGCCCCGCTTCCCTCGATGCTCCGAGTATCAACAAAGAACACACAATTATCACCCCGCCCTTTTGAACTGGAGTACACAATCCCATCCACACTCCGGCCTTTGAGTTTCAACTTGTGCCGAACATATTCGGCTACGACCTGGGTCGGGACATACTCGGTATGAATACGGTCGTCCTTTTCGATGGATTTACTGATATCAATGATCAGTCCAAGCAAAAAGTCTGATTCACCCCGCTCGCAGGTGGTTCCCCTAGCCAAAATTGACGGGCACGGCGGAGCCTCCGTCAGGTCAACCAAGAGTAGATCACTAAGTGTTTCAAAAGTCGCACAGGAGGCAAGCGCCTCTTCCCCGTTCCACGTTTCGGCTAAAGCAGTATCTACATCGTCGGCAGCGTACATACAAGGAATTCCCGCTGCACTCATCCGACTCTGAGACGCTTTTTCAGGTGGGGGGGACCTAGCTCATTGGGGGAAGTGTGGACAATGTTGTCACATCGGACCCGGAAAAACCGTGCGCCGGCCCGGACCGTCTTCGTCAACCCATACTCATCGATGAGTGACCCCAACGTGGATAACATTCCAGCCGGCCCGACGTATTCCGGATCTTCATCTCCCGAGGTCGACTCGGGCTCGAAAAAAAGATAGCGGGTCCTGTGTTTGACGGCATCGCAGAACTCTCGCCAACTCAGGTTTAGCCCCTCCCTTCTATTCAATATCTGCCAATCCTTCTGAATCCACATTCGCCCTTCGAGCGCGCCCGCCAGATCCTTTTCAAGCTCATCCGAAGCAAATAGATCGCCCGAGAATTCGCGGCTGAGGACGTCAGATATTAGGTACGTCGGTATCTGATACTCCTTGTCTTCCGAATCCCAAGGAGCATCTGTTCCATCTTCGTACTCAGAGCCGATCGCTCTTAGAAAGTAAGCAATTACAACATCGACCTCGGCAACCGGAACCTCTGCGCCGCAATATGAGCACTCGCCGACGCTGCTTCGATCGACAAGATGCTCTAAG
>PLUT01000343.1 GCA_003162875.1 Granulicella sp.
CATTACGGCGAGCGTTGGAACGCTATTCAGAATAGTGAATTAACAAGCTATCGGCAAAACGTCTGATCACCCTCCGCTTTGCGGCCGATATCCGCACAGGAGCAGCGCCCGTGTGCCGCTCGGTGCAATCGCAATCGAAGTAGCACTCGACGGACAACTCGCAGGGAGGATACGCACTCTGACCTAGAGTGGGCGTCGCATTTGCGCTGCTTGCAATGGAGGTTGACAATGATTCATCGAACAATAGGTTTTGCAAGCTTGGCATTTGCGTGTGCGCTGTCGCTCGGCACCACCCTAACGGTGCAAGCCCAGGACCAGAGCACCACCACAAAGGACCAGACAACTACCACGACGACAGACACGCAGTCGAGTGATTCCTCAAACTGGCAGGCACCGCGCGGCTACGACCTGGCTTATCCGGAGAGCGGGACGCCAAATATGGTGGCCCGGCAGGGATATGCTGCCGGTTTCAGCCAGGGCCAGACAGATGCTTCGCTGGGCAAGAAGTTCAAACCGGCGGAATCCAGCGCATACGAACACGCGAAGATCCCAAAGGGCATGGACAAGGATGCTTTCAGGCTGCAGTTCCGCGAGGCGTTCGTCAAGGGATACACGAACGGATTCGGGAAGGTATAACCGCGCCTTCGTGATGCGAGAATGCAAGAAAAGGNNCCTTTTTAGCTGTCCAGCACCGCGTCTCATCCCCACACTTTGCTTAGCCCTATCCATTCCAGACGCCGCAAGATCCGCGATCATCGCCGGACGCAATTCATCCCCGACATTGAACGAGAGGAACCAAGGCTCAGCGAACGCCGGAATCCGTGATGCTTCCTTCACATCCACAATAAGAATGCCCGGTCGCGGACCAGTCGTACCGATGTTGGCCGACACTCCCCCTCATCACGCCGATTTCGCGTAGATTCTCTCGCCGTGAACGGTATAGCTGCAGCTTGTTCCTTGAAAAGCTTCCCTTGCATTCGCGATTGCGGTGGGGGTTCCATGCACAACCAGCAAGAACTTATCCAGCTTGATAGCAGTCTCGTATTCCAAAGCGGCCTTCTTCGGGATGCCGGTAATGACCAGACCGGCACTTAGAGCGCTTAGTCCTCCGAAGACCACGGCTCCTTCCAGGACCGCAACAATCCAGGAAACGAGCGGCCCCGAGACTAGCACCGGATCGATACCTGGCATCACAAACAGGGTAGAGTCGAACAATAGGCCCCAGAGTGCTCCTCCAATCGCTCCGAACTTACCCCATCGTCTGATTCGATCGGTGGCGTTGTAGAAGCCCCATGGGCGTTCATCGAGTTGCGTGTCCTTTGCTGCGATCGAGATAGTCGACATATCGATTCGCGCCTTCTGCAACTCGCAGACGGCAGTTTCTGCCTGCTCACGTGTGTCAAAAATCGCTATGAGTGATCCTGGCGTGGCCCTCTTCGACCTTCCAGTGTTGTTGGGGAAAATGGCGACCGGCTCTTGCCCGGAAACGAGAAGGGCGGTTCTGCTGGCTGAGATCATTCTTTGAATCAAACACCTGGCTGGTGCCTCTGTCTGAGCAAATCGAGACATGTCCAGCCGACGCCCAAAGGACACCTGGGCGTGGCGGTTATGCGACGTGCCGGCGAAGCCGCTCCGGGGCAGTCCACGCGTCGCCAGGCTCCGNNCAGTTGCGAGTCGACCTCGTCGCCTTCACCATCGGCACCAAGACGCTATCACTCCAGCATTGAAGAATGACCAACTCTTGTGTGTGCCCCCGCTTAGTCCTTTAGACCATCGTGATGCCTCACCTTGACACCGACGACAGCGGCTCTTCTCAGGGCTTTTCTGATTGCCCCGATCCAGTTTCCACAAGAGGAGCACTGGTCGAGTCTTGCCCGGGGGGCTGATCGTGAAGAATCACATTCAGAAGCGACTTATGTACCCGGATGCGGCCGTTGTATTNNCGCGTGGTGCCGATCATCTCGGCGAGCGTCTCCTGGGTGATCTGTGGGATGAGCGACTCGGGTTCGCCCGGTTGGCCAAACTCCGCCATCAGCAGCAGGATGCGGGCCAGGCGCTTCTCGCTGGAGTTGAAGAGTTGATCCACCAGATCGGCCTGGGTCCGCATCGCGCGGTTGAGCAGGAACTTGAGAAAGAGATCGGAGAAGCCGTGCTCGTCATGCATGACGCGGATCATCTCGTTGCGGTCGATCTTGAGGGCGGTGCAGGCGGTGATAGCGGTGGCGGTGGCCAAGCGCAGTCCGGGAACACTCGCTATCGACTCTTCTCCGACAAAGTCACCGGGACCGAGCAGGGTGATGGTGGCCTCCTTGCCGCTTTCCGAGACGACGGTGAGTTTGGCCCGACCGGTTTGCAGGTAGAAGACGCAATCGGCCGGGTTTCCCTGCGAGAAGAAGGCCTCCTTGGCGCTGAGACGGACGAGACGGCGTCCCAGTCCAGCGCTGGAGAGGAAGGCAGTGATGTCGAACTTCGAATCCGGAACTTCGGTCATGACGATCGCCTCTGTACAGACGCGACTGCGCGGGACGACACTCTATCGTCCGTCGCCGCGTGCAGTTCGGAATCGGCACTGCATGGCGCAATGGGCTTTGGCCTCTCGAATTACCGGATGGCCTGGGTACCCACATGCCCCATTTCCCTGAGAGGCGGATGTCCTGAAAACGGGAGACACCCGTCAGAACAGGATGCCCCTAATGTAATCCATATGACATAGTAATGCGCGAATTATTTGAGTAGTTTGCGCCAGGTCAATTTGGGCCAGGGAGCCGGAATGGCAGAAATCAGGGGTATTACTGTCTCGCGCATCCGCGGTGCGGGATCTCTTTCGGAATGTTACGTGTTCACGCTGGGTGAGACTCAAGTTCCGGTTTGACTGTCATTCCGGAAACGATCCCGCCGCTTACCACTGCTAGACCTGGATCCAGCGTCAGAAGATACCCGAGATTATGCAGCCAGTTGTTTCAAACTCGTGGACGCGTCCCATCCCGGCAAAGATGCAAACACCCGGACGGTTGAGACGCATATAGACAGGTGCTCTTCCAGTTCGTACCTGGCGCGTTCCATATCGACATTCTTCCTGGCTGCAAACACCGTGCAGACCCGAAAACATGCTGACAAGCGAGCCTCGATGTACTCGCTGCGTCCGGCCTCAAACGCTCGTTCCAGACCCCTGCAGATTGGGCAATCCATTTCCTGCGCCTCTCCGGCATTCTGCCCAGTCAACCGATACGGTCGCGGTTCAATACTGCCCGGAATCTCTATCGAGGCGATATGCAGCCACGAAGAGAAGGTTCCAGTGTGGAGTCCTCGACGGGTTTGAGCAATGCAACCAAATCGGAAGAACAGCAATAGTTTAGGAATTCCGTTGTCGTCAGTCTGTTCAAAGTTGATCACTTTTCAGCAATGGGCCGACTCCATTCACTGACCCATGAGATGGGGGACCTGATTCGATTGTGAAGGCTCGTAGCGGGATGCCGTATGGACTCCGTTCTGCTAGACGAGCGAAGCGTTTGGGCATTGGATCAACGCCTAAGCCGAGAGAATCTGCTAAAGGGTATGACAAAACGATTACATCGAGGTTCGCAAAGAAGCGCGTCCACTGTTAACAGGAGGCCAACCGATGCAGACCCACCCCAAGGGCGCGCGAGCCCGCGTGCTGCTGTCATCCGTTTTCGGACCGTACGCGCAGGATGATGAATTCGGCAGTCGCTCGATCAATCCGATGGAGTTGTATCACAACCAGGTCACCCGGGCTCAGGGCGCATTCTCGCTAAGGATGTTCCACCGAAGCTGGGGCATCATGATGATCCAGGCCAACATTCCAGCGCCAACCACGGTGCTCGATTTTCCCACACGTGAGGTCTTCGAACGGGAGCTGCGCGAGCACGACTATGACATTGTCGGGATCACATCGATCATCGTGAACGTCGGCAAGGTGCGCGAGATGTGCCGCATGGTGCGAGAGATCTCGCCGAGGTCCACGGTTGTGGTCGGCGGGCACGTGACCGCGATTCCGGCGATCGAGACGATGATCAACGCGGACTTTATCGTGCGCGGCGAAGGGATCTCATGGATGAGACGTTTCCTTGGTCTCGATGACAAGGCTCCCATCGTGCATCCGGCGATTGCTTCGGGCTTCGGTCATCGCGTGATGGGACTGAAGCTACCGTTCAAGCTCGGTTCTACGGCGGCTACCATTGTGCCTTCGGTGGGATGTCCGATGGGCTGCAACTTCTGCACAACATCGGCGTTCTTTGGGGGAAAGGGAAAAGTCCTTAACTTCTACAACACGGGGGAGGAGCTGTACCGAGTAATGTCCGAGATGGAGGGTAAGCTCGGCGTGAGTTCGTTCTTCGTCATGGACGAGAATTTTCTGCTGAACAAGCGCCGCGCGATGGAGTTGCTCGCGCACATGAAGCGCAATGGGAAATCGTGGGAATTCTATGTATTCTCGTCAGCGAACGCGATTGCCAAGTACTCGATGGATGAACTGGTGGAATTGGGCATCTCCTGGGTGTGGATGGGGCTTGAGTCGCCGAAGTCGGGTTACAGCAAGCTGGATGGCGCCGATACGCTCGCGATGACGGGGGAACTGCGGCAGCACGGCATTCGGGTGCTGGGTTCGACGATTGTGGGCATGGAGCACCACACACCGGAGAATATCGGTGAAGAGATTGAGCATGCGGTTGCGCATGACACTGATTTTCACCAGTTCATGTTGTACACGCCGGTGCCTGGCACGCCGCTCTATCGGCAGATGCAACACGAAGACCGGCTGGTGGAGGGCGATCTCGCGGACATCCACGGACAATTCAAGTTCAATTTTCGACATCCAGCGATTTCGCGGGACCAGTCGAAGGAATTTCTGGATTGGGCATTCCGACGCGACTTCGAGCGCAACGGGCCGAGCTTGTTTCGGGTGTGCAGGACCACGCTGCAGGGCTGGATGCGCTACAAGAACCATCCGGATCTGCGGATTCGCCGAAGGTTTTGCCACGAGGCGAGGGCATTGAAGTGGAGCTATCCCGGACTTCTGTGGGCCATGGAACGCATTCTCAGGCCCACAAATGAACGCGTAGCAGGGGAGGTTCGGGTATTGCGCGATGAGCTCCGGCGGGAGTTCGGATTTGCGTCCATGTTGTCGGCATGGTTGCTCGGGCCGCTGTTGCTGGCGACGGCGAAACGGGAGGGGCGGCGTCTCGCGCGAGGCATAACGTACGAACCGAAGGCAATTATCGAGCGGACAAACTGGGTCGGCAATGCCGATTCTGCCGTGCTTCCAGAGGGTAATGGTTCAGTACTCCAGCCGGGTTATGCTGTTACGGCCAGGTCCTCAATTCTTCCTCCATCGATCGCGGCATCTGGATCATCTCCATTTCCTGTGCTGAGATGACACCGGGCAAGCCCGAACACTGCGATGTATCACGCCCTTCACGAGAGCGTCCTGACTATCTCGACGCAATGGACCGGTAGACCTGCATGGGTCTGTTGGGCCAATGATCGCCACCGGTGCTCAGGGCGTCCCTCGACCTTAATCCGTCCGGGGACCGCACTGGAACGTGGGCGCAGCAGGATGCCTCATGGATTCGGCCCGGCTCAGGCAACCGCGTTCCGCGAGAAAAGCCGAATCGCAGACATTGGCCTTCGGATTCTCTGCGAGCTCGGCCCTAGCCATAGAACAGGCCACTGCCGCAAGGCACGTCCGGCAAATTGAGTCGTATGCGCCATCTTCGTTTCGCGGATGTCGAAAGCGAGCTGAATTGTCAGTCATCTTGCCACCCCCATGGGTGCTTGAAGCTGTAACGCAAGGGAAGTCTGAGTTCCATTCGAATGAGCGCGAAAGCGGTGCGGCACCTGGGGATTCATCGGTTGGACGGTTGCATAGTGTATCGCGGTGTCGCAGTGCACGCACCGTGTCTCATGAATAACAAAGTCTGCCGCACCGACGGAGAGCGAGAAGGCTCGCAGGCATTCCGGGCACGTGATCAGGACCGACGCCTCGGACGACGCGTCCCGACCGACGGGTGAGATCCAGATCGGAGCCGATGCGTCAACCCCCGCCCGAACGTGCTTCTCAAGCTTCGTGGCCGCCTTCACGAGTTGGAACAGGCTGTCCAGGCCCGTCGCTTTTTCGTGGAATGCATCCGCGGCGATTCCGTGCGGAACACCGTCGCCCGAGAAGGCCCCGCTGGTCGCAATCACGTAGATCCGCGGAATCCTTCGCCGAACCACGGAGAGCAGTTCAAAGCCGGACATTCCCGGCATATTGAGATCGGAGAGCAGGATATCCGGCTCCTCTTCCCGTATCTGCTCCAGGGCAGAAAAGCCGTCTTCGGCGGCCCGTACAGGGTGGCCTAGGTTACCAAATATTTGACTGAGTAGAGTCCTCGTCGAGGGTTCGTCGTCAACGATCAACATCCTTGCCTTCAGATTAGGCATCGTTCCTCCAATCCGATTGTTTTGCCGACTTCTCCCAACTCTGCCAGAGAATCCGATATTCAGATGTGCACAATTGCTCAATTGAGCAGGTTCTTTTCAGCGCGGACATTGCCGTCACTCTAGTCTAGTGACGGGAATCGCGCTTGGGAGTGCAGAATCCACGCTGATGGACCCAAAGTCGGCGCGAGGTTTGTGAGGCCGTCTTGCCGGTTGCATCCTTCACCGCATTCCTCACATGCCAATGGTGGAGGCGATCTTTGGGCAGCGCATTCCAGCCGCCGGGGAAGGCGTCCAATTCACCGCGCATGACGGCGTTGCCTGCGTCCCAGTTCAGCATGAGATTGCGGGACGGGATGCCAGCCAGCGTTGCGGCGGCTTCGCAGCCAGTGGCTTAGCGGGCCTGAAGAAAAAGAGGCCTCCCGCCCATCTCCAGTTGTCACGAAGTTACCGCGGTCAAAAGGCGAGCGAGTCCAGGCCTTGCAGATGCTAGGATAAGTTTTCGAAACAGGCGGCGAACCCAGAGATCGAGAACCTATCCATGAGACTACCGAATCAGGCCGACGCATGATTACACGTCGCCGCTTCTTTCAGAACGCCTCGGCAACATCCATCGCGCTTGCGCTCCAAGCTGGTTATCAGTGGGCATCGGCTCAGGTGCCGAACGTCTATTGCAATCCGATCATGGGCGGCGATCATCCGGATGCGAGTCCCATCCGGGTTGGCGGAGAGTTTTACCTTACGCATTCCAGCTTCGACTATGCTCCCGGCCTGCCGATCTGGCATTCATTGGATCTGATCAATTGGCGTCCTGTCGCGGCCGCGCTGCGGCGCTACTCTGGCAGCATATGGGCGCCCTACCTTTGTGAGTACGAGGGCCGTTTCTTTATCTACTTCCCGTCCGATAACCACCTCTTCGTAGTCCATGCCGCTCATCCGGCCGGCCCGTGGAGCGAGCCTATCGCCCTCGGCATCTCCGCGATCGACCCCGCACACATCGCCGAAAACGGCCGACGCTTTTTGTACATGAATGGCGGTCAGATGGTGGAGTTGACAGCCGACGGCCTCGCTGTCAAATCTCCTCCGCGGCCTGCTTTCGAACCCTGGCCTGTACCGGCCACGACGCGCATGGAATGCACTTGCCTGGAGGGCCCGAAGCTGCTGGAGCACAACGGCTACTTCTATCTCAATGTCGCCGAAGGCGGCACGGGCGGACCGGCTACCAGTCACTCCGTTGTAAGTGCCCGCAGTCGACACGCTGAGGGACCATGGGAGTTCTCTCCCTACAATCCCGTTGTACACACACAGTCTCGGGACGAGCGCTGGCTAAGTCTGGGCCACGGGCGTTTAGTCGATACGCCCGACGGCAAATGGTACATGACGGTTCACGCTTACGAAAACGGCTATCGCACCTTAGGAAGGCAATTGCTCCTGCTTCCGGTGGAGTGGACAGCAGACGGCTGGTTTAGAGTTCTGCCGGAGATTGCGGCGGATTCCGCTATTCCGATGCCAGTATCTACCAAGAGCCAGGAGCCGTTCTTCGACCCCTCGGACAGATTTGAGAGTCCGGAATTAGGTCTCCAGTGGGGTTTCTGGCATGAGTACGATCCGACGCGCTTTGACACAGGAAAGGGGTTCCTTCGCCTTGCTGCTCGGGGCAGCAAACTTCAGGACACGTCGGTGCTTAGCGCCCCTGTAGGGGGCCATGCTTACACGATTGAAGTGGACGTCGAGGTTGAACCGGGATGTGAGGCGGGGTTGCTACTCTTCTATAACCCTGAGCACGCGACCGGGATCACACTGGGCCCGAATGGAATTGGTGTACGCATTGGGAACGGCCTTACCTTCTCGCACCCGGAGGATACAGCAAAACGCGCGACGCTTCGCATCGTGAACGATCGGCAGGAGATCGACTTCTATTTCCGTCGTCCCAGTCAAGACTGGCAGCGCGTTCCAGAATCGGCCGAGATTTCCGGGATGCATCACAATGTGCTTGGTGGTTTTCTCGACGTGAGACCGGCTCTCTCCGCATGGGGTACGGGCAACGCAATCTTCCGCAGTTTCCGTTATTGGCCTGATACGAATATCCCAGGTTAACGGGCTGCCGCATCGACATCGAGACGAATCTGCGGAAGGCTTGCCTTCAAGCCATTGCTTCCTGGCCGACGCGCCTGGCTTTCTTCGTTGCGTACATGGAGTTGTCGGCGGCCGTGAGCAGTGCGTCCCTGGTTGTGCCGTCTTCCGGATAGACGGCGATGCCCAGACTCGCCCCGCCATCGAGCCGATGCCCTTCGACCAGGAACGGCCCCGCGAAGCAGAGTTCCAGGCGGTGGACAATCGGCGCCAGATCCAGGCGGCCATTCACTAGGCGTAGCAGCAAAAACCAGAGCATTTTCATCGGTACGGATTCGGCGAATCAGATGGCTCGCTCGGCCGTCCTCAATATGACGGTGATAGAAACCCTATGAAAAGCGGCTCTCAGTCACTACGGTTCTGCGGAAAAGGCTGTCTCTTCTACGAAGCGTATGATAGCGTTCTCACGCCCTCAATTGAGAGCAATTGAAATCCATCAATCGGAATTGTTGAGAGTCTGTCTGTGTAACGCCGCAAATGCATTTTCTGAGCTGAATAGAATTCGCGGCCTAAGGTGCGGTTGGCCCGGTTGTTTATGTGGCCGCGGTGTAGAGTCAAATTGGCTCGAACAGTATCAAGGTGGTCGGATGAGTGCTTGGAAGAGCTTTGGTCGTTGTGCGGGTCAACTTGGCAGTATCGCTGTTCTCTGTTTGGCTTTGCCGTCGGCGTGGTCCCAGGGTGCGAGCGACCTGGTTTCGCCGCTGCTTATCCAGCGACCCACGAATGTGGTCGCGGGCCCGTACAACGGCTGGTTTCTGCAGGGAGGAGTTGGGCTCTCCAAACCGCTGCACGATCATGAACCGCTGGCCGCAGCACAACGCAGCTGGTCCATGTCTCTCCGGCTCAAGACGGAAGAGCGCGGCGCGACCACGCTGCTGGCCGGGGTAGGACGGCCTCATGAGGCGTTTCCCAGGTACCTTGCCTTGATCGATGGGCGGCCCGCTTTCTGGTCGGGTGGCAGTGGGTCCGGCCACGTACTGGAGGGCGATGCCGTTCTCTCCACGGGGGTGTGGCATTCCTTGGCAGTATCGGTGGATCAGCAGGGAATAACGTGGCTCTATGCGGATGGAGTGCCGGTGGCGTCGGGCACGGTGGCCCTGGGAGCTGCTGAAGACGTTCTGGAGATGGCTCCGGCCTCGTCGCCGTGGCCTGCTGGTCACGCTCTGACGCACTTCGGCGGGCACCTCGCGCAGGTGAGCCTGCTCAGTGGGGAACTCTCCGCGGCACAGCTCGAGAGCCTGAAGTCGACGCCCGCCGGACTTGATAACCTGCCGTTTGAAGAAGGGTCGAAGCCCTGGTTCGTGCAGACCCGCGGGCCGTCGGGAATGCACGCTCCCCAGGACCCATCCACCCTGCCCCATAGTGCTGCCGTTCCGCAGGCGCCGGTTGCGGTAAAGCCTTTGGCCGGGAAAGACGAGCCATCCGAAGACGGCGCTTCGCTGACTTTGAGGCATGCGTGGCAGATGGCAGATGCGGCGACGGTGAAGGACGCAGGCTCGTCGATCTCCAGCGGCAGCTACGACTCATCGAAGTGGATGCGGGCAACCGTGCCGGGTACAGTTCTCACCACCTTGATCGACCGTGGCGTGTACCCCAATCCGGACTATGGCTTGAACAACCTGGCGATTCCGGAGTCGCTCAGCAGGAAAAGCTTCTGGTTCCGAACTCAGTTCACTATGCCCAGCGCAATGCATGGACGGCAGATGCACCTGACGTTCGATGGCATCAACTATCGGGCGACGGTCTGGCTCAACGGCACTCCAATTGGGGAGGTGGTTGGGGCGTTTCGGAAGAAGTCGT
>PLUT01000304.1 GCA_003162875.1 Granulicella sp.
CAGCCGCATCGGCATGAAGCATCCCGACGTCTTCGGCAGCCTTTACATCATGAGCCCATGCTGCATGTCGGCACGCATCGGCGGACCAAGCAACCCCGCCAATGACAAGGCCCTCGAAGCCGTGAAGACGCCGGCTGACTCCGCCGGCCTCTCCTTTGGCCTGCGCGCGCAGCTTGCCTCCGCTGCCGCCTGGTCGCCCGATCCCAAGAACCCGCCGCTCTATCTCGACCTTCCCACCAAGGACGGAGTGCCCCAGCCGGATGTGATCGCGAAATGGGCCGCCAATGCGCCGCTCGCCTTCGTCGACCAGTACATCGGCAATCTGCGCCAGTATCGCGCCATCGCCATGGATGTGGGCGACCAGGACGGCCTGCGCATCGACGCGGGCAAGCTGCACGACATCATGGACAGCTACGGCATCGCAAACAGCTTTGAGATCTATCACGGCACCCATACCAGCGCCGTGGCCGACCGCTTTCAAAACCACGTCATGCCGTTCTTCAGCAAGAACCTATGCCCGGAGAAAGGTTGCCGCTAAGCCCGTCCCGGCTTAAAGTCGCGCCGCGCGGCGCAGCGAGATGCTGTCCTCGAGCCCTAGGTTCTGATAGATCTGCCGGGTCGCGTCCGACTTGTTCAGCGTGTAGAAATGGATGCCCCGCACCTGGTTGTCCAGCAGGTCGCGGCACTGCTCCGTCGCCCAGTGCACGCCCACGCGCTTCACCGCCTCGGCATCGTTCCCCGCGCGCCCCAGCGCCCGCAGCAGCTTCGCCGGAAAGCGCGCGCCCAGCGCCAGTTGCGCCATCCGCCTCATGCCGCCCAGCGACGTAATCGGCATGATCCCCGCAATGATCGGTACGCTAATGCCCGCCAGTTCGCAGCGCTCGCGGAAATCGTAAAAGTCATGGTTGTCGAAGAAGAGCTGCGTACAGATGTAGTCTGCGCCGGCGTCCACCTTGGCCTTCAGGTAATCCAGCTCTTCCAGCCGGTTCGGCGTGGCCGGATGCCCCTCCGGAAACCCGGCCACGCCAATCCCGAAGCCCTGCCGGTCGGGGTGCGCACCGCGCTCATTGAACCGGCGAATGTAACGCACCAGGTCCGCGGCATGTTGAAACGCATCGGCTTTCTTGTCGTAGTTCTTCGCATCGCGCGGCGGATCGCCGCCCAGCGCCAGCGTATTGCTTATGCCGGCCTGCGCGTACTTGTCGAGTATCTCCGCGATCTCCGCCTCGCTGTGGCACACACAGGTCAGGTGGGGAATCGGGTCGAGCGTGGTCGTCTGTTTCAGCCGCAGCACCAGGTCATGGGTCAGCTGCCGCGTGGACCCACCCGCACCGTAGGTGACTGAGACAAACGACGGCTGGAGCTTCTCCAGCAGGGAGATGTTCTCGTAGAGCGCCTGGGCGTCCGCCTCCGTCTTCGGCGGGAAAAACTCGAAGGAGACGGTCGTCCGGTCGGCAGCGAATATCTCGTTAATGTGCATTCCGCTCAATTCTACTTGCCCGCCCTCAACTCGGCATCCCGCCTGCCGTCCGTCCCGAGCTTTATGATTGGGATACGCAGGCAAGGCTGCGCGTACGCATGAGATCAGACAACCGCAGCGACCGCGTGTGGCTGTTCGCATTCATCGCCGTGGCTCTGCTTCTTGGCGCCACTCGCTGGCATTGGCGGAGCCAGGCCGGAGGATTCACCCCGGCAGCGAACCGCCGAACCCTGCCGGCCGTGGCGTTGCCGCAGTTGGGCGGCGGCGAGTGGAGGCTGGCGGACCATCGCGGGCAGGTCGTGCTCATCAACTACTGGGCAACCTGGTGTCAGCCTTGCCGGGAAGAGTTGCCCGGCCTGATGCAAGTCGCGCGCGACTCCGGCCCCAAGGGCCTCGCCGTGGTCGGCGTCTCGCTGGATGAAGGTCAGGATGCTCCCGCTCGCGTTCAGCAGTTCGTACAGCAGTTCCGCGTGCCCTACCCCGTCGCCTTTCCGCCACCGGAGACCCGCCACGGCCCCATCGACATTGGCATCCCAACCACCGTACTCGTTGACCGCCAGGGCCGCCTGGCAAAAATCTACGTCGGCGCGGTGGACCGCGCGGACTTTGCCAAGGATGTAGCCGCCCTCCTCGCCGAAAGAAGTTGATTCAGTCTGCGGAATCGAACCCGAGCCCGATGTTGTTAGCATCATCTCTGTGCTCGAACTCACCACCCCGGTCAAATACGTAAAACGAGTAGGAGAGCGCGTTGCCGCGGCGCTGGCCACGCGCGGTGTGGAAACCGTCGAGGACCTGTTCTACCACCTGCCCTTCCGCTACGAAGACCGCCTGAACCCGCAGCCTATCGCCTCGCTGACTCCCGGCGCCATGGCCTCCATCATCGGCGAGGTGCGCGGATCGGTGCTGCTGCGCACGCGTTCCGGGCCGATGTTCGAGATGACTCTCGGCCAGGGCCTGGGCACGGTCAAGTGCATCTGGTTCCACGGCTCATACCTGAAGGACCGTTTCAAAGCCGGCCAGATGGTTGCGGTCTACGGCAAGCTGGAGCCGTCGCGCTCCGCCATGGCCGCTGCCGCCATCGCCGGACAGGGCGCATCCGCCGGCCGCTTCAAGATGATCCAGCCGCAGTTCGAAATCCTCCCTGATCGCGCCGACCCCGACTCCGACGCCACGCTCGAAATCGGCCGTATCGTCCCGGTATACGAGTCGCTCGGCGGTACCACGCCGTGGGGTGCGAAGCTCACCTCCAAGTGGATGCGCCGCGTCGTCTGGAGCATCTTCGAGGAACTCGATTCGGCCACCACTCCGGGTGCCCCATGTTCGACGGAGTCGACCATGGGGTTACCAGTCCCCGAAACCCTTCCGCCGGCGATGCTCGCGCGTCTCGGCCTTCCCTCGCGCATGGCGGCTTTGCGGGCGGTTCACTTCCCTGAAGCGGGCACGCCGATGGTCGACCTGATGTCCGCCTCGACGCCGGCGCACCGCCGCCTCATCTTCGAGGAGCTCTTCTATCTCGAACTCGGCCTCGAACTCAAGCGCCGCCGCATGCGCGAGCGCGCCGGCACTGCCTTCACCACCAGCCCCGCGGTGCGCCAGGCCATCAAGCAGGTGCTGCCCTTCCACCCCACCGCCGCGCAGAAACGCGTGCTCGGGGAGATCGTCGCCGACATGCGCCGCCCGCAGCCCATGCGCCGCCTGCTGCAGGGCGATGTCGGTTCCGGCAAAACCATCGTGGCCATGCAGGCCGCGCTGGTGGCCATCGAGAACGGCGCGCAGGTCGCGTTGATGGCCCCCACGGAAATCCTCGCCACGCAGCATTACCTCTCCGCACGCAAGCTGCTTAGTGGCGCCATCTCACCCTCCACCGGCCAGCCGTACAAGATCGCCCTGCTCACCGGCTCGCTCGACGACCGCACCAAGCGCGAGACTCAGCGCCGCATTATGCGTGGCGACGCGCAGTTCGTCATCGGCACCCACGCCCTGCAGGAGGACAAGGCCGACTTCGCCAACCTCGGCCTGGTCATCGTCGACGAGCAGCATCGCTTCGGCGTGCAGCAGCGATTCAAGTTGATGCGCAAGCCCGGAAGCGAGCGCAGCGACGGCGGAGTGCCGGGCCGCGTCTCGGACCCCGACGTGCTCTCCATGACGGCGACGCCCATTCCCCGCACCCTTGCCCTCACTCTCTACGGTGACCTCGACGTCAGCGTCATCGACGAGATGCCGCCGGGACGCACGCCCATCGTCACCCGCCGCACCACCGAGGAGCAGGCCGCCGAAGTGTGGGAATTCCTGCGCAAACAGGTGGCACAAGGCCGCCAGGCTTACCTGGTCTATCCGCTGATCGAAGGCTCGAAGGACGACCAGCCCGAACTCGATTTCCCTCACGACGACCCAGACGATTCCGCGTCAGACTCCGGTGCCTCCGCCGAACCCGGAGTAGCAGCGGGCTTCAGCCCGCGGCAGCAAAGCCATTCCAACCTTCGGGGCTTTAGCCCCGGACCTTCTGCCACCCGGTCCGGAAAGTCCACTCCGGCCAAATCCCGCAAATCCGTCAAGACCGAAAAGCTCTTCACCGAAAAACCCAAGCTACGCTCCGCCACCGAGATGTACGACGAGCTCCGCACCGGCGCGCTGAAGGGCCTTCGCCTGGGCCTGCTGCACGGCCGCCTGAGCGCGGACGATAAAGAGGTGACGATGGCCCAATTCAAGCGCGGCGACATCGACGTGCTGGTCTCGACCACCGTCATCGAGGTCGGCGTGGACGTAGCCAACGCCAGCGTGATGGTCATCGACCACGCCGAGCGCTTTGGTCTGGCGCAGATGCACCAGCTCCGCGGGCGCGTCGGCCGCGGCGCGGCGAAGAGCTACTGCATCCTGATGACCGGACAGTCCGGACAGTCCGGCGGCAGTGTCACCCCGCAGGCCGACGCCCGCCTGAACGCCCTGGTGGCCTCGCAAAATGGCTTCGAGCTGGCCGAGCTTGACCTCCAGCAGCGCGGCCCGGGCGAGTTCTTCGGCACGCGCCAGACCGGGCTGCCCGAGTTCCGCGTCGCCAACCTGCTGCGCGACAAGGCCGTGCTGGAGCTGGCGAAGGCGGAGGCTGAGCGCTTCGCCGCCAGGCCCGACCCTGCCCTGCCGCCCGCCGAGATCGACGCCGTCTGGGCACGCCTGAAGCAGCAATGGCAGCGCCGCTACGGCCTGATAGAGGCCTAATTACCCTGCCCCTACCCCCACCCCTCCCCCCGTACTTTTGGTCCTAAAGTACCCCGGAATAACGACTTAGAGCCGGACCAACTACCAGACTGGACCGACCTAGGTCCTAAAAACATCGAATCCAAATGACTTAGACCCACACCGAGAGCCGGGATGGCCAGGCCAGCGGGCCGCGCTTTTTCCCTTGTTCCTTAATTCAATTTTAAACCCCGTGTCAAGAAAACCGTGTGGAAATCGCGGCCCTATTCGCGGCTACAGCGGCTGAAAAAAAATGCCTAGCCGCGCCGGTAGTCGCCG
>PLUT01000002.1 GCA_003162875.1 Granulicella sp.
ACGGGGCGGTCGGGCGAGAGCTCGGCCGCCTTTTATTGCAGACCGAGGAGCTTGGCGGGGTTGGTGCGGGACATGGTGGCGATCTCGGCGGGGGTGATGCCCTCGGCTTCGAGGCCGGTGAAGAAGATGACGAGGCCGTCGGGATGGAGCGGGTTGGCAGGCTGGCCCATGTCGGAGGAGAGGATGCAGTGCTCGGGGCCGACCGCGCGGATGGCCTTGGCGTAGTCTGCGAAGGTGAAGGCTTTGGAGGCGCCGGTGAGGCCGTTGTAGACGAACTCGATGTAGGCGCCGAGCGACGCGGCTTGCTGCATCTGCGGGATGGTGCTGTTGATAGGCGAGAGCATGGCGTGGGTGACAACCATGCGGGTGATGCCGAGCGCGCGCGACTCGCGAATGAGCAACAGGCCTTCTTCGGCGGAGTTGTGGCCGGTGGCCATGACCAGGTCGTACTTCTTGATCATGGCGAGGACCGCTTTGGTCTCAGGAAGTAGCTCTCCGTTGCGCGAGATGGCGACGTAGGGGCGGGCCCGATCCTCCGCGGTTCTTCCCGCGAGGACCTGGGCATGGGTGTCGTAGGTGGCCATCCAGACGAAGCGGCCGAGGTGGCCGGTGGTGAGCGCCATCTTCTCCACGGCAATCGGGTTCATGCCGCCGACGGAGAGGTTGAGGTCGATGCCGCCGAAGGCGAGAATTCCGGGGACCTCCTTCTGGACGAGATAGGCCATATCGGCGGTGGGCTCGAAGTGGTTCTTGTAGACGATGGCGCGCATGCCGCGGCTCTGCGCGAGCCTGGCGAGGTCGATAGCGTCGATGCTGCGCGGGGTGGAGTCGGGTGCAGTGTGGGCGTGGATGTCGATGACGCCGGCGAGCGGATTGGCCTGGGCCAGGGCGGAGTGGGCGAGCAAAGCGGTCGAGAGCAGGATGGCGAAGCGCGTGAGTTTCATGCTGGGTCTCCCGGAGGGCGAGATGAGATGCGCCGACGCGATGGCGATGGCGGCGATGGCCGCGGTTTCGGCGCGGAGGATGCGCGGGCCAAGGGTGACCGCTGTCCAGTGGTGGGCGGTGAAGAGGGCCATTTCCTCTGGAGTCCAGCCGCCTTCGGGGCCGATGGCGAGGGCGAGTTCAGTGGCGTCAAGAACGAAATGCGGGGATTCTTCGCTCCGCTCAGAATGACAATCTTTTTGATCCGCGATGAGGTGCTGCAAAGCGGCGGCGAGGGTTAGGGATTGTTCGGTTTCGCTGAGGAGGATGCGGAAGGGAGCGGCTTCGGCGGCGATGGCGGAGGCGAGCGGCGCGGGATCGGCGATTTCGGGGATGTCGGTGCGGCGGGACTGCTGGGCGGATTCGAGCGCGATGCGGCGCCAGCGTTCGACACGCTTGGGCGCGGCAAGGGCGAGGTGCTTCTCCGTGCGGTGGGCGAGGATGGGCGTGATGCGGGCGACGCCGAGTTCGGTGGCCTTCTCGACCGCCCATTCGAAGTGGTCGAACTTGAAGACAGCGAGCAGCAGATGGATGGGCAGCGCGGCGTCGGCCTCGAGTTCCTCGTGCAGGGTGAAGCGGACTTCCGAGTCGGAGACGGTGGTGATCTCCGCGCGGTGGAGGAAGCCGTTGGCGACGATGTCGTAGACCTGGCCAGGCCGGGCGCGGAGCACGCGCGCAAGATGGGCGGCCTGCTCTCCCGTGAGCGCGGCGCGGCTGGGATGGCCGGTTTGCGGAGACCAGGTGTCGGCAATGAAGCGGCGGCGCATGGAAGGAAAGGTACCAGGTACTCGGTTCCAGGTACTAGGTTTTTGGGATGGGGGCGGTGACGGAGTCCTGGTGATAGAAGTCGATGGTGACGCTGGCGGATTTGCGCTGGTCCCAGTCGGCCTGCGCGAGGGCGTAGTGGAGGATGACCATTCCGTCGAGCTGCGCGCCGGGCTGGATGATGGTTTCGCGAAGCAGCGGGGGGCCGGCCAGCGGGACGAGTTTGGGAAAGACGACAAAGAGGTTGGCGAGGTCGCTCTTCTGGATGGCGGTGGCGGTGGCTTCGGCGTCGCCGGTTGCGGTGATGGCGCCGGTGATGTCGTCGACGGTGATGGGAATCTTGAGGCGGTTGTCGATGTGCACGTTGGTGACCACGTAGAGGTCGTCCTGCGCCGTGGGCTTGGAACCGACGAGTTTGGAATCGGACGCGAAGACGGTGTGCTCGGCGTCGACGGCGGCGTGGGTGACGGTGACCGTGGGGACGCGGTAGGGGTTGATCATGGCGAAGATGCCGATGCCAGCGGCGAGTACGACGAGCGCGATGAGCCCGGGGACCAGGAAGCTGCGGCGTTCAGGTTGGGAGAAAGTGAGTTCCGACATGGGAGACAAGGATAGCAGCGAGGCGAACTGGCGGCGGAAGTTTTTGCCACCCGCCTCAAAAACTAGGCACGTCCGAGCAGGAGGCAAGTCTCCTCATCCTTCTGGATGAAGGCACGTACCGTCTCGTGCGTGGAACGAAGCAGCCTTTCTACCTCAGTCGTCGAACAGTTGCCCAACCGAATCCAGATAACCTTCGGCGGTTCGCCTTCCAGCACACTGCGCTCGGCAAAGTCCGAGTCCTTGGAGACGATCGCAAACCCGTGCGCCTTGGCGTAGTCCCACAGCGCGGAATCGTCCGCCCCTCCTAGTTCCAAGCTGTGAACATGCTGCGATTCCGGATAGAGATCGCTCAGCGACCCCACCAGTCGCGGTGAAAGGTTCTCATCTAGCAGAAGTTTCACGCCACCAGCGTCTCTAACTTCCGCTCGCGATCCGCCGCGAACGCCAGGCACGCGCGAATATCCTCTTCAGTCAGGTACGGAAAGTCGCGCAGAATCTCCGCATGCGTCATTCCAGACGCCAGGTATCCCAGCACGTCTCCAACCGTGATGCGCAGACCGCGAATGCACGGCTTGCCGCTACGCTTCCCCGGCTCCATCGTAATGATCTGCGAGTAGTCCATAAAACGAAGAGTAAGTTATCGGCGGGGTTCAGTAAAGGGAAAACCGCTTCTTACGGCAGATGGCGACTCGATTAAGCGCAGAGCGCGGCGCTGGCTACGCCCGGTCTTTCTGGACGGCGTATTCGTCGAGCAGGACGGCGATGAGGGCGGCGGTGGGGACTGCGACGAGGGCCCCGGGGATGCCTGCGAGCTCGGTGCCGACGATGAGGGCGATGAGGACGGCCAGGCCCATAAGGTTGACGCTGGAGCGCATGATGCGGGGGATGAGCCAGGCGTTTTCGACGTTGATGTAGACGAGGTAGAAGGCGAAGACGCCGGCCATCTTGGCCCAGGAGTCGAGCGCGGCGACCAGGGCGACGAGCAGGATGGTGATGACGCCGCCGGCGATGGGGATGATGTTCATAAGGCCCATGAGGACGCCGAGCAGGACGAAGTAACGGACGCCGAGCAGGCCGAAGGCGATGATGCTGCAAACGCCGAGGATGAGCATGAGGGTGCCCTGGCCGAAGAGCCACTTGCTCATGCGGATCTCCGCCTTGTAAAGAGTGACGGCGAGGCGGAGGCGGTTGTCCGGGGAGAGAAACGACATGAACCAGCCGTAGGCGTGGTCGCCTTCAATCATAAAGTAGACGCAGAGGACGAAGGCGGTGGCGAACTCGAAGATGTGGCCCATCCAGAGGGGGAAGGAGGCGAATAGGTATTCGGCGGTGGCGGAGACGGCGTTTTCGGCCTTCGCGGCGACGGTATCGACGCCTAGCTGGTCGGCGTAGGGGAGGCGCTTGATGCGGGCGACGGTGTCGGGGATGCGGGCGGGCAGGTCGGTGGCGAACTGGTGTAGATCGCGGATGACCGGCGGCAGGCCGAGGATGAGGATGGAGGCGACGACGAAGAAGGCGAAGGCGAGCAGTACGGCGATGGCCGCGCCGCGCGCGAGATGACGGCCGCCGGGGAGCTTGAAGTTCATGATGTTGTTGACGACGGGCGTCAAGACCACGGCGAAGAGCGCACTGACGTAGACCAGCAGGAGGACTTCGCGAAGACGCCAGAGGAGGGCGAGAGCCACCACGACGGCAAAGGCGAAGAGGATGTGGCCGCGGATGGCGGCGTTGCGGGAATTGTCGGTCAGGGGCGGCGTCGAGGGGTCCGTGGGGCTTCTCCTGCACGCTGGAATGGATGCATGTCTAGTGTGCACCCGACGAGGATGGGCGGGGAAGGATTAAGGCGAGGCGAATCCAGGAGGACACAGAGGAGCTGAAGCTCCTTCGCAGGGACGGCATTTGTGGAGCGGCAAAAGACAAATACGGGGATTCTGGACTCGATGAAACTGGGTCCAGAATGACGAAGCCCAAGTGAGATGAATGGGGCACCCGGCAAGAGCCGAAGAGTTTAGCGGCGGCGGCGGGGCGGCGGCGCGTTGAGGCGGGCGAGCAGCGCGGTGACGGTCTCCTGAGTGGACAGATCGGCGGTGGAGATGGCGTGATGGGCGAGGCGGCGGTAGATGGGCTGGCGGGTGAGGAAGCGCTGCTCGGCGGCGGCGGGGTCGGCGAGATTGGGGCGCTCGGTTGTGCCGGGGTTGAGGGCCTGCAGCATACAGCGGTCGAAGAGCGTGGCAAAGGGAGCATCGAGGAAGACGGTGGCGGTGGCGGGTGTCTGCTCCAGCAGGAGGCGGTTGGTAAGGATCTCGGGCGCGCCGCCGCCAAGGGCGAGGACGACGCGGCTGCGGCCGAGCGCGCAGGCCAAGGCCTGGGACTCAAGCTGACGGAAGTGGGACTCGCCGTGGGTGGCGAAGATGGAGGGTACGCTGAGGCCGGTGCGGGCTTCGATGAGGGCGTCGAGGTCGAGGAAGTCCCAGTTGAGGCGCGCGGCGAGCAGGCGGCCGACGGTGGTCTTGCCGGCGCCCATGAATCCGGTGAGGACGATGCGGCGGAGGGAAGCGGGGAGAAGGTCGGAGGTGGCGGGCTTGGGTCTTGGGCTCACGCTGGGTTCGGCGATCTGGACGGTCATACAACGGCTCCTTTGAATATAGCGACAAAAGCGAGAAGCGAAAGGCAAGAGCGAAATACAGGGATTCTGAGCTGCGCTCAGAATGACGAACGAATTGGGGCAAAACAAAACCGCGACCTTTGTGGGGTCGCGGTTCAGTGGAAGTGGCGGATGCTCTGAAGGGATCTAGTTTTATCTGTTCAGAGTTGCTCGCACGCCCGGCTGACCCGCTCCCTGCCACCAAAAGCAGGGATAGGTAAAGGTGCCGGACTGGAACGAGTGCGAAATCATCCTGAAGCTGAGATTACAACGGGCGGTAATCGGTTGCAAGGGAATTCATGGGTGGAGGGGTCAGTCGATTTCCTTGACTTGGTCCTGGTCCTCCTGGTCCTCCAGATCTTGCTCGGTGGACTCGCCGTTGGCGCCGTGGGCGGCTTCTTCGCGGAGCTTGTTCTGGATGTTGGTCCAGACCTTGTCGCTGGGGTCGCCGACGGGTTCGAAGAGGCTGCGCGCGTGTTCGGCGATGGTTTCGAGGTCGCTGACGAGGGCGGCGCAATCGGGGTGCTGGGCGAGGAACTTCTTCAGGCGGGGGTCTTGGCTGACCTTGCCGTTTCCGGTGGCGAAGAGGTCGGGGAGGTACCGTTCAAACTCCTCGGGCTTGAGGGTGTCGAAGTCGATTTTGCGAGGCAGCGTCATTGCACGGCCTCCGCGGACTGGTCGGGCTGGGGCGGCTCGGACTGGCGGAGCAGTTCGCGAAGCCTCAGGCGGGCCTTGTGCAGCTGGGACTTGCTGTTGCCGGTGGAGCAGTCGAGCATGGTGGCAATCTCATTATGCTCGAAGCCCTCGACGTCGTGAAGAACAAAGACCATGCGGTAGCCGGGGGGTAACAAGGCGACGGCGCGCTCGAGCGAGACGCGGTCGACGGAGCCGGCGAGCACGGAGTCGCGGCTGCCGAAGTCGCGCCTGGGGGAGTCTTCATCGGAAGGGTTGATGGTCTCCTCGAGGGAGACGAGGGTGAGGCCCTTCTTGCGCAGGTGCATGAGGACGAGGTTGACGGTGAGGCGATGCAGCCAGGTGGAGAAGGCGGATTCGCCGCGGAAGCTGCCGAGCTTGCGGAAGAGGTGGAGGAAGGCTTCCTGGGTCATATCCTCGGCCTCGGAGACGTTGCCAAGCATGCGCAGGCAGAGAGTGTAGACGCGGCGCTTGTGCAGGGTATAGAGCTTGGAGAATGCCTCGGCGTCTCCGTTCTTGGCGGCTGCAATGGCTTCCGCCTCCCCGGCGATGGGCGGATTGCGCTTGAATAGCCCAGGGTTCTGTTTTGGAGGGGTAGCTCGCGTCATCAACTGGCCTTCGAAGTTCATGGGTGGCTCCGGGAGTGAAGGTTCGCCGGACTCGCGCCTATTCCAGCGTACCGCATATGCCGGGAATCCAGTATCTAGGAGGTTTGAGCCTATGCAGTTGAAAAAGGTTGCGCAGTGGGCGGGTATTGGTGCGATTGAGGTTAGGCGGCGGGTCAGGCGCCGATGAAGCGTGCATAAAGGGAGCGGGCAACGGTGATGTCGGTGGTGCCGTGGACGATGGCGCGGCCGTCGGCGAAGAGAGTGAGGGTGTGCGGGCCGCGGCGGAAGCGGAGAAGCAGGTCGTTGGAGCGGAGGTCTTCGATGTCGGCGTGGGTGGCGAGGCGGGCGCGCATGGCGGCGAAGTCGACGGGGCGGTGGTGCTCGTGGATCTGGACGGAATCGCGGCCGCAGAGAGTGATGTGGGCGCGGTCCTGGCCGGCGAGGTGGGTGAAGGACCGCCGGCCGCAAACCTCGCAGCCGGGACGCGGCACGGAGGCGGCGATCTCGGAGCGGTCCAGGTATCCGCTGCCCTCGGGTGACAGGAGCGCAGGACTCCAGAGGTCGAAGGAGAGCAGGGTGCGGCGCATGAGATGAGGCTGGCCGGTGAGGAACTTGAGCGCCTCGGTGACCTGAATGGAGGCGGCCAGGTTGACGGCGGTGGAAAGGATGCCGGAGGTGTCGCAGGTTTCCAGGTTGCCGGCGGGCGGCTTGGGGAAGATGCAGGCGAGACAGGCGGTGGGCCTCACGTTGTCCGTTGTTCGTTCTTCGTTGTTCGTGGAAGGCAGCGCGGGCAGGATGTTCATAGTGGCGGCGTAGGCGCCGACGGCTGCGGCGTAGATCCAGGGCGTGCCCTGCTGAACGGCGAAATCGTTGATGAGGTAGCGAGTTTCGAAGTTATCGGTGGCGTCGAGCAGGATGTCCGCGCCGGCGAGCAATGCAGCGATGTTGGTGGGGACGAGGTCCGCGATGTGCGCATGGACGGCGACGCTGGAGTTGAATTGGGCGATGTGGCGGCGGGCTGCCTCGGCCTTGGGCAGAGATTCCAGGGCGTCGGCCTCGTCAAAGAGGACCTGGCGCTGGAGGTTGGAGGGCTCGA
>PLUT01000182.1 GCA_003162875.1 Granulicella sp.
TGCCGGGATAGAGCTTGGAGATCTCCGCGTACGAGACCGCCGTCGCCAGACACAGCGCCAGGGCCGCGAATATCCCGATCCACATCGAAGGAGACGTTGCGCCGGTGGTCGCCTGGATGAAGAACGTCAGCCAAAGNNCAAAGGAAGGCCCCTGGCGCGATCAGTGCCATTGCGTTGCTGGTCAAACCTGTCAGGCCAAGCGTTTTCTGCATTTGCGGGACTGGTGTCACTTCTGCCATGAGCTGTCTCCTGGTTTGGATAAAGTTGTTAAAAATCAGTTAAGCCATTTTCCTTCGGCACGCATGAGGATTGTCTAAAGTTCTCCTCTTGCGGCAGAAAGCCGCCTGGTTTCTTGGCCGCGCCAACGTTTGGCGGTGGCGCGGCCGCGGAATTTAGCGCTTGGGTCCGAAGAAGGCGATCAGGCCCACGGTTGCAGTATTCTGAGCGTCCTTCGACGCCCCATACGCTGAATAGTTGCTGGTCTTGTAGCCGGGAGTTCCCGAAAGGTCATAATTGACGTCGTTGCCATAGTCGAAGATGTTCTTGTTGGACCAGTCGATGCGGTACTCGACCCGTACCAGCAGCCCCGCGACCCACTTGTATTCATAGGTTGCGGTGCACTCCTCGATGCTCAGCTTCTTGAAGGTCGACTGGTACAGTTCGCCGTCGGAGTAGTAGTCCAACCCGGTTGCGTAGGCCTGGTTGTCGTAGAAGTACTCGTACCGGAAAACTATCGCGGCATTGGGGGTGATCTGCTCGCGAGCCGAACCCGCGATGCCCTGCCAGTGAGGATCCATCGACTTGACAGTAAAGTTCGTGTAGCCGTCGCCGTTGTAGTACGAGCTCGGCCACGACGGGATGCGGTTCTGGCCGTAGTCGTAGTTGACGTAGGCGTTGAACTTCGCGTTGGGCGTCAATAGCAGGGTGGTGTCGAACAGGTTGCGATATCCGCTCTGCGTACCGGCGCCTTGCGGCGGAAGTCCGCTGTTCTCCGGGCCGGTGTAGTAGTTGAAGTTCCAGGTGTACTTCGGCTTGACGAGAGAACTGGTGAGGCCGACGGTGACGCCTCCGTTATAGGCGGTCACGTTGTTCCAGCCGTTTACCACCTGCGCGCCCACCGTCCAGACCTTGGAAACAGGCATTGAGGTGCGCACGCCGAAGTGGTAGTAGGGAATTGCGTACGAGAACAGCAGGCCGTGCGAGTAGCTCCAGTTGCTCATGGTCTCGACGACTTCCTGGCCCGCCGACGTAACGAATTGGCCGGCGTCCAGCTCAAAGCCCTTGGCTTTGGGGGGCTTGATGCTGATGTAGGCCTGTTCGATGTAGTTGATGCCCAAGCCACTGGATTGAAAGAGGGTGTTGGTGCGGCCAAAGAGGAGATCCACATGCGCGCCAATCGGGTCGGGATCGTGATTGAGGGTCAGTTTTGCCGCTTCGAGATTGAAATTATCCTTGTCATCGAAGTTGTAATAGTCGTTGGTCATGTTCTGCGGGCGGTTGTTGTTATAGCTGAAATACCCATCGAGATAGCCGCTGAAGTCGATCGTACCGACGCTCCACACGGGTGCTGCCGCAGGTGCAGCCGCGGCGGCGGGGGCGGCGGCGGGGGCAGTGGTGGTGTCCGACGGGGTGGCTGGGGCTGGAGCGGCTGGGGTTTGCGCTCCCGCTACGATGGCAAAGAGAATCAAAGCTCCTGCCACACCTTGCAACACGCGCTGCGGTTTGAGATCCATTCGTTCAGCTCCTCCATGAAAGTGGCGTGCAGTCTCTCCGGTGAAACGCCAGGGCATCGGCGCCTTGGCTTTCCCTTGCCTCTTCGGCGTCCCTTCGAGACGCCGGGGAATATTTGTCTCCCGGATGGTTCCCATGATCGTCAGGAAGTTATAAGGAATCCATAAAGAAAAAATAAAGATTGGATTTTCCCTGCCATCGGCCATAAAAAAAGGGACACAACGATTCGTGAAGAAAAAATGCTAAGATTCCCACAGATACCCTTCAAACTTCATCGAAGTTCTGCTATGGAAATTCACCGCAATCGGCGGCTGAAGCGACTGTAAAATCCGGAGATGTGGTGGAAGCCTTCCTAATCACAGGGTTGCTCATCCTGGAGGCGGCGATCATTGCCGTCCTGGTGCTGAAGCGGCGTCCTGCATCGCCTGCTGCGTCGGCCCCTGGCCCTCCGGTTGTCGCCGATGCCGAACCGCAGCGGCTGGAAGCGGAGCAACTCTGCAACTTTATTGGCGTGACCACCAAACTGGACCCGCACCGCAAACCTGGACCGCAGTTAGCTCCGCTGGTCCAGTCCCTTTTCGAAGTCGAGTCAGTCGCCATTTTCGACGCCGATATCGAGGAGGTCTACCGGGCGGGAGAATGGTTCGACGATTTGCCCGACATTCTGCGAAACATTTGCACTTTTGAGACCGTAAGCGACGATCCGGAAACCGGCCTGAGCCGCAGGGTCCTGCGCATGGGGGATCTGCCCATCGGCGCGCTGTTGTTGCGCGGCGAGACGCGCGACCGGATGGCCAGCGCTATCGCTTCAATCGTTGCTATCACCTTCGATCGTTATCACGCCTTTGCCAATGAGAGCCGGACTGAAAGTGCGCGCCAGGCGGAGCAGTTGCGCACCACCGTGCTCGACTCGCTTGCCCATGCCTACAAGACGCCGCTCACCGCCATAGCCGCCGCCAGCGAGGGCCTCAGCTCCACTGGAAGCCTCTCGACGGACCAGGCGGGCCTGGTCGCCCTGATCAGCGAACAAACGGCGCTGCTCAACCGCCTGACCAACCGCCTGCTCAGGACCGCGCGGCTGCAGGCTTCCGACATGATCCCGCATGCGGAGAAGGTCGCAATTGCGCCACTGATAGAGGACGTGGTGGCTAGCCTGCGCGATCAGCTTGCCGGCTTCCCGGTGAAGATTGCCATTTCGCGCGACGATCTGTCGCTCCGTTGCGACCGCAGCCTGCTGACCGCGCTGCTGACCCAGTACGTGGACAATGCGGCGAAGTACGGCACCGCCGGCACTCCGGTCACCATCGAGGCGGCGGAGCGCGCCGCCGAAGTGATCTTCTCCGTGCACAGCCTGGGGCCGGCCATCCCGGCTGCGGACTTCGAGCGCATCTTCGACCGCTTCTACCGATCGTCTACACTTGCCAATAAGGCGCCCGGAACCGGCATTGGCCTCTCCGTTGCCAAGCGTACGGCCCAGGCGCAGGGCGGTCACGTCTGGGTCACCAGCGATGCCGACAAGGGAACCACCTTCTATGCATCCCTGCCCACCATTCCTCCGTCCGCCGTTGCCCAGGGAGGCGCGCGCAAGTGACTGCACCTTCATCCAATCCCGGCGTGCGTGTTCTTCTGGTCGACGACGAACCCGCCATCCGCCGCGCCCTGCGTGCCCCGCTCATCGAAATGGGATTCGTCACCGTCGAGGCCTCGCGTGGAGAGGATGCGCTGCAACTGATGCAATCGCAGAGCTTCGATGTGGTCCTGCTGGATGTGAACATGCCGGGCATAGGAGGGATGAAGACGCTGGCGCGCCTGCGTGCCATGGCTCCGCGCCTTCCCATTCTGATGCTTACGGTGGTCGACGGCGAGGAGGAGAAGATCCTGGCGCTGGAATCGGGCGCCGACGACTATATCACCAAGCCGTTCAGTATTCGCGAGTGCGTGGCCCGCATGCGCTCCGCGGTGCGCCGTGCCCAGGCCCCCGATCGCAACGAGGATGCGCCGCTTGCCATCGGCGAGATTGAGGTGCTCCCCACCCGGCGCATCGTCAACCGCTCCGGCCAGCCGATTCACCTCACGCGCAAGGAATACGACATCCTCTACTACCTGATGACCCACGCCGGCCGCGCGGTCACCTATGGCAAACTGCTCACTTCGGTCTGGGGCCCTGACTACCGCCAGGAAGTCGATTACCTGCGTACCTTTGTCCGCCAGTTGCGCAAGAAGATTGAGGACGACCCGTCGAACCCCAAGTACCTGCTCACCGACGCCTACGTCGGCTACCGTTTCGCGGAAGCTCCCGAGGTAAGCGAACCCACCGTGCCCCGGGAACCGTCGAACGGTTCCTGAAAGCCCGATTGCCAAAGCGAATTCTCTCCCCTCGATTTCGCCCACGGGGAGGATGGCAAGCGGAGACGTGATTTGCCGTTACGCCTGGGCGCCGTGGCACTTCTTGTACTTCTTGCCGGAGCCGCAAGGGCAGGGATCGTTGCGCCCAACCTTTTCTCCGGTGACGCGGGGGGCGTTGCCATTGCTGCCGTCCGAGGACCCCGCGGTACGCGCCTGCTCCAGTTCGCGCTTCTTCTTGCGTTGAAATTCCCGCTCCAGTTCGTCGATGGTGGTGGATGGCGCACGGGTTGGGATGGGCACGGCCTGGCGGGCGGCGGCCGAGCCATCGCCGGCTTGTCCATTGCCGCCGATGTCCATCGGCAGCCGCGGCTGGCGCGGTAATGCGGACGGGAGCGCCGGAGCTTCAGCGCGCGGAGGCATTTGCTCGAGCGACTCGATGGGCTTGCCGTCCGGACCGATGATCTGCATGCGGAAAAGATGACGCGCGGTGTCCTGCTGGAACTGCATCATCATCGCTTCGAACATCGCGAAGGACTCTTTCTTGTACGCCACCAGCGGGTCCTGCTGCGCATATCCGCGCAAGCCGATGCCCTCCTTNNTGGTCCTTCCAGAGCCCATCCAGAACGCTGAGCATGACGATGCGCTCGTGGTAGCGCATGGCGGGAGCGCCGAGGATCTGCTCCTTGATGTCATAGTGCTCGCGGACTTTTTCGAAGATGGCTTCGCCCAGCTCGTGCCGGGTCATCTGGCTCACGTCGATCGCGCTCCCCTCCCTATTCGACGATTCGTTCAGTTTCACGCCGAACACGTCATACGACTGGGTGAAGATTGCGTCCATCTTCCACTCGTCGGGATGCGACTTCTCCGGCGCGTTCTCGTCCAGAATGTTCGAGAGGATCGTGGAAACGTAGTCGTCGGTAATCAGCTGCTTCTGGTCGACACCTTCCATCAGTTGCCGGCGCAGTCCGTACACCGCCTCACGCTGTTTGTTCATCACGTCGTCGTATTCGAGAACGTGCTTGCGGGACTCGAAGTTCTGGGATTCCACTGCCTTCTGCGCCGCCTCGATGCGCTTGGAGATCATGCGGCTCTCGATGGGCACGCCCTCTTCCATGCCCAGCCGCTGCAGCAGCGTGCTGACCCACTCGCGGGCAAAGATGCGCATCAGGTCGTCTTCGAGGGAGAGGAAGAAGCGCGAGCTGCCGGGGTCGCCCTGACGGCCGGCGCGTCCGCGGAGTTGGTTGTCTACGCGCCGCGACTCGTGCCGCTCGGTGCCCAGAATATGCAGGCCTCCGGCCGTGACCACCGCCTCGTGCTCCTTGTCGGCGGTCGCCAGATGCGACGCGATTGCATCGTCCCACGCCGCTTGCGTGGTCTCGAACTCCTGGCTGGCATAATAGAAGCGCTTCATGCCCGGCCCGGCGGTGGGTGCGATTGCGCCTTCTGCGGCCGACACCGCGCGCGCCTGCGCTTTCTTCACCAGGTCCTGGCGCGCCATGAATTCGGAGTTGCCGCCGAGCAGAATGTCGGTNNCCGCGGCCGGCCATGTTGGTGGCGATGGTGACCATGCCCAGGCGCCCGGCCTGGGCAACGATCTCGGCTTCCTTCTCGTGGAACTTCGCGTTCAGCACAACGTGGCGAACGCCCTTGCGCTTCAGAATCTCGGAGAGCAGTTCCGACTTCTCGATCGAGGTGGTGCCTACCAGCACTGGCTGCTTCTCTTCATGCAGACGCGTGATCTCGTCCGCCACGGCCAGGTATTTCTCCTTCGAGGTGCGATAGACCACGTCGGGGGTCTCAAGGCGCCGCATCGGCATGTTGGTTGGAACGACGACAATGTCGAGTTTGTAAATCTTGTCGAATTCGGCCGCTTCTGTCTCGGCCGTGCCGGTCATTCCGGAGAGCTTCTTGTACATGCGGAAGTAGTTCTGGAAGGTGATGGTGGCGAGGGTCTGGTCCTCCTTGCGGATGGCTACGCCCTCCTTTGCCTCTACCGCCTGGTGGAGGCCGTCGGACCAGCGGCGGCCTGGCATCAGGCGGCCGGTGAACTCGTCGACGATGATGACTTCGCCTTCTTTGACGACATACTCGACGTCGCGCTTGTAGAGATGGTGCGCCTTGATGGCCACCTCGACGTGGTGCTTCAAGTCCCAGTTCTCGGGGTCGGCGATATTGCCGATGCCGAGCAGCTTCTCGATCTTTTCCCAGCCTTCGTCGGTGACGGTGATGGCACGGGCTTTCTCGTCGACCACGAAGTCTCCGGTCCAGACCTTGGTCTCGAGCGTTTCGACCAACTCGCCCGCCTCGAGATTGGGGATGATGAGGTTGACGCGCGCATACTTGTCCGTCGTCTGGTCGGTGGGGCCGGAGATGATGAGCGGCGTGCGGGCCTCGTCGATGAGGATGGAGTCGACTTCGTCGACGATGCAGTAATAGTGACCGCGCTGCACCATGTCCTTCAGGTCGAACTTCATGTTGTCGCGCAGATAGTCGAACCCGAACTCGTTGTTGGTGCCGTAGGTGATGTCGGAGCCGTAGGCCTCGCGCCGCTGCTCGTCGGAGAGGTCGTGCACGATGACGCCAACGGAAAGACCAAGGAAACCATAAATCTTGCCCATCCACTCGGCATCGCGTTTGGCCAGGTAGTCGTTGACGGTGACCACGTGAACGCCGTGGCCGGCGAGCGCGTTCAAATAGCAGGGAAGTGTCGCCACCAGGGTTTTGCCTTCGCCGGTCTTCATTTCGGAGATTTTGCCGGAGTGCAGCACCATGCCGCCGATCAGCTGGACGTCGAAGTGGCGCATCGCAACCGCGCGGATGCCCGCCTCGCGCACTACGGCGAAGGCCTCGGGGAGAATCTCCTCGAGTGCGGCTTTCTCGGCGGCGCGGATTGCGTCGGCTGAGTCCGGATCTGCCGGGTCGATCTTCTCGGCGGCCACGGAGTCTGCGATGCGCCGGCGGAATTCGTCCGTCTTGGCGCGCAACTGCTCGTCCGACAAAGCCTGGATGGACGGCTCGAACGCATTGATCCGGACAACCGCCGGTAGTAGACGCTTGACCGCCCGTTCGTTGCTGGTGCCAAAAACCTTTGCAAGTATTTTGTTGAACAACTGGGCGTCCTTAGGAATTCCACGGGCATCTGACTGCCCAGGTTAAGTTTACGCGATGTTGATGGCCCGGGGCGGGGTTGGAGCAGCTTCGATAATCGCGCAAATGTTCTATTAGCATACAAATTTTTGCAATTCGTCTGCGTCTTTGTCTCGCCCTTCAACGTTTGTAGCTGTAACAGCTGGAAACTGAATTGGTGCGACCTTCACCGGAATCGGGAGGGGCACGATTCCCAAACGCTCGGAGGCTCACAATGAAAGCAATCGCGAAAACGCTGGCAGCCGCTCTGGTCGGGATGGCCATGGCAGCGGCGCCTATCCTGGCCCAAACGGTGACCATCGATTACGATCACACCGTCAACTTCCTGAAATTCAAGACCTATACCTGGGAAAAGATCCACGCATCCGATCCCGACGTTGAGAGCCGGATCACCCTGGCTATGAAGCGCGACATGGCCGGCAGATACATGACTGAAGTCGGAAAAGGCGGCGACGTAACCCTGACCGCAGTGGAAGCGACCCAGAATAAAGATGAGTTCACCACTTTCTATAACGAACTGGGCAGCGGCTACGCCTGGCAACGTCCGTGGGGCAGTGCGGGGTTTATGGATACGCAGGCCACGTTGGGCGACATTCCACTGAATACCCTGGTTGTGGATATGTATGACACCAAGACCCACAAGCTGCTTTGGCGCGGAACCGTGGTTGAGCCGTCGGGCGGTACCGGGGACAAGGAAGACCAGCTGATGGATAAGGCAGTCACCCTGTTGATCAACAAGTATCCGCCGAAGTACAAGAAGCCGTAGTTCAGCAGCTCGGCGGTACCGATGTGATTCTGGAGTCGTGGTGTGCCCTCGGCCGGGGCATCTCTGTATGCGGGATGTCCTGGTCGCTTCGACTCCTCCGGCGCTATTGTGCGGCCGCGGGCGCCGGGCGCGGCGGCGGTGTTACCGACGCCCCATCCACATTGGCCGCCAGCGATGACTCGGACGTCTTCGTCGCCGTAACCGCATCCGGCGGAATCGGCAGCGGCGCCTTCAGGTACTTCAGCAGCGGACTCTTCGCAATCTCCAGCGCGATCGCCACCGATTGCGCATTCAAGTCCGCACCCTCCGCGCTGGTGTGCACATAGTCGATCGGGAACCACAGCGATGCCTTGTCCTTGCCAACTGATTCCATCCGGGTTGCCTCCACCGGAGCCATATCGATGAACGCCAGGTGGTCTTCCTGCGCGATCTTCCACATCACCGGCCCAAAGCGCATGTCCAGCGACACATGCTGAACGCCCGCAGCGTCCGGCTTCCAGGCATTGTGGATCGTCATCGAGAGGAACATCGGCGTCGCGCCCTTCGCCAGCGTGTCCGCGACGTACTTGCGGTTGTACCAGCCGTAGGTGTGGATGGTTTCGACCTGGCCCGACTTCGGTCCTGTCGTCTGCATCACGTCCTGCGTCGCATCGCCGTCGCCCTTCAGGTCACCGCGCGCATTCCTGCTTCCCGCGCCGCCCAGNNTAGCTGCGGCTGCTGCGTCCCGCGATCGCGCGGTTCGCGACATTGACCTTCGTCAGGTCGAAGTAGTCTCCCAGATGGGAACCCCAGCCCAGGTCGCGTCCATTGCTTGCCGTCGAGTCGCCGACGATGAAGATCGTCGGCAGAGCCGGGTTCAGCGGCACCCGCTGCGGCAGATTCACTTGCGGTGGAGGCGGAGGCACCGCCGAAGTGTCTGCCGCTGGAGCCTGCGCCAGCAGCGAGGCGCAGCATCCGAGCAGAACAACCGATGCGATGCGGGGCAGAGAACTGAGCGTAGCCATAACAATCTCCAATCGACGAGTTAATGCGCTGCTGGAGCTGAAGCTGCTGGAGCGGAATAGGTCGGTGCCTTCTCCGGAGCGAGATACTGCACCAGCGGCGACTTCGCTATCAAACCTGCGGCGCGGCCGGGGAAAGAAAGCCAGTGAAGGGATTCGCACATCGCCGAAGCGTAGCATCGCGCTCGCTCCCCTGTCATCCGGAACTGATTTCCCGTTTGAAATCTCCTCCCCGCGCGCGTTACGATGGTTGGCCGCACCATCTGCGAAACCCAGCGAGGAAGAATCCCATGCGCTCACCCGTTGTCGCCGCCCTGACCCTGGTGCCACTCTCCATCGCGCTCACCGCTTCGTGCCTGTCCACGCAGACTGCGCCCCCGGTGCCAGGCAGCGCCACAGCCGCAGCTCCAGCCGCCGGAGGTCCGGCCTACCTCGATCCCGCCAACTGGCGCACCGTCAAGCCCGTCGTAACNNGACGTCTACCAGGTTCCCTCCGACAAACCCACGCCCGTGGTCATCCAGATCCACGGCGGCGGCTGGATTCGCGGCGACCGTCCCAGCGGCTCCGGCAGCTTCGGCCCATTCTTCGCCGCCGGCATGAGCGTTGTCGCCGTCCAGTACCGCAACGCCATCGACGCTCCCGCCCCCGCAGCCGTCCAGGACGTCCTCTGTGCCATGTCCTGGGTCAAGAAGAACGCCGCCAAGTACAACTTCGATCCCAACAAGGTCGTGACCTGGGGCGGCTCCGCCGGTGGACACCTTGCGCTGATGGCCGGCTATGCACCCGCCTCGATGGACCCGCCCGGCTGTACCGACCAGCCCAAGGTCGTCGCCGTGATCGACATGTTCGGCGCCAGCGACGTCGCCGAGTCACTGACCTTCCACGGCAGCATGGACTTTACCCACCAGTGGATCGGGCTCGATCTGCCGCTCCCGCCCGATTCCGCACCTGCCGCCGCAGCTACCCCGCCCACTCCCGGCTCAGCGCCGGGCTCAGCACCGGCTGCCGCCTCAACCGGCGCCGCCAACCCCGACGCCATGCCGCGTGCCCGTCCGCAGCCTCCCCGCTGGCCTGAACCCACCGAGGCCATGCTCGCCCGTGCCCGCGAGGTATCGCCGCTTACATACATCCATCCAGGCCTGCCGCCCACCTTCATCATCAACGGCGACCAGGACCACACCTACAATCCCACTCAGTCCTACAAGCTCAAGGCCGCGCTTGACGCTGCCCACGTTCCCAACGAAGAGGACATCGTCGTCGGCGGCGGCCACGGCAATTTCTCTCCCGCCGAAAACCAGAAAGGCACCATCCTGTGGATGCAGTTCCTCCACGACAATGGCGTAATCTAGGGAGCGGTCATGAATCGGGTGCCCCATGATCGCCGAGCCCACGGGGCGAGGTGATCGTGGGGTTACTCACTCAATCGTCGCCTAATCCCGCACCGCGGCAAACCTCAGCCGCACATAATCTGCCGTCCAGTTGCCATCCGCATCCGCCAGGATGGGCCGCAGCAGCGTGACCGTGTCCGCGACCGCCTTGACGCGGTCTTCCGGCGTCAGCAAATCCAGTACGCCATTGCGAAACGTACTCAGCCACGCCTCCATTCCGGCGGGCAGCGGCGTCGGCCGCGGAATCAGCTCCATCGAGCGTACGGTAAAGCCAGCGTCCTGGAGCAGCCGCCGGTACTCCGCCGGCGAGGGATAGAAACTCACGGCCGCGGCCTCTGCGTCGATACCGAACCGCGAAAGCACCGCCTGCAATGCCGTCCGGATGGCGGCAATGTTTCCCTGGCCGCCCATCTCCGCGACAAAGCGTCCGCCGGGTCGAAGCGCCCGGTGGACCGCTGCAAGCACCGCCTTGGCGTCCGGCATCCAGTGCAGCGCGGCGTTGGAAAACATCGCATCGAACTCGCCTGCGTAGCCCATCGCGTCGGCACTGACCTGCTGCACGTTGAGCCCGCGTGCCCGCGCCTGGGCCACCATGCCGGCCGACGCATCCACGCCGGTCATCACGGCGCCAGTTGCAGCGAGGCGCTCCGTCAGCACCCCGTCTCCGCAACCAAGATCGAGGATGGCCTCGCCCGGCCGCGGGGCCAGCAATTCGACCACGTCGCCCGCGAGGTCCGCCACGAATCTTCCCGTCGCGGCATACGCCGCCGCATCCCACACCTGCCCCGGGAACATGGTTACTGCTTCACCTCCGCCTTGGAGTCGCGATGAAATAACGCGTGCATCACATCGGGCAGAAACTCCCGCACCACAAACGTCGCCCCGTCGATCCCGGCATTCAGGCCGAAGGTCCCGGCCGTGTTGTTGAACGTCCGCTCGCGCCTCGGGTAGTAGAGGTTGGAGATGCCCGCCCCCGCCCCGGCTCCGACGATCTCGCTGAAGTTGAATGTATCCCCGCCCGCGTCGCTGCGAATCACCACCACCCGCTTCACCGCATACGCCGTCCGCTTCATCACACCGCCGCTGCCCAGCCTGTAATACCGGGTGTCTTCGTGCGTTGCGACGGGCACAACAAACTCCACCAAGGTATTCTCTACGGCAGAGTCGACCAGCGAATGCCAGTAGTAGCGCCCATATCCTGCCCCTCCCTCGTGGAACTCAGGAATCGAGTTTCTCTCCAAGTCCACTCCCGCTACTGCCGCGCGAATCACGAACGTCGACGGGCCGAAATCATCTTTAATGGCCATCTTGAACTTCTCGCCCGCCGTCTGCGGCGGCAGTTTTTCATTCACACTCACAGAGCCATAGTTCGACAGTATTCCTTCGTGTTCGCCCCTGTGGTCCACCGGACGCGCCTGCTGCTCTGGTTGCGGAGATGGCGCCTGGGGAAGGGTTGAGCCGGCCACCTCCTGCGCAGTCGCAAATGCCGAAAGCAATAAGACGCTCAAGCAGACTGCCAAAGTACAAGAAAGTCGAGGAGATTTTTGCATAGGCCTTTTGCTCGAAGAACGGGAACCACAGTCGTTAGATGTTATTTCAGGGACCGGCGCGCTTTCTTATCGTGGTTCGCAATCCCGCAGCAGCAATGTTCCATATACTGATGGGTGGTTCGCTGCGGCTCGACAGGCCGTGCAGTGCGGCACAGAAGGCGTGGGACATCAAAAATGACCGAATCCGCAGTAATGTTCGCCAAGGACAACGCACCCCGTTTCGTAGAAGAGCTGAAGGCCCTCCTGCGCATTCCCTCCGTCTCCACCGATCCCGCACACGCCGCCGACACGCGCCGCGCCGCCGAATTCGTCGCGGCCGAGCTTCGCCGCATCGGCATGGAGAACGTGAGACTGATCGAGACATCGACGCCGGAGCTGATACTTGCGTACGGCGTTGGACCAGGTCTGGTTGTTCCTGCACGCAACGGTCATCCGCTGGTCTACGCCGACTATCTCCACGCCGCGCCGGTGAAGGGAAGACCTGCTCCGACCGCGCTGCTCTACGCTCACTACGACGTGCAGCCTCCAGACCCGCTCGACGAATGGAAGTCGCCCCCGTTCGAACCCACCGAGCGCGACGGCAACATCTATGCGCGCGGGGCGGTCGACGACAAGGGCCAGCTGTGGATACACATGAAGGCGCTGGAGTCGCTGTTCGCGGCCAACGGCGGCAAGCTGCCGGTGAACGTCCGCGTCCTGATCGAGGGCGAAGAAGAAGTCGGCGGCGAGGGCATCGCCGCATTCGTCCGCGAGCATCCCGAGCAGCTGGCTGCCGAAGTCGCCCTGGTCTCCGACAGCGAGATGTTCGCGCCCGATCTGCCCACCCTGTGCGTGGGCCTGCGCGGCATGATCTACACCGAGATCGAAGCGCGGGGAGCGCGCACCGACCTGCATTCCGGCATGTACGGGGGCGCCGCGCCGAATCCGTTTGTCGCGCTGGCGCAGATCATTGCCAGCCTGAAAGACGAGAGCGGCAAGATCCTGATCCCCGGTTTCTACGACAAAGTTGCCAAGCCAAGCGCCGATGAATTGAAGGCGTGGAAGGCCTTGCCCTTCGACGAGGAGCACTACCGGGAGACCGAGGTGGGGTCAACCGTGCTGACCGGCGAACCCGGCTACTCGGTGCTCGAACGCACCTGGGCGCGCCCCACGCTGGACGTCCACGGCATGCCCGGCGGCTTTATCGGCGCCGGCGCCAAGACGGTGATCCCGGCGCGCGCGGTGGCCAAGGTCTCCATGCGGCTGGTCCCCGACCAGGCGCCAGCCGAGACATTCGCGCTCTACAAGTCCTATGTCGAATCGCTCTGCCCGAAGGGCATCACGCTGGAGGTTCGCCTGATTCACTCAGGCGATGCGATCGTCGTCTCCACCGACAACCCCTACGTCCGCGCGGCCACGTCCGCCATGCACGACGTCTTCGGCAAGGACACCGTGTTCATCCGCAGCGGCGGCTCCATTCCGATCGTCGGCGACTTCATCCGCGAGCTGGGCATTCCGAGCATCCTGATGGGCTTTGGCCTGCCCGACGACAACCTCCACGCGCCCAACGAGAAGTTTCTCCTTGCCAACTTCCATCGGGGCATCGAGTCGATCATCCGCTTCCTGGAAAACGTCGGAGCCTCCTAGGAACTCGTTGAAATT
>PLUT01000325.1 GCA_003162875.1 Granulicella sp.
GCACCTGCACCTGCGCCGAACGTCGCGCGCGCTGGGGTGGCGACAAGGTGCCGGAAGGCTTTATCCGGTTGAGCGCCGGCATCGAGAACGCCGACGACCTGATCGAGGACATCGCCCATGCGCTCGACGCGCTCACGCCAGCCGCGGTGCGGTGATGCCCACGACGACTGCATGGCTGTTAGATAAATATCCGTCGGTCTACCACGTGACTTATACGTCAAACTTGCCGGGTATCAGGCTAAACGGTTTCCGATCAGCGAATGCCCTCAAGAGGCTTGCGAGGTCCGCGTCTGGCTTTAGAGCGGAAAGTGCACCGCTATTCCGCAAGGGACTTGGCTATGCCACACTGCGCGACCAGGGACGCATGCCGCCGAAATCCCTCCGTGAATGCTTACCTATCAATCTGTCAACGGACGACTGGTACCAACTGGTCGACGACCACATTTTCTTCTTTTTTGACGAGCAAAAGGCTGAAGAGCTTTTTGAAAAATACATCAAGCTCGCGCCTCAGAGCCTATTGGCGGCGCAGACTCGCGACGTTCTATCAGCGGTGGGACCATCTGTTCGGCTCACGCCAATCAATACAGGTGCAGTCGGTCGCGCCCGAGCTAAGAGGGACGCTGACACATTTCATCCACTCGATAAGTGGATTCGCGAGGGGTTCACTGATCGTATTCGGACGCGACCGAAGGCCCCCGTTGAGTTAGCAGTTCGCCTCGATTCTCTTCGCATTGATTTCAGCGTTCGGGATAGTCGGCCGTAATGGACAACCTCGAATTTCCCCACAACTGGCGCGCGGAGGTGCTGGCTAAGCCTCCGCTGATCGCGCCGGTGCGGCAGTTCACCTACCCCCGGCAGGTCGCGGGGGAAGAAGATGCGCTGGCCCGCGGTGCACTGCTCGTCCTCGTCCATCCGGCGTCCGGAGGAGATTTCCTCGCGACCTGCGCGCTGGGGTTCAAAGATCCGGCGATGCCCACTGGCGTCTTCGCCTGTCCCAACCCGAGCGAGCTATGCGCCGTGGCCGGCGGCTACGCCTATGTGCTGGACACCGCCGCGCCGGAGCGCTCCACCCNNGCGATGGTCGCGTGGGGCAGGGAAGGCCTGGCCTGGGAAACCGCGCGGCTCAGTTGGGAAGGAATCCGGGTTACCGGAGCGGAAGGCAACGAACTCCGCGGCTTCGGCTGGAACCTGATGACCGACAAAGAAGTCGAGTTCGCCATCGACCTTCGCACCGGCGCGCACACCGGCGGCGGATTCTAGCTGGACCGGGTCCGCGCCTCTCCCGGTTAGTGCAGCTTCTCAATCTGCTGCTGCACCCGGCTGCGGAATTCCAGTGGGTGGGCGACCTGGTCGAAGGGTTCGGGAGTCCCGCCCGTTCCGATCACCACAATCGTTCCATACCCCAGCATCCTGCCGAGAACCGTCTCGCTCACTTCGATGCTCTCCACCTTGTTGAGCAGCATTTCGATCGTCTTACGACCGACCAGGCCCGTTTTGATCACGACGCGACGGTCCGTCAGCGCCATTTCTGTCGCGTTCCGCCGCACCATGCCCATCAGAATCGCCACGACGCCGCAAACGATCAGCGCAACGCCGCCGCCTTCCATAATGTGCAGATTCCCGCTCTCAACTCCGGTCTGACTGGCTGCGTAATAGAGCAGGAACGCTCCGGGCAGAGCGAGCAGCAAGCATCCCACGATAATGTGCCCCAGCATCACGATCCAATGAAGCCGGGTCTCATAGATCACCGTTTCACCGGGAACCAGGTGCGAGTCTACGTAGCTCATTTGCTCCTTCCCTGAACTGCTTCTCTTGTGGGTAACTCCCGTGTCCACATGGTAGCGCGAGCGGACACACGCGGCCGCTTCAATGAGGATGAGACCCTCTCTGCGTTCCACTTACGGCGGAACCGATCTAACCGGGACAGCATAGAAGCTCAGCGCTGCATCCCCCTGCTTCCGCGTCCGCGTCTGCACCAACTCGCCGTAGTGCTCCGCCAGCGGCGATTTGCTGCTGTGTTCCGCGACCACCAACGCGCCCGGCGCAAGCATCGCCCGCCCGCGCTCGCTGCCCAGCAGGTGCAGCGTCTTCTCGTACTCCGCCTGCGCCTCCCACGGCGGGTCGAGGTAGACGAGGTCGAGCGCATCGGCCCCCTTTTCAGCAGCGTTGACGAGCCGTTCCAGCAGCGCTCCCGTTCCACGCTCCTCAATCGCGAACCCCTGCGCGATGCGCAGCGCCTTCAGATTCGCGCGGATGGCTGCCAGCGCCGGCGGGGCTTTCTCCGCGAACCACACCTGCGCGGCTCCGCGGCTGATGGCCTCAATCCCCACCGCGCCGCTGCCGGCGTACAGATCGGCGAAGCGGCATCCGGCCATGCGCGGCGCCAGGATATCGAACAGCGTCTCGCGCAGGCGGTCGCTGGTCGGCCGCGTTCCTGTTCCTTTCGGGGCAACAAGTTGCCGCGAGCGATAGGTCCCGGCGATAACGCGCATGCGACCATTATCGCCGGTCACTTCGTGACGTGTATTGGGCTTCGCGTCGTGCTCCCGATGGTCGCAAACAAGAGTCCGTGCCGACCAACGGGAGGACCGCGCGAAGCTTTAATAAGGCGTGCAAACGCCCGCTGCCCGCGCAGGGCGCCCTTCCGGCAGGACAGTAACTAAACGGCGAGCGCATACAATGGAACCATGCGCGGTTGGAGTTTTCCCGTAGGCCGGTTTTTCGGAGTGGAGGTACGCATTCACGCGTTCTTCCTACTCCTGCTTGCCCTGGCCATCGGCGTTGGCTCGCTGGCCGGCGCGAGCACTGGGCGAGTGCTTACCCTGTGGCTCCTGCTGCTGTTCGCCGTTGTGGTGCGCGAGGTTGCGCGCGCACTGGCCGCGGCGTGGTTCGGCCTGGACCTGCGCGGAATCCTGCTGCTGCCCACGGGCGGCCTGTTCACCTATGCCACCGTCGACGCCACCGAACGGGCTGCCGAGCCGGCGATGCAGCGGCGGATGGCCGTTATCGGTCCGCTCGCCAGCATTGGGGCCGGGCTGCTGCTCGGCGCGATCATCCTGGCCTCCGCGCCCGGGATCGAGGCCGACCTGGTCGGAAGGCCCTTGATCGAGCCTTCGCACCTGCTGCGCGCCATGGTTTGGCTCAACATTCTGCTCGGCGCCATCAATCTTCTGCCCGCGCTTCCGCTGGATGGCGGGCGCGTCTTCCAGGTCGGCACCCCGGGCAAGCAGGCCAATGGAAAAGTCGAGCGCCGGGTCGCAAATGCAGGCGCAGCTTCAGGCGGGTTCCGGCTCTGGGGCCTGGGGGGAGGTCTCGGCCAGTGGATCGCCGTCGCCCTGGTCGTCGCCGGGCTCCTGATGCCCAACTTGTGGCTCGTCATCATGGGCGCGTTTGTGCTGATTGGCGCGCACATGGAAAACCAGGGCCTGCTGGTGCAAAGCGACGTGGACACGGTGCGCATGCGCGATGTAATGCTCACCCAGTTCAGCACGCTCTCCGCCTCGGATACGCTGGAGGACGCGCTGCAGCGCGCCGTGCACAGCATGCAGGACGTCTTTCCCGTGGTGCGCGGTGGCACCCTGGTGGGCGCGGTTTCGCGTCAGAACATCGTCGAGGCGCTGGCCTCAGAGGGCAACAGCTACGTGCAGGGCGTCATGACCAAGAGCTTCCAGACCGCGCTGCCCGACGATTCGCTGGTCAAGACGCTGCGCCGGATCCTGGGCGAGCAGGGTGCGCAACTGGTGCCGGTGATGGAGGGCGAGCGCATTGTCGGCATCGTCACCCCGCAGAACCTGTCCCAGTCGATGGGCCTGCTCAACCAGAGCCGCCGCGTGAAGCGCACCGAGGAAGCCTGACGCCGGCCTTGAAGGACAAAGGGTTTTGCTAGGGACGGGCTTTAGAGGATGCTGAAAAGCGCTTTTTCGTTAAGGGCACGGATTTATCCGTGCCGTAAGGGCCGCAGAATAAACGGGGGCTTCAGAGGCCGCTGAAAAAGGGCTTNNCTTCAGCCCCTGAGGTCAATTCTTTGCGCCGCGAACTTATTCTTTATCGCCCTCTTTAGCCCGACCACGGATAACCACGGATGAACACGGATCAGGAAGCTGAGGAAAGCAAGAAGCCGCTGGCGCCGGGGCTGTATCTCGTGGCCACGCCTATCGGCAACCTCGAGGACATCACACTGCGGGCGCTGCGGGTGCTGCGGTCTGTCGACAAAATTGCCTGCGAGGACACGCGCCAGACCCAGAAACTCCTCAACCACTTCGCCATTCGCACGCCCACCGTCAGCTACCACATGCACAACGAGGCAGGCCGCGCCACCGAGCTTGCCGCCGCGCTGAAGGCCGGAGCGCGCATCGCCGTGGTCAGCGACGCAGGCACGCCCGGTATTTCCGACCCCGGCGGCCAGATCGCAGCCGCGGCCATCGCTGCCGGCGTCCCGGTCTTTCCCGTGCCCGGCGCCAACGCCGCCATCAGCGCGCTCGTCGCCAGCGGGCTTGTCGGCGAGGTTTTCACCTTTCATGGCTTTCTGCCCGCGAAGGAAGGCCAGCGTCGCACGGCGCTCGAAGCCTTAAGGAACTCTGTCATCCCGAGCGAAGGCCGCAACGCGGCCGCAGTCGAGGGACCTGCGGTTCAACCCCACATCTTCTATGAAGCGCCTCACCGCATCCTGGACACGCTCGCCGACGTTGAAGCCATCTTCGGCCCCGCCCAGCATGTGGTCGTGGCGCGCGAACTGACCAAGCTGTACGAGGAGTTTCTGCGCGGGGCCGTATCCGAGGTGCGCAAGACGCTCGCAGACCGCGACAGCGTGCGCGGCGAAATTGTGCTGCTGTTTGCGCCCGCCCTGGTGCCTCCGCCCGACGCGAAACCCGCCTCCACGGTCGGCCAGGAAGTCCGCTATCTGATGAAAAAGGAAGGGCTTACCGAAAAAGACGCCCTCAAACAAGTAGCCCGGGCCCGCAACATAGGCAAGAGCGAAGCCTACCGCGAACTTCAGCGCGAGCGCAATAAATGAGAAAGCGTGTGTAAATGATCAGAGTCCCGACAAGATTCCGAATCGCAATAATTGCTTTCATGGCCGCAACAGCGTTGGCGGCCGGCCCAGCTTCAACTAAACCAATAGTCGTCGAATTCTCGCATGTTGGCGACGATGGATTGTCAGAAAGGCTCGCCGACCAAGTTGAAACGGCATTCAATCAGTCCCCAGACTTTACGTTGCACAGTGCACACACGCCAGGGACATTGGTTGTCGCGATTCCTACAAATGTCGATTGGAAACAGGTCGGCCGGCGAACCCATGTCCTTTACAAAGTTGAGTTCTCAACTACAGCCAATCAGATAATCAGCAAAGGTTCCGGGTCTTGCTGGGATGACAGTCTCAATGACTGTGCGCTACAAATCGTCAAGATGGCTAGG
>PLUT01000154.1:0-1338 GCA_003162875.1 Granulicella sp.
TGGGCGGCTACGGCATCACCGAGGACTGCCCCGGATTCCTGGGCAACAAGTGGATGGATGCCCAGTTGGAGGCGACCTACGAAGGGCCTGAGGCGGTGCAGCGGCGGCAATTGAGCGTGACCATGACCAACGAGGCCTTCCTGGCGCAGTTCCGGACATGGATTCACTCCATGCGGCAGATCGCCGGCACGCACCCGGGAACCGGGGCATGCACGCTGGCTTCGGCGATGGAGATGTGGCAGTGGACGCTGAACTATCTGCAGAAGACCACCGACGCCGCAGGCAACCGGCTGTATCAGGCACAGCGGCAGGGCGTGACCTTCGCGTTGGCGGACGCGCTTTGCTGGCTGCTCGCATCGCGCTGCCAGATCCTGGACGTGCTGGAACTGGAGGCGCGCGGCGGAGAGGATGCGGTTGCCGCCGAAGGGCTGGCGGGGACGGTGCAGTTCCTCAGCGATCTCTGCCACACACAGGCGGCGCAGGCCAGCGGCGAGGTCTCGCGCATCTGTACAGAGCTGGTGTTTGGCTACCATCGCCACCCAGCCTGGGATGAGGAAGGCTGCGGCCATTGCTTCACCTCGATCGAACTGGAAGAGCTCGAGGCGACCATGCCGGGCATCACTGCCTTCGCCACCGATGTCGTTGGCGCGGATGGAAGCCATCCGCAAAAAGCCGGCCCGTGCGCGGGCTGCGCCGGAGCCAGCGAGTTCCAGCGGATGCACACCAAGCTGGCTATGTGCCTGAGCGGATCGCGGCTGGCCAAGGACCGTGCGGCGGACACGCTCAGCAAGGTGATGATTCCCGAAGCCCTGGACTATCCCGCATGAGTGCGGCGCCCATGGCCACCGACGCGGCGGCTGACGCAATCGAGCGCCCGACGATGGACGTGGACATCGCCTGCGCGGGCTTCGGCCCTGCGATGGGCGGCTTTCTGACCACCCTGACGCGCGCGTGGAGCGAGCATCCGGATGACCCTGCGTTTGCCAGCAAGGTTGCGCCGGGCATGCCGTTGCAGGTGATCTGCTACGAGCGCGCCGACGATCTCGCCGCGGGAGTCAGCGGTGTGGTGACGCGCGCGCGCGGCATCCGCGCCAGCTTTCCCGACCTGAATCCGGCGGAGATTCCCATGGCCGCGCCGGTGACCGAAGAGCGAGTCCTGTACCTGTTGGACCCGGTCGGCGCCAGCCGGCGCTCGTTCGCGCTGCGGGTGGGGGATTTCCTGTTGCGCGCGTTGGATCGCTGGGTGGTGCGGGTGGAAGATGATGCGTTCGAGCTGCCGTGGACGCCCGGATTCCTGCACAAGCAAGGCGGCCTGGTGATGTCGCTGGGTCAGTTCAA
>PLUT01000154.1:1350-59044 GCA_003162875.1 Granulicella sp.
ATGGCCGGGATGGACGTCCGCGCCGCGCTTACCGTTGTCGGAGATGGTCCGGTGGGCGCGGTGGGTCAGGCGATCGACCAGCAACTCGGCATGCCGCCGGGACATGCGCAGAGCGACTGGGCGCTGGGCATGAAGATGGTGATCGAGCTTCCGGATTTGCCGGAAGATTCTCCGCTGAAGCCCGGCGTGGTCTGGCACACCTTCGGGTACCCGGAACCGGAGATCTTCGGCTTCCTCTACGTGCATCCTGACCGCCTGGTCTCCGTGGGCATCTTCATCCCGTCGTGGATGAGCGATCCCTCGCGCACCGGATACCGCTATCTGCAGCACTACATCCAGCATCCTGCGCTGTGGCGCCATCTGAAGGATGGAACGCTGCGGTCGTGGGGGGCCAAGTCGCTGCAGGAATCCGGCAAGCGCGGCGAACCCTTCCTGACCGGCGATGGCTTTGCNNAATATGCTGACCGGATCGGGCGTGGACGAGGCGTGGACCACGGGAGCGCAGCTCGCCGATGCCGTGGTAGAGCTGCTGCGCGCGGACAAGCCCTTCACGCAGCAGAATCTCGCGGCCGCGTATGAAGCGCGCCGGCGGGGCAGTTGGGTCGAGCGCGAGGCCGAGGAGGCAAAAAACGCGCGCAACGGATTCCATCACGGCATGGTGCGCGGCATGGTGGGCATGGCGCTGGCCGGGCTGTCGCGCGGGCGGCTCTCGCTGGGCGGGCGGGTTCCGTCGACGCTGGAGCAGATACGTCCGTTCTCAACCCAGAAGGTCGCAGGCGTGAAACCACGCGAAGCGAAGCGTCTGGAGTATGCTGCCGAGATCGGCGGATGGCCACTGCATAAAGCCCTGCTCGATGCGCGCGGCTGGCCCGACTTCGATTTCGATAGGCGGATTCTGCTGACGCACCAGGATGTTCTGCTGCTGGGCGGCAAGGTGAATGCCATGCCCGGCTTTGCCGACCATGTGGTGGTGCGCGATGGGAAACTGTGCCTGGTCTGTGCAGAGAAGACCTGCATCGCCATGTGTTCCGGACAGGCAATTACCCGCGACACGGCAGGTGGGATCGCGTTCGAGCGGGAGAAGTGCGTGCACTGCGGCGCGTGCCTGTGGAACTGCGCTCATTCACCCGACGGGGTGCATACCAACATCGAGTTTCGCGCTGGCGCGGGCGGGCTGCACTCGGCGGAGAATTGACGCTCCGTGCCCCGGTCAACGCCGGCTGTCTGCGCACCATTTCACTGCAAGGAAGGGTTTGATGGCACATGCATTGCATATCGTGGTTTGCGCGGGGATCGCACCCGACCCGCTGCAAACCCTGGAGCCGGTGAGCGGGCCGAATGGCCCGGGGCTGAAGAACGAGATGGTGTTGCCCGCGGTGCTCGATCCGTGGGCCGCGTGCGCGCTGTACGAGGCGGCGCGGCTGGCGGCGAGCGTCGCCGGCAGCAAGGTCTGGCTGGTCAGCCTGGGTCCGAAAGCCAAATTGCAGCAGGTGATGATGACGGTTGGCCAAAAGGCCGCCTTCGACTTTGTGCCGATTGACGGTCCCATCGGCGGCTTCGGCGATGCGCATTCCACCGCAGCCGCACTGGCCGACGCGATTGCTGCTCTGCCCGGGCTGGACCGCGAACATCTGCTGCTGTTCGGCGGTTGGGAATCGGCCACGCGGGGCGCTGGAGTCACGCTTCAACTCATTGGCGAGCGGCTCGGCATCACCGATCAGTTTCAGGGTGTCGACCAGATCACGCTTCGCGACGATGGATCGTTCGAGGTGCTGGAACGCGTGGAGGGCGGCAGGCACCAGGTGTCGGTCTGCGCGGGAACACCCGCCGTGCTGGGCTGGGCCACGGGCAATCTTCCCGAACCTCGCAACAACCCGCAGATCGGCATGCAGAACATGCGGGCGATGATGCCCGCGCTCCAGAAGGCCAAGCCGGCGACGCTCCAACCGAATGGCTTGCGCTACGTCTCGGTGAGCCTGCCCAAACAGCAGCGCGAGACGCGCATTGAGAAGAATATGTCGGCGGATGAGATTGCATGCGAACTGGTTGACTGGATTGGGGCAGAGTGAGCGCGATGGAAACCATACTTGTCTTGACCCATGTGGATGACGGCGGAGCCGCGTTGACCAGGGCTTCGCTGGAGACAGTCACCGCCGGGCTGGAGTTGTCGCGGCAAAGCGGTTCGTCTTTCGCCATCGGCATTCTCGGGCTCGACGCGGAAGCCGCGGCGGGCGCGGTTGCCGCCACCGGTGCGCGGTTGTTCGCGGTTTCAGGCGAGGCCTTCGCGCAGGCTCGCTACGCCACCGACGCTGCAGGCTGCGAAGCCCTGTGCCGCGCGGCGCAGGCCACTCTAATTCTGGCCCCGGCCAGCGCGCGTTTCGCACGGATCGCTGCCGGCGTCGCGCATCGGCTGGGCGGCGTCATCGACACCCACATTGCGGATGTGCAAATGGCGTCGAATGCCGGTGGCCAGGCGATTGAGGCAACGCGCTGGTTCTATCGCCAGCGGATCGAAGCCGTCATCGGCCGCGAGCTGCGGCCCTGGTTTCTGCTGCTGGACGCCGGCACCCACGCGGCTTACGCAGGCGAGCCGGTTGCCGCGCAGGTGGAGTCGATTGCCGTTGCGGTGCCTGCTGTGCGCACCGTCGTCGAAGGTTTCCGCGCGCCGATGCGCGGCACGCAAACCATCCGTCCCGACGCTCGGCTGCTGTTTGTGGCCGGAGCCGGATGGACCAAGAAGCAGCCCGACGGACAGGTGCATGTGTCCGAGGCCGGCGAGCAGATCCTCTCGTTTCTGCGCCTCTCCGGCGCGTCGCTAGGCAGCAGCAAGTCGCTGACGGACCAGAAGGCCGACGGCCAGGCTGGCGAAGATCAGCCGGTGCTGCCTTTCCTGACGCATCTGAACCAGATCGGCCAGACCGGTTCTACGCCGCGCCATCCCAAGGGGCTTTCCACCTGTTGTCATGGCGAGGAGCCGCACGCGGTGGGTTGGCGATTCATCTCCGAGCGGCGAGCCATCAGTCTGGACGCAAATTGCGGCTGGACACGCGGCAAGGCCGATGTGGTCTACGTCGCCGATGCGTTTCAGGTGATGGCGCGGGTCAACGCGCTGCTCGAAGCGCGAAAACCATAGCCTCAAATCCCGGTCGGCGATTCGCCACCAGGACCGGCGATGCTCCATGCCGCATCCGGCCGGCCCCGGGTCACGTCTCGACCCGGCATCGCCGGGCGTAAGATGCGACCCGTCCCCCGCTAAGCAATTACCATACAAGCAGATCATGAAGCTCTCTGACTATGTCTTCCAATTCGTTGCCGACCAGGGCGTTAAGCACGTGTTTCTCGTTACCGGCGGCGGCGCGATGCACCTCAACGCTTCGCTGGCCGACGAAAAGCGAATCACGCCCATCTGCAACTCGCATGAGCAGGCCGCGGCGATGTGCGCCGAAAGCTACGCCAAGGCGGTTAACGGCCTGGGCGTGGCCTTGGTGACGACCGGCCCCGGCGGCACCAACGCGATCACCGGCGTCGCTGGCGCATGGCTCGACTCCACCCCGACGCTGTTTCTTTCCGGACAGGTCAAGCGTCCCGACCGGATGTTCGACTCAGTGAGCGGCGCGCCGCTGGGCGTGCGCCAGCTCGGGGTGCAGGAGGTCGACATCGTCTCCATCGTCAGGCCGATTACGAAATACGCGACGGTGGTTCTGGATCCGCTGAACATCCGCTACGAACTTGAGAAGGCCTATTACCTGGCGCTTAATGGTCGCCCGGGACCGGTGTGGATCGACATTCCGCTCGACGTCCAGGCATCGCCGATTCCCGATCCGTCTACGCTGCGCAGCTTCGACGAGTCTGAGCATGAGGCGTCGGCGGCGAATCCCAACCTGAGGGACGAGGTTGCCCGCGTGGTGGAAGAACTGCAGCGGTCAACGCGGCCGCTGTTGTTTGCCGGGAACGGTACCCGTCTGGCCCGCGCGGAGAAACAATTCAGCGAGCTGCGCCTGCTGCTGGATGTGCCCACGGTAGCGACCTGGTGCGCGGCCGATCTGGTGCCGTCCGATGTTCCGACGTTCGTCGGGCGTCCGGGCAACGTGGCGGCGCGAGGCGCAAATTTTGCGCTGCAGAATTGCGACTTTCTGCTGGTGTTGGGGGCGCGGCTCGACATGGCCATCACCGGCTATGCTCCGCAGAACCTGGCGCGCGAGGCGCATAAGGTAGCTGTCGATATCGATCCGGCCGAGCTCAGGAAACTCTACCCGCACCTGCAACAGCCGGTGGTTTCGGATTGCCGCGCGTTCCTGGAGGAGCTGCTGGCGCAGCTCAAGGCGATGAAGCAGCCGCTCGATCATACCCGCTGGGCCGAGTGGAACAGGCGCGCCGCCGACTGGAAGACGCGCTACGGCGTCGTGACCGACGAGCATCGCAAGCCCGAGGGCCTGGTTTCGATCTTCAACCTCGCCGAGGTCATCGGCACGGAATCGAAGCAGGAGGACAAGCTGGTCTCCGGTTCCTCCGGCTCCGGGATTGAGATATTCCTGCTGGCGTGCCCCGCGCGCAGCGGACAGCGCATCTTCCACACCGCGGGCCTGGGTGCGATGGGCTATGGCCTGCCGATGTCGATCGCGGTTTGTATCGGCTCCGGGTCCAGGCAGACCATCCTGGTAGACGGCGACGGCGGTTTCCAGTTCAACATCCAGGAGCTGGAGACGGTGCGGCGGTTGCAACTGCCGATCAAGTTCTTCGTGCTCAACAACGATGGATATGCTTCCATCCGCGCTTCGCAGAAGGCCTACTTCGGCGAAGCGAAGNNGTCGTCATTGAAGATCAGACCAACCTGCGCGAGCAGGTTCGCCGCATCCTCGCCATGCCGGGGCCGGTGCTGGTGGATGTCCGCGTCATTCCCGACGAGGTGCGTGCGCCGCGCTTGCAGAGCTACCAGCGGCCCGATGGCTCATTTGTTTCCAAGCCGCTCGAAGACCTGTTCCCATTCCTGCCGCGCGAAGAGTTCCTCGCGAACATGATCGTAAAGCCCTTGCCGGAATAATTGCGGGATTGCTTTATAGTCGGGAAGAGGAGCCCACGTGATGTCAGCGCCTCGGTCGCAACCGTCGTTGGATATGTCTACAGGCTGCCCTATCGACAGGTCGGTACCATCCCCCGCAAGATACAATTTGAAGCCATGTATATCGTCGGCGCCTGTCCATGCTGCCAATCAACGGAGTTCACTGAGAAAGCGGCGATCGTCGCACCTTTCCTGGCACACTACGCGGTAGGTAAACCGCCATTCCTATGCAAATTGCTGGAATGTTCAACATGCTCCTTCCGCTTCTTCGATGTACGATTGGAGCCCTCTGAGGTGGAGCGCCTCTATTCGGGATATCGAGGGGAGCGCTACTTTGCAGAGCGCCACCGCTGGGAATTCTGGTATTCCCGAAAGGTAAATGACGGCATTGGCGGCGATCCCGAAGAGATTTCTCGCCGGGTGGCCGCGTTGGAACGGATTGTGCATCCGCATGTAGACCTTGCCGCGGTAGACACAGTGTTGGACTACGGGGGCGACCGTGGGCAATTCATTCCGCAATTGCTGGGTCGGAAGAAATTTGTCTATGAGCTGTCCGATGCGGTCCCTGAGCCGGGGGTCACGCGCATCGGCTCCGAGGGTGAACTGGAGGGCATGAAGTTCGACTTCATCATGGTGCTTGGTGTTCTGGAGCACTGCTCAGAGCCTGCGACCGTACTGGAGCAGCTGCGCTCATACATGATCCCCGGGGCAATCCTGTGCGCTGGCGTCCCCTACGAGCGTTATGGTGTCGGCTTTGCAGGCAAGGGCGGCCTATACCGCGGCTATTTGAAGGCGCTGCTCGGCGTGCCCGCAGCCTTGATCGCCGTGGATTTCTACTCGGCCGCGGCACGGATCCGGATGAACCATATTCCGCCACTAGGTCTGATTAAGTGCCATGAGCACCTGAATTTTTTCAACCAGCAGTCGCTCGAGGCGCTGCTGGAGCGCACCGGTTTCGAAGTAGTGGATTCCCGAATTGAAGCTATCGCGAAGTATCCCGCTAAAAGCGAGCAATTGTACGTGCTTGCCCGACTGCTGTAACTCCGTTTTATCGCCCTGAGCTGTCTGCTGGCTTATTTTGGGGGACACAAGCCTGAGGCTGCTGGATCATGCTTTGGCCTCCTCATGTGTGCGGAACTCGAAGGGCCTGATCAGTCCAATTACCAGAAGAACCACGAGTGTGATTGCCTTCAGTTGACCAGAATATCCGTGCGGGTTTGCGTTGCCGGGCGCTTTGTAAATCAGCTCGCTTTCCGCCGACATTAGGATTGCAAAGCAGACGAAGACCGAATAGAGGCCTTGCAGGCTGCGTTTTGCTTTCGCCAGATCGATAGCGTAAAGGACCATCAGTCCCCAGGGGACGTACAGGTGAAGCAGCGTGTAGTCGTAGGATGTGGGAGGCAGGAGGATGGACGCGATGCACAGGCAGAGGATCTGATTCAGGATGGGAAGGAAGCGGATTCGGAAGATATAGAGCGCGAGGCCGAGAGCGGCGGCAACCGCAAGGTATCCGTTGAGGAGGGAAACAGGCACTGTCCAGCCGTAAAAGTGGTGGCCGAAGGCCTTGATGAGGCCAAAGATCGAGTGATCAAACGCGGTTTGGTAGGGAAGGTACATAAGCATGTGAACGCGCTGAAAGGTGGCGAGTCCGGAGCGAATTCCACGATAGGCGACCGGCAGGGAGGGGCACACGAGCCATAGGGAAACGATGTTTGCGATGACGGCGGTAGCGATGCCCCAAGCGAAAGCCTTGTATCTCCTTCGTGAGAGGAAAAGGGCAAGGTAGACGAATGGAAACACCTTCATCGAGGCGGCGATGCCAATAAGCGTAGCCGACAGGACAAGGTGTCCGCGCAGAAAAGCAATAATTCCGAAGGCGACGATCAGAAAGATGCAGATCTCCATGTTGCCTAGAAGGTATTCAAACCAGAAGGGGTAAGAAATCAGAAGGGCAGAGGAGAGAAAGAGGACGGTTGTCCAGGGATGGACGCCGCGGCGCACCATCTGCCGTCCAAGTATGACTCCGAGGGCCAGAACGAGCGGCCCCGTAACTGCAAAGAATATCCAGACGGTATGCCAGTGGGAGAAATAGAAGCCTTCATAGAGCAGCGCGACAGGGGCCGGGTACATGAAGCGATGGCCGTGGGGTAACGCCTCCGAGAAGAAATCCAGGCGATGGAAGTACTGAAATCGCGTTGCGAAACAGAGGAGGTCGTTCCAATCAGATTGAGGGAAAAACGGGGACGTGTATGGCGGTGCCTTATGCAGGAGGAACCGATTGGTGGCCATGATCGCTGCGCAAGTCGCCATCAGAAAAACGTTGAGAATCCAGAAGACTCGCAAAGGCCGCGGCAGCNNGAGATAGGCTTGTTATCACCAGACGATATCATCCGACGAGAACGTTGCGAACCCCACCCATGCGATGGAACCGCATGGAGCGCGCGCGCTGGGGCACCCGGCGAAGGACCGCAGCGGATTGACTTGCTTTAGAATCGGAGGCGGATACCGGGGAAGTTTGGCCTAATTACGACTATGTCCCCGGACGCAGCCGCAAAGAGCGGGGGATCGTCTTGTTTCTAAACATATTGCGGCGCCGAGCCTTCGCCCTGCCGATATTTCTGCTCGTGTTCGCGGCAGCTTTCTTCCGTCTCCCCTACTACTTCCCAGTCTCGCCTTCAGCCTCAGCGTCTTACGTATACCAGTACAACAATCGGGTAGCCGTCTTAATCTTTGTTGCCGGTGCAGCGGCTTTCGCGATCCTGTTTCGCGGCCTTTCGCTTCAGCCGGCAACGAGAGACTCCCGGGTCTCGCGCATATCCGCGCTGCTCGCGGCGGTATTCTGCGTCGGGCTTGGGCTGTTGTGCTGGTGGCTCTCCAGCCCCGAGGGCATTCACGCGGATGTTCCCTACTTTTACAGCAGACTCTGTCAACTCGCGGCCGGCAAGACCATCTACCGCGACTTTGAATTCGTCTACGGACCGCTCTTGCTTTATCTTCCCTTGTGGACGGGTAAGCTATTTCACCTCAATCTGATCCATGGGTACTTCCTCTTTTGGCTGGTTGACTGGGCGGCCGGCATCTGGATTCTCTACCGTCTGGTCAACGCCATCGAGATACCATCCCCTTACCGCACGGCCGTCTTCTTCCTGTTGGTGGCGGACTTCGTACCGGCGCTTTGGCGGGAGGGCATTAACTATGCTCCCGTTCGCGGGCTCCTGACCGCGGGGCTCGCCATGCTGGTCTACGCGGCGCACAAGCGCCAGTATCCGCCTCCAGCGGTCGCTGGAGTGGCCGTCCTGGGCGCCGCGATCGCAGCTGGCTTTTCGCCAGAGCACGGCATTGCCTTCATGCTTGGAACCGGTCTCTTCTTCGTTGCATGCGTTCGCCGGCGGACGCCCGGATACTGGCCCTCGGTTGCAGCTACAGGTTTCGTTTTCCTGGCTATCGTCGGCATCTCCGCCCGGATGGGCGTGTACACGACTCTTCGCTCCTTCAGCACGGGAGGCTTGAACTATCCCATCCTGCCGTATCCTGGCGTACTCGGCGTGATGGGCCTCTTTCTGATCGCAGCGTGCGTTGCCTACCTCGCCTTCCAGCGCGGGCAGACGGACTCGCTCACGGTCTATCTTCTTTGCATCTGCCTGTTCAGCTTGCCCTCCGGCTTTGGACGAGCGGACCCGGGCCACATGCAGCTCGGCGCATTTTCTGCCCTGATCATCGCAGCCCTCGCACTTGGCAGATATCCCCGCGTCTTTCTGCTTGGCGGGCTCGCGTTCCTCTATGGGGCCGCCTCGTCTCAATTCCGCAGCGATTTTCCTGTAGTCCGCGAACAGGCGGAACGACGATTGTTCGACCCTGCCCGGCAATCCGCGGTCCCCTACCGGACGACCGCGCTCCTCTTCCACATGCTGCATCGCGACGCACATCGAGCATCGATCGAAGCCAAGGTAGCCCGGAACCTCAGCAACCAGGAGGCCGATCCGGTCTTGCCGGATGGCGCTATCGTGAACGCGCCCCTGGGCTTTACCGTAGACGGCTTCGCCGATGACTCGGGGAAGGTCGACTATGGGTATTTCTTCGGCACTGAGCCCGCCATCGTGCCTTCGCAGGTTGATTCCATTATCCGTTGGCTCGAAGCCCATCCTGAACGCAAGCTCATACTCGCGCGTGACCGGGAGTCATCGTGCTACACATTCTTCAGGGAGGGCGATGACCCATCGTTCCGTACCTGGTATGGCATTCACTGGGCTTCCCCAAAACGCCAGATGCGGATCTACTTCCCTCTCTGTGACTACATCAGGAAGAACTATGAGCCGGACGGAGTTCCCCTCTCTGATCGGGTAGGCCTGTGGCGCCCCAAGAGGGCGTCAGGGACTGCCGCGCCGCCGCGTGTAGCTTCCGCGGTGCACGCACGCCGATGAGAGTTGCAGACAAGATCGTATGTCCTCGCAAGAAGGCAATGATTGCGAACGCCATGATCACTCATGCGATGGAACCGCATGGAGCGCGCGCGCGCTGGGGCACCCGGCGAAGGACGGCAGCGGATTGACTTGTTTTAGAATCGGAGGCGGATACCGGGGAAGTTTGGCCTAATTATGACTATGTCGCCGGACGCGGCCGCAAAGAGCGGGGGATCGTCTTGTTTCTAAACATATTGCGGCGCGGAGCCTTCACCCGTTTTGGAGAGGGTGTCAGATGTAGTCCACCGCCCGCCCGCTAAGGGGCGTCTGACGGACAGATGGACTGGCAGGCCTAGGTATTCAGGAAGCGGCGGTGGAATGTGCCGGCCAATCCGAGCGCACCTGTGCCGAGCAGAATGAGCGACGATGGTTCAGGGATGGTTGCGGGCGCGGGCGTGATGGTTGCACCTGTCGCGTCGAACCGTGCACCTGTCGCGATCGTGAGTTCCGTGTCGCTTGAACCGAAGATGGCGAGGGTGTTTATCGCCCAGAACCCTTGGTCGCCGTCAATGGCCAGCGTGAAAGTATCCCCGCCGGCATCATATAAGTACGCAAGGCCTGGAACGGACGAGTCATTTGCAGTTTCAGTGAAGGTGTAGGTCGTGCCACCGCCGGGAGCCGTTGCAGTGATCGACGCCTCATCGATTAAATAGGGAGTAGTGGAGTTGATTAGAAACCAGCCGGAGAAAGTCCCGGACGGCGAGAAGGTGCCGTCGGTTATGTCGAAGGTGATGTCGGAAGCGTGGGCCGTAAGAGAAACGCCGAGGCAGGTGATTAGGGCGAGGAGGGAAAGACGCATCTTCATGGGGATCCCTTTATGCAAGAAATTACAATTATCTAATGTGCACTTTGATGGCCGAAGTCATCTTTGGAGTTGCCATCGTAAGCCTATTCCTTTCATGTAAGAGCCGCTCTTCCTCTGCCTGCTAGATGCCACAATGTGCAAGAACTTGCACTACGTAGGCAAACTAATGCTCTTTCGGCGTCGAATCCCCTGTATCGCCGAGGCCATGAGTTGCATCCGTTTGCAGGCGGACCGTGCAACCGCCCGCGCCCTGTAAACTGCTGCTGTGGCCGCTGCACACCGCCGTACTCTTGAGCCTCGAAATGGATTGCCGATATCCCTTCCGTCGTCGGAATGGGGATGGGGATATCGGTGCCCCGCGCCAGGCGTTTGCCGCGACTGGATGCAGAGTCGCGCCCGCGAGGCGAACCCATGACCCAACCTTCCTCCGCCGGCCGCGAGATCCATCCCGCGCATCCGCCCGTGGTCCCCATCCCGCTGGCCCCGTTCGTTCCCCGGCGACGGCTGCAGCGCGTGGTCGATCTTTTTCCCGCGGGGCAGTTTGTTCGTTACCTCTGCGTCGGAGTATTCAATACCCTGTTTGGATACGCTGTTTACGTGATCCTGCTGGCATCCCTTGACGCCGTGCTGCCGGTTCGCTGGCTGTACCTCACGGTTGTTCTGGTATCGGTACTCGCCGCGCCGCTGGCCATTACCGTTGCCTATCTTGGCTACAAGTTCTTCGTCTTCCGGACCAAGGGCAACTATCTCCGCGAGTGGCTCAAGTGCTGCGCCGTCTATGGCAGCAGTATGGTCCCCGGCCTGGTCGTACTCTCCGCACTCACCCGTTTTCTTCAGTCGACGATCCACAGCCACGCCGCCCGGCTTCACTTGTATGTTGGCTCGCTGGAACGGCATCTCAGCGGGCGCCCTCTGGCGTTGCTGCACTCCGTTGCCACTGGCAATGCGATGGCCGGTTACATCGCCGGAGCGGTCGTCATGGGGGCATCCAGCATCTACAGTTTTGTCGGCCACAAGAAAATCACCTTCCGCACGAAGGCTGCGGGGTAAACTGCACTTACGCTTGACTTCCAGTAAGTCGTTCAGGAGTTGCAAGTGGGCTTGAGCACGAAGACGATTTCCATCATGACGCCCTGCTACAACGAAGAGGCCAATGTCTTCAGCGTCTACAACCAGGTTCGCGAAGTGATGGCCCGGATCGGCAAGTATGAGTATGAACACGTCTTCATCGACAATTCGTCGACGGACAATACCGTCGCCATCCTGAAGGCGATCGCGGCGGAGGACAAGAACGTCAAAATCATCGTCAACTCGCGGAACTTCGGCCACGTCCGCTCTCCAATGCATGGCCTCTTCCAGTGTCGCGGCGATGCTGTCATCGGCATTGTCGCCGACCTCCAGGACCCGCCCCCGATGATTGAGGACATGATTCGCGAGTGGGAGAACGGCGCCTATTGCGTGTTGGGCATCAAGCGCAGCAGCGAGGAACATTCGCTGATGTTCTGGCTGCGCAAGCAGTACTACCGGCTGGTTGACCGCCTGTCTTCCACCGAAACGATTCAGAACTACACCGGTTTTGGCCTCTACGACCGCAAGGTGGTCGAGCTGGTCCGCTCCTTCGACGATCCCTACCCGTACTTTCGCGGGATGATTGCCGAGATCGGGCTGCCTACCGTCAAACTCCCCTACGATCAGCCCGCCCGCAAATTTGGGGCCACCAAGAACAACTGGTACACCCTGTACGACATTGGTATGCTCGGCATCATCAGCAACTCGAAAGTCCCGCTGCGGCTGGCGGCCCTTGCCGGGTTCATTGGGGCGAGTCTTTCGTTCCTGGTGGCCATGGCCTATTTCATCCTCAAACTCATGTTTTGGTCCACCTTCAGCTTTGGCCTTGCGCCGATGTTGATTGGAGTGTTCTTCATCTCCTCGCTGCAACTTGTTTTCCTGGGTGTGCTGGGCGAGTACGTAGGCTCCATTTACACTCAGGTGCAGAAGCGCCCCTATGCCGTAGAGCTTGATCGCATCAACTTCGAATATCCCCCCGCGTTGCCCAGGTCGGAGGCGCCAGCCAGCGTCGTGGCGAAGACCGCCGGCTAGCCGGCTAAGCCGCCGTTATAGGGTGCGCACTCAGGAGCAAGCCATCAAAGATCTGGTCAAGAAGCAGCTTAGCCAGTCGGTCGCGACCATTACCCGGGTGCTCCACGATGAGCGAATCCACGCCGCCGTCGTGGAAGCCGCCCGCGTCACCGCGGATGCCTTGAAGGCCGGTCGCAAGCTGATGGTCTGCGGCAATGGAGGCTCGGCCGCGGACGCGCAGCACCTGGTCGCCGAGTTCGTTTCGCGCCTGGTGCTCAACCGTCCCGCCCTCCGGGCCGTCGCCCTCACCACGGATACCAGCATCATGACTGCGATAGGAAACGACTACGGCTATGAGAATGTCTTCGAACGGCAAGTCGAGGCACTGGGCATCAAGGGAGACGTACTGCTGGCCATCTCGACCAGCGGCAACTCCAAAAACTGCATCAAGGCGCTCAAACTCGCGCGCGCCATGGGCATCCATACGGTGAGCTACCTGGGCAATGACGGAGGGGTGATGAAGGCGCTCTCCGACATCAACGTCATCGTCCCCTCGAGCATCACCATGAACATCCAGGAGTCGCATCTCGCTCTCGAACACATCTTCTGCCTTCTGGTCGAGCGCCAGTACTTCGGAGAAGAATTCTTTGACAAGCCGGAATGAAGGTAACGAAACGAGCTCAATTCGATTTACCAAACACTGCTTAGCGCAGCGCATTTCAGAATCCAAGAGGACGGCCAACTGATGAAAGTTGTCATTCTGTGCGGCGGCAAGGGAACACGCATGCGCGAGGAGACCGAGTACCGCCCCAAGCCCATGGTTGAGGTCGGCGGCAAGCCTGTGCTGTGGCACATTATGAAGCGCTACGCCCACTTCGGCCACGACCAATTCGTGCTTTGCCTGGGTTATCGCGGCAACTACATCAAGGAGTACTTCCTCAACTACGAAGCGATGAACAGCGACTGCACCATCGTCCTGGGGGCCCGGCATGAGATCAGTTACCACGGAGCGCACGGCGAGAGCAACTTCCAGGTCACCCTGGCCGACACCGGCGAAGAGACCATGACCGGCGGCCGCATCAAGCGCATCGCCAAGTATGTCGGCGACGACACCTTCCTGCTGACCTACGGCGACGGTCTGTGCGACGTGGACATCAACAAGGTCGTCGAGTTCCACCGGGCGCACGGAAAACTGATGACCGTCACCTCCGTCCGTCCCTCGTCGCGTTTCGGCATTCTCGAAATCGCCGGCGACGATCGCGTGGAAAGCTTCTTCGAAAAGCCGCAGCTCGATGGATGGATCAGCGCCGGATACTTCGTGTGCAACCGCAAGGTGTTCGACTACATCGAGAACGACGACTCCATCACCTTTGAGAGAGGCCCCATGGAGCGGCTCGCGCGCGAGGGCCAGTTGGTCGCGTACAAGCACGACGGATTCTTCTTCGCCATGGACACCTACCGCGAGTACCAGTATCTGAACGAAATCTGGAGCGAGGGCAAGGCGCCGTGGAAGACTTGGCCCTGACCCAATCTGGAACCAAAATGCCGCGATCGCCGGCCCTAGCCGCGGACTTGCGATCTTGCGATCTTCAGCGCGGTCGACGAACTCCGGCAACAGACTGCCCTGGCACGACGCTTTCGCCATCCTGCCGCCGCCGTCACCTGGCAAACGCGGTGATTTGCGCGCGGGCAGAACCGTTTACGGGTCGATATCATCCAACCTTGTGGGCGGGTTGAATCTGGCGGAAGGATTGAGGGAGACGGAACCGCATGGCGGATGAGACAGCAGCACGAGTGGTCGGGATCGACCTGGGGACGACCAATTCGCTGGTGGCGTTCCTCGAGGGCGATCAGCCGACCATCATCCCGGGTGAGGACGGCGATCGGCTGGTTCCCTCCGTGGTTGCGTTCGATCAGGAGCACGGGTTCGTGGTGGGCAATGCGGCGCGGGCTACGCTGCTGACCGATGCCTCCAGCGCTGTCTATTCGGCCAAGCGGCTGATGGGACGCGCGGTCGAGGATGTTCAGGAAGAGCTGAAGCTGTTTCCATTCAAACTGGCGCAGGGCATCCAGCCGGGCGACGTGGTCAAGCTGGAGGTTGGCGGGTTGCAGCTAACGCCGCCTGAAGTCTCGGCATACATTTTGCTGCAGTTGAAGAAAAACGCAGAGCGCTTTTTGGGAGCGCCGGTGACCAAAGCGGTGATCACGGTTCCCGCGTACTTCAACGACGCGCAGCGGCAGGCGACCAAGGACGCAGGCCGGATCGCCGGGCTCGACGTGCTGCGGCTGGTGAACGAACCCACTGCGGCTGCGCTTGCGTACGGGCTGGACAAGGACCGCGATGGCCTTATCGCGGTGTACGACTTTGGCGGCGGAACGTTCGACATCTCCATTCTGAAGCTGCACGAGGGCATCTTCGAGGTGGTCGCAACCGGCGGCGACACGCACCTTGGCGGCGACGATATCGACAACCTGCTGATTGCGATTGCGCTGGACGATATCGCGGGCGACGCGGAATTGGGCGCCGGCGATCTGGCGAGCCAGCCGAGCGGCGAGTTCGTGCAGGCGGTGCGCAAGGCTGTGATCGAGGCGAAGATCGCACTGTCCGACGCCGGCTCGGCGAAGATCGACGTGGTGCTGCCCAATGGAAGGCGCTACGCGCGGGAGATGACGCGCGCTCAGTTCGACGAACTGGCCTCCGGAGTGATCGCGCGGACCGCCGGACCGGTTCGCCAGGCGATGAAGGACGCAGGCGTGAAGCCGGAGCAGATCGACGAGGTGGTCCTGGTCGGCGGCTCCACGCGCATCCCGGCGGTGCGCGCACTGGTGGACGAGCTGTTCAGCCTGAGCGCGCGAGGCAGGAAGCCGCATACGGAGCTGAATCCCGACGAGGTGGTGGCGCTGGGCGCCGCGGTGCAGGCGCAGATATTGGCCGGCGGTTCGGCCGCGACTGAGGACCTGCTGCTGCTGGACGTGACGCCCTTGTCGCTGGGCATCGAGGCGCTGGGCGGAGTGGTGGCGAAGATCATCGACCGCAACTCGACCATCCCGGCCAGCGCGACCGAGCACTTCACTACCGGCGTCGACGGGCAGACCAATGTCGCCATCCACGTGCTGCAGGGCGAGCGCGAACTGGCGAAGGACTGCCGGTCGCTGGCCCGGTTCGACCTGAAGGGCATTCCGCCGATGATGGCTGGACTGCCGCGCATCGAGGTGAAGTTCCTGATCGACGCGAACGGCATTCTGCACGTCAGCGCGCGGGAGCAGCGCAGCGGCAAAGAGGCGGACATCGAGGTGAAGCCGACCTACGGGCTGACCGATGAGCAGGTGGAGTCGATGATCCTGGCGTCGTTCGACCACGCGGAGGAGGACATCGAGGCGCGGCAGTTGATCGAGGCGAAGAACGAGGCGGAGACGATCCTTTCCGCCGTGGAGAAAGGCAAGAAGCACGCCGCGTGGACGATGTTGACGGCGGACGAGGTTGAGGCCATCGAAGCAGGCATCCAACAACTGACCGGGTCGGTCGCGGGCGGGAGTTACAAGGTGATTCGCGCTGGAATCGAGCGGCTGGACAAGGCCACGCGGCGGTTTGCCGAGCTGATGATGGATACAGAAGTGATGGGCGCAATGAAGGGCCAGACGATGCAGGCCGCCGGTGCGAACCTGGGCGAGGCCCCGACCGCGCCGCATCCGTTTGCGAAGGCGGAGTTCGAAGAAGACGAAGACAAAGGCGACCACGGATCACACGGATGAACACGGATTAAGAACGATTTGGATTGATCTGTTGTTATCCGTGCGATCCGTGGTTGGTCCTGGTGGCAAAGTTTAGAATGGAGCTTATGGCTGCGCACGCTGTTGATTGTCCTGAAGTCGATTTGTCGAAGCCGCCCGCGGAGGGGATGGTGCGAGTCACGTTTCTGCCGGAGGGCAGAACGGTGGAGTTCGAGTTCGACTCCATGCCGTACCAGGGCCACGGCGAGCCGATGTCGCTGCTGGACGTTGCCCAGAATTTCAACATCTTCCTGGACCATGCGTGCGGCGGGGTGTGCGCCTGCACCACCTGCCACCTGCACGTGAAGGAAGGCGCCGCGGGCCTGGGCGAGCCGGAGGACAAGGAACTCGACCGGCTGGAGACGGCGGCGGGCATCGAGCTGAACTCGCGACTGGGCTGCCAGGCGGTGATCGAGAAGCCGGGCGCTTACGTGGTCGAGATTCCCAAGTGGAACCGGAACTACGTCCAGGAAGGCAAGCCCGCGCACGGGCCGGGAAGCTAGGGTCTAGTTGTCAGTTGTCAGTTGTCAGTTGTCAGTTGTCAGTTGTCAGTTGTCCGGCGCGACCGCGGGAGATGCGGCAGAAACTGGTTTACCGGGCGCCTTAGGACGTAGTTTTCGAGAAAGTGGGATGTTGGCTGGGGCCGGCGATGCATCTCATGAGTATCTGGCCGAGCGGTTCCTCCGTCTGCGGCGGGAGGTTACGCATGAACGCCACGGTACGTGTTGGACACCTTCCCATCAAAAAAATGCAGGCAGGTCTGAGGCGCGCGGTTGGTCTGCGGCGGGGATTTCGTCTGTTCCGCGGAGCGGGGTATTTGCGTTGCGCGGGGCTTGGGCTGCTGGCGGGTTCGCTGCTGGCTGGCGCCGTCGCTGTGCGGGCGCAGGATCCGACCAAGCATCAGGAAAAACTGATCGACCACGAGTCCGGATTTCTGGGCGACTCGTATGAGAAGCTTGTGCCCGATCCGGGCAACGGCGACTGGCTGACCTACTTCAAGACGGAAGACGCGTTGCGCAATGCGCAGGCGTTTCTGATTCAGCCGGTGCAGGTTTTCCTGGTTCCCGAGGCGGAGAAGCGGAACATCGATCCGAAGCAACTGGACAAGTTGTCGGAGTACTTCACCAAGGCTGTGACGGGCGAGTTGACGGCCGGACACTACAAGCTTGTGACCGAGCCCGGGCCGGGTGTAGTGGTGCTGCGATTTGCCATTACGAACGTGAAGCCCAACGGCGGCGGGAAGAATATGGTCGTGACGGGGGCCGCGGATGTTGCGTTGTATGGGACGACTCCGCCGGGCGCGACCATGCTGATGCCGCGGCTGAGCGTGGGCAGCGTTTCGATCGAAGGCGAGATGGTGGATTCGCAGTCGGGCGAGTTGGAGATGGCGTTTATGACCAGCAAGAGCGGGCGGCGATTCTTCAGCGGGCTGAAGGCGTATCAGAAGTGGGGCGATATCGACGCGGCGTTCAAGGGGTGGGCGAAGAACTTCAGGAAGAGATTGGATAAGGCGCACCAGGCGTAGTTGGGGCTATCTGGCGCAGGAGATGTTTTACGAGGCAAGGAAAGGTTTCCCATGATCGCAGATGCGTACGCGCTGGATTCTTCCAAGTCGGACGGCCGGAAGCTTGACCTCATGTGCCGGAGGTGGAGTTTTGGCCGCTGGGGTGGAATGTCTTTGCGCGTCGCGGGGCTGAGCCTGCTGGCTGGTTCGCTGGCAATGGGCGCGACCGTGCAGGCGGCCACCGTGACGAAGAACCAAGGCAAGCTGTACCGGCACGAGTCGGGGTTTCTGGGGCCCATGTACTCGGAGCTGCATCCCGATCCGGGGAACGGGGATTGGCTGATCTACTTCAGGACGCATGAGGTGATGAGGCAGTCGCACACGTTCTGGGTGAAGCCGGTGCGGGTTTATCTGCTGCGCGAGGCCAGGCGGCGGGAGATTCCTCCGGCAGAGCTGCACAAGTTGTCGGAGTGCTTCACGAAGGCGATGAAGGACGAACTTGCGGAGGGAGGTTACAGGCTGGCGAGCGCGCCCGGGCCGGGGGTGATGGAGCTGCGATTCGCAATCACGAACGTGCAGCCGAACGGCAACAAGAGGAACATGGTGGCATCGGGAGCGGAGGAGGCGGCGATGTATGGGGCGACTCCTCTGGGGACGGGGTTGCTGGTACCGAGGCTGAGCGTGGGCCGGGTGTCGGTTGAAGGCGAGATGGTGGATTCGACTTCGGGCGAGGTGGAGATGGCGTTTATGACGCAGAAAAGTGGGCGGCGGTTTTTCAGCGGGCTAAGGGCGTTCCAGAAGTGGGGCGATATCGATGCTGCGTTCAAGGGGTGGGCGAAGAATTTCAGGAAGAGGTTGGATAAGGCGCATGGGGTTTAGTTGTTGCCGTCCGCCAAGACGATTCGCCGGAGGCGAGCATGAAGGATGTTCTGAACACAATGGTGCAGGCGGTGGGCGATCAGGCGATTGCGTTGGGGGCGGTGGACGATCGGGTGACGGCGTTGAAGCGCACGCTGGCTCGGCAGTTTCCCGACATTGCCGATGAGCTGAAGGGGCAGATTGAAGAGGAGCAGGAGCAGAGCAGGAAGCACGTCTACGACCTGCAGGTGAGTCTGGCCAAGCTGCGGGAGGCGATCTCCGGGCTGGCGGATGCGGAGGGGAAGGTTGAAGGGAAACGAACGGCTGTGGAAGCGCCGGCGAGGGTTGCTGGGAAACGCATCAGGTCTCGGTGAGAGTTGGGATGAGCATGTTTCCAGGGGCTGAAGAGGTGCGGGAAAAGAGGAAAGACAACGACGGAGATTCTGACTCTGCGAGTCAGAATGACGACGTTTGGGTGGGATGAATGCCGTCTGGGAACGATGTCGCCGTTCGGGAGGAGTGGCCTCTTATTGCCGTTAATTCTTGTAGTCTCTTTGAAGAGCGATAGAGGTACTGGAAGACGAGGAGGCGAACATGCCACGCGAGCTGGATTGGACGGACACAGAGGAGATTGGGATTTTGCTTCAGGAGACGTTCCCCGACACCGACCCATACACAGTGCGGTTTACCGACCTGCATAAGTGGGTGGTGCAACTGCCGGGATTTGTGGGCGATCCGGCGAAGTCGAATGAAGGGGTTCTGGAAGCGATCCAGACGGCGTGGCACGAGGAGTATACGGACGCGAAGGGCTAGCTTCGCAGTTGTCAGTTGTCAGTTGTCAGTTGAGGGTTGGAGGTTGGAACCCACATCTCAAAATCGAGATGTGGGGCACCCGGCTAGGTTAGGGGTCCAAGGTTCGGGTGATACTGCGCTCAAATCAAGCCAGGGCGGCGTTGAGGTTGTCGATGGCTTCGTCGACTTCGGCGGGGGATTTGTAGCCGACGGTGACGCTATCGACGCCGGCGTTGTGGAAGGCGAAGCGCATGGCTTTCTGGCGGTCTTCGTGGCTGAAGACGCCCTCGCCGATCAGCTTCATGCTGATGACGCCGAGGCCGTTGGCGCGGGCCTGCTGGACGTGGGTGACTACCTCGGGGACGTTGCCGGTGGCATCCCAGTCGTTGTCTTCGCTGTCCATGCGGGTGCCTTTGTGGTTCATGCGGATCATGGCCACCTGCAGCCATTTGTTCTGGGGGACCTGGCGGAGCGCGGGCAGACCGTGGACGGAGGCGCCGCGGCTGAGGATGATCTTCTTCTGCTGCGCTTCGAGGATGGCGTCCTGCCAGCGAGCGGAGTCAGTGGGCCAGGTGGCGGTCTGTTGGACGTGCATCAGCATGATGTCGAAGTAGTCGGAGTTGATCTGGCGGCGGAGGTCGTCGAAGCGCTGTTGGGGATCGCCGGCGTCGGTGGTGACCTTGGACATGATGCGATAGGAGTCGCGGGGAATGCCTTGGAGGGCGATGCCGAGCATGCGGTGCATGCCGCCGTAGGTGTCAGAGGTTTCAAAGAAGCGGATGCCGCTCGAGTAGGCGTGGCGGACGAGCGCGTTGAAGCCGTCCTGGCCGAGCTGCCGCTGGACGGCTCCGCCGTGACTGCCGGTGCCGAAGGCGAGGCGAGTGACCTTGACGCCCGACTTGCCGAGGGTAACCCAGTCGGTGGCTTTGGCGCCGTCCGCGAGCAGGGGCAAGGTTCCGGTGGTTGCGAGCGCGCCGGCGACGAGCGAGGATTTGAGGAAATCACGCCGGGAATAGCGAGCCACGGGGCCTCCATGGGACGAGCTGTTTCCGAACTGGTGGAGACGAGCATACAGTACCGGGGCCGGTGTGTGCCAGGCGACGGCGGCCAGGCTGGGATGCGGGGCTTGCCGAAGTCGGTACCCCGTCCGGTGGAGGGGGATTGAGTGCCTGTATACTCGCTTTGTCTTTCCCGGCCGCCCTGTATACGAGCGAAGACACCCGCGGGCGGTAGCCGGCGCGGAACTGATTGATTCCAAAGAGAAACGGGGAAAGCGGGAATGGGTATCCGCTTGCTTAACCAGATCGATACGAAGCATCGGACCCCGGGAGCCGGAAGCTGCCGGGCCAGAAGGCGAAGCCCGGCGAAGCTGGGCCGATGCCGGCAACGTCAGGAGACTCACATGTTCGTTCGCTGTGGTGTTGCGGGGCTTTTGGCCTTCGGCCTGGTTGGCGCGCTTGCCGGTTGCGGCAATCCGCAGGGGCTGGATTCGGTTGTGGTTTCGCCTACAAGTCAGACCCTGACGGTCGGCCAGACGGCGCAATTCAGCGCCACGGGGACCTATGGCAATGCGGGCCATGCATCGACGCAGAACATCACCGACGGAGTGACCTGGAGCTCCAGCACGCCGGCGGTGGCGACCATCGGCGCTACGGGGATGGCGACGGCGGTGGGCGCGGGCACGACGACGATTACGGCCAGCGCGGCGGGGTTCGCGGGGCCGGTTGCGTCCAGCGCGACGCTTGCGGTTGCGGCTACGGGCGGCGGCTCAGCCGGGGGCTCGATCGTTTCGCTGGCGGTGATTCCGGGCTCGCAGACGGTTGCGGCTCCAACGCAGACCAGCCAATTCATCGCCATCGGAACGACCTCGTCGGGAGCGACGGTGAACCTGAGCGGTGACGTGGCTTGGAGTTCAAGCAGCAGCGCGATTGCCACGGTTGGGGCCACGACCGGGCTGGCCACGGCGGTGGGTCAGGGATCGGCTACGATCGCGGCTCTCTACTCGGCGAACGGGAGCGTGGTGGCGGGGTACGCGACGTTCACGGTGTCGGGCGGCACCACGGAGAAGTACACCGCAGTGACGATCACACCGGCGTTGCAGGCGCTGTCGGCATCGGGTCAAACGGGCCAGTTTATTGCACTGGGAACTTCCGGGACTACGGGCCTGCAGACGAACGTTACCAACTCGAGCCAGATCACATGGAGTTCCAGCATTCCGACTGTGGCTACGGTGAGCGCGACCGGGTTGGCTACGGGTGTGGGCGTGGGCTCGACCGCCATTACGGCGCAGCTGACGAACACGGACGGCACAGTGGTTTCGGGAAGCGCGGCGATTTCGGTATCGCTGACTGCTCCGCCGGAGCCGCTGCTCTCGCTGACGATTATTCCGAGTGCGATTACGGTGGGCAATCTGCAGGATACCGGGCAATTTCTGGCGATTGGAACATTTTCGACGGCACCGTACGTGAGGGACCTGACCAATTCGCCGACGGTGAGTTGGATCTCGGACGTGCCCAGTGTGTTCCCGGTGGACACGAACTCCGGTGGCAATGCGGGCGCGACGGCCGGGCTGGTGACCGCGTTTGGGTCAGGTAGCGCGAACATTATTGCGGAAGCGACCGGCAGCGACGGGACGATACAGACTGCGTCGGCGACGTTCAACTGCCCGCTGGCTCTGCCCAATCCCAATGGCGACCCGCCGACTCCGGGGACATGCATACCGGGGACGCAGGCGTATGCGTTGCTGGCGACGCTGACCATCTACAACGAAGGCCTAAATACCACCAACTGGGTGGTGACAGCGGCTTCGGCTACCGGCACCGCGAATGTTATTCATTGCGGTCCTGGTTGGACTGGCACAGGAGGCTCGGTATGCACGGCGACGTATCCGCTCACTCAAAATGCGACGACTCAAGTGATCACTGGGCCCGCCGTCGTCCTGGAAGCTCAAGGGGGCAACTTTGGAGGGTGGTCTTACAACTGCACTCCCAGCACGTCGACTGGCACGCCGTTGACTTCGGCGCCTTACTACACGGCTGCTGGCCCGAACTATTGCGTCGTCTCGTTCGCCCCTGTCAACGGTGTTCCTAATTCCAACATAACGATTGGGGCCATCTTCAACTAGCGGATGAAAGCAAAGATGAAGCGAGGCCGTCCTTCGGGGCGGCCTTGCTGCGTTTGCGGATGAGGTTAGCGGCGGCGGAGGATTTGGCGGGGGAGTTTGGAGCCGGTGGCGAGCAGGGTGAGCGCGGCGGCGGCGGCCCAGGCAAGGCTGGCGGCGGCGATGGTGAGGAGGTCGCGCGGGTGGGTGGAGACGGGCGGCAGGAAGTGCGCGGCCACGGCAGCAGCGGCGTAGGCGATGACGGCGGCGAGCAGGGCGCGGGCGAGTTCGGCGTATTCGAGGTGGGCGAAGGAGACCAGGCGCTTGCGATGGAGCAGGATGGCGAGCGACGCGGTCTGGACGAAGATGCCGATGTCGGATGCGATGGCGAGGCCGCGCAGGCCAAGCGCGTGGAAGAGCGCCCAGTACATGGGCGCGGAGAGCACGGTGATGAGCGTGCCGGTGATAGCGGGAGTCTTGGTGTCGCTGGCGGCGTAGAAGGCGCGGGCGTAGATTCCCTGGACCGCCCAGAGAGCGAGCGTGCCGGCGAGGATGACGAAGAGCTGCGTGGTGGCGGCGGCGTCGGAGCGGTGGAACTTGCCACCGCGGAAGAGATCCATCAGCCAGGGGCCGAGGGCGATCATCCAGGCGGAGACGATCATGCCGACGCAGAAGAGACGCGAAACGGCGCGGGAGACCGAAGCGGAGAAATCGTGGGCGCGATTCTGCTGGAAGAGCGAGGCGAAGAAGGGCAGCGAGGCGGCTCCGGCGGCGGGGCCGATGACGTTGAAGGGCGCGTTGAAGAGCAGCTTGGCGTTGCTGATGAGGGTGATGCCTCCCTCGCGGACAGAAGCGAAGTAGTTGAGGAAGTAGCCATCGAACATGACCAGCGAGACGCCGATCATGAGCGGGAGAGAGAGCTTGAGCCACTCCAGAAAAGCGGGGTCGCGGAAGCCCAGGATGGGGCGGAAATGCAGGCCGGTGCGGAATGCACCGAAGGAGTTGAGCAGGCCAAAGCCGAGGAACATCCCGACGAGGACGCCATAGGCGAGCGAGGAGACGCCAAGCTGGCGGTGAAACAGCAGCGCGCCGAGGATGATTCCGGAGTTGTAGATGAGCGGGGCGAAGGCCTGGTAAATAAAGATCTTTCGCACCTGCAGGCGTGAGCCCATAACGCTGCCGACGAAGAAGAAAAGCTGCGCGGGCAGGATGATGCGCGTCATGTGGACGCAGAGGGCGAGGGTTTCGGGATGCGCGCGGAAACCCTTGTTAGCGAGCAGGAGAAACTGCGGCGCGAAGATTTCGCCAAGCAGAATGCCGCCGCCGAGCACGACCAGCATGGTGGTGAGGATGACCGAGAGCGCGCGGTCGCCGCCGTCTTCGCTGCCACGCTCGCGATAGCGGTTGAGGATAGTGATGAGCGAGATGGAGGCTGCACCGCCGATGAGGAAGTAGGCGAGCAGGTCGGGAAGCTTGAAGGCGGCCTGGTAGGCGTCCTGCTCGGGACCGGCGCCCCAGAGTTGGTTGATGACCTTGATGCGGACCAGACCAAGCAAGCCAGAGGCAATGGCGCTGCACATCAGCAGGATGGCTGCGGAGCCTGCGGTGTGCTGTTTGGCGGAGGCGCGCGAGGTTGGGGACTGCGCGGCGGGCAAGGGCGGGAGACTCATCGGGCTAGAACGATTCTACGGGGAAAGCGATGCTGTGATTCACGGGCGAACGGGCTGACCGTGCGACAAGATATATTCCCTTGAAGTAATAATACCTTTATGGAATAATATAACAATGGCGTACGAGGTTGATTTCACTCACGAATTTGAAGTCTGGTGGAACAACCTCGATGCGGATGAGCAGGAAAGCGTCGATTTTTCCGTGCGTCTGCTGGAGGAGCGAGGGATCTATCTGAAGCGTCCGCACGCGGATGCGGTTCACGATTCAACAATATGCGTGAGCTGCGATCGCAACATCAAGGCCGACCGTACCGGGTGCTTTACGCTTTTGATCCGACGCGCACTGCGATTCTCCTGATCGGTGGAGACAAGACGGGGCGCCCGGATTGGTATGACGAATTCATTCCGAAGGCTGACAAGATTTACCAGCGGCACTTGAACGAGATCGGCAGCAAACATCCGTAACGGGTAATCCCGCGGAGGAAAAGACAATGGCTCGAAACTTCAAGGAACTTCGCGAAAAGATGGAACCGTTGCGCCGCGCGCGTGTTGAAAAGCGGGTGCAGGAGGCTCTCAAGGCGATGCCTCTGGACGAATTGAGAGAGGCACGCGAGCTGACGCAGACGCAGCTCGCGCAGGTGCTTCAAGTCTCGCAGGGCGCGGTCTCCAAGGTAGAGCGCCGGACGGATATGTACATCAGCACCCTGCGCAGTTATGTTCGTGCAATCGGCGGCGATCTGCAGATTCGCGCCATCTTTCCCGAAGGAGAGGTGCTCATCGATCAATTTGAGGATCTCAACTCAAACTCGGCTCGTCGCTCAGCACGCGATTAGAGCGCGGAGGATGGCGGATGGGCCTGAAGGCCGACTGATTCGACTAGTCGAAGGGGATTTCGGAGGTCTTGGGGTGGGCCGGCGAGGAGGCGCGACGGGGGTTGCGCATGGCGTGGACGGCGGGGGCTTTGGCGGCGTGGGCCGCGGCTCTCGGCGTGGCGGCGGGTTTGCCGACGGGCTTGGCGAGCATGGCGGCGATGGTCTGGAGCTCGCGGCGCAGGTTGCGCAACTGCTTAACGCTGGAACCGGGCACGCCGGTTTCAAGCAGGGAAAGTTGCGGCTCCTTCAGCCGGAACTCGGCCCGGAGCAACTGGCGCGCGCCGGGAATGGTGTAGCCCTCCTCCTTCAACAGACTCTTGACGCGCAGCGCCATCTCTACGTCGCGGCGGCGGTACAGGCGCTGGCCGGTTCCACCCTTGTTGGGCTTCAACTGGGGGAACTCACTCTCCCAGAAGCGCAGGACGTAGGCTGGAACCTCGCAGAGCCGGGCGACCTCGCCGATGCGGAAGTAGAGCTTGTCGGGGATCTCCGACAGAGGCGTGCGGGAGCTGTGCGTACTGTTGCGGATTGGCTGGTTGTGTCCCATATGCAGACCCGAGCCTTGCTGAAGAAATCCAGACCTGAATACTAAACCCGAAGCTCCCGAAATGAAACGCCGGGATGGAGATTATCGCAGGGGGCAGCGCAGGAGGAAGGCCCGGGGCTAAAGCCCTCTGTGTTTTGGCCATATATTCGTGGGGCTAAAACCCCGCGCTTATCCGAAAGACGACGGCGAGCGATTTTTCCGTTGCCTCTGAAGCCCGCCGCCACTCCGAAGGACTGCAGCCCGAGTTTTCAGCGACCTCTGAGGCGCGTTTCTTCAGACTGAGGATGCGCCGAATTGGGGTTATCTAAAACGGGTTGAGCTTGCCCAGGCCTTTCTTCGGTTTGTGGGTGCTGCAGGACTGGTCGGATTTGTCGCAAGGGGCCTTGGGATTCTTGCCGTCGGCGGCCGCGGTTTGCGCGGGCGGCTGCGAACCGGGGGTCACGTCGTTGATGGCGTTGGGGGCTACGGCGGGTCTTTCCACCGGCGGCAGCGGCGCTTGATTGGGCGGGCCAACCGGACCGATCCCGCCATTGGCGTCGGCGGGCGGAAGGGCGGCGGCTGGGGTGGCGGCCGGCGGTGTGGCCTCAGGGGATGGAGTTGCGGTGCCGGGGAAGGCCGGGGGTGTGGCTGGAGCGGTGAGGGGCGCGGTGGCGGGCGCCGATCCAGGCGTTGGCTGGACGATCTCGATGCCCATCGAAGTTCCGCCGCTCGAACCGGTCGAACTGCCAGCCGGCGTCGCTTCGGTGACGCTGGGCACGTCCTCGAGCGTGGGCGAAGCAGCGGCCGGAGCGGCAGCGCCCCCGGCAGCCAATGCAGCCGCGGCGGGTATGGGTGTTCCAGAGCGCGGCGCGGCGGCGGGATTCATGGCGCTGTAGTAGTCGGCCACGGTTTGGCGGGAGATGGCAGGCGCTATGGTGGGCTTGGCGTCCTCCAGTGGCGGGTCGCCCACGGTCGCGGCGGGGACAGTGTCTGCCTGGTGGAGGAAGAGCAGGGTTGCGCGCTTGCTGAGCGTGTATTGACCGCGGCTGTTCTCCAGCGCTTCACTGGCCGCCGCCTGTTCCGAGGTGGGCTTGGGGACGGAGCGATTCATGGCAAGGATGCGGTCGCGAGCGTCCTCGACGTGGGACGCCGCGGAGTGCTCCGTTACGACCTTACTGTACATGGAATAAGCCTGGTCATCGAAGAGCCTTTCGAGTTGGGCCCTGGCGGCCTCCGGGAGCCTCTGGACGCGAACGAACTTGGCCTCGATTTCGTAGGCGTCGCCCAGAGCGATCAGCACATCGTCCATGTGGCTATAAAGCGGGTAGGTATCCACCACCGTCTGGTAGCGGGCGATGGCAGCGCTGAGGTTGGAGCGGCCGACGTAGAACCCGGCGACGTCAGCCTCGCCGGAAGCCAGCGCCTCCTGCACTTCGCGCAGTTTCTGTTTGGCCTGGGGCACCAGAACGGAGTCGGGGAACTGTTGCAGCATCTGGCGGTAGGCGCCTTCGGCTTTGACGGTGCTGACGTTATCGCGGTCGGGCTTGTCCATCTGGCGATAGTAGATATCGCCGATGCGCATCTGGGCCTCAGCGGCTTCCGGTGCATTGGGGAAGAAGGTGATGAAGTCGGTATACTCCTGCTCCGCCTGGGTGAGGGCGGCGGGGCCGCCTTCCTGGTACCAGCTATCGGCGATGGCCAGCTTGGCGCGCATCATGTACTGGGACTCGGTGTAGGTATTCAGCAGCGCCTGGAGGTCGAGGCGACCGACGTCGAAGCGTCCGTGCTTGATGGCGTCCTCGGCCTTGTCGTAGAGCGCCTTGTCCGGGAGGCTGGCGTCGACTCCCACCAGGGAATTGTCCTTCTTGACCGTTTTCTCCACCTTCTTGGTGGCCTTGGAGGCGACGACCTTGTCCGCCTTCTTGTCGTCAGCGGGCGCGGATTTGCCTTTCTTGGTGGGCTTCTGATTGCTGATCGCGATGTCCGGCTTGGCCTGGCCCGATGCAGGCGCGGACGCGGCGGGCGATGAATCGGCCGGGGCGGATTGAGCGGCGGCGGTGTCCGCGGATGCAGCGGCGGCCGGGGTTGGGCCGGCGGCGTCCTGAGCGCGCACGCCGATGGTTGCCGCCAGCAGNNGCGAATGCAGGGTGCAGGCCGGGGAAGCGGGAACGGACCGGGGAAAAGGAATGCGGTTCAGTGCGGTTCAGGGTGCTGTGCATCATGCGGGAAAACTCCATCTGCCGGGCGCTGGGCGCCTACGGCCGGCGCGCACTCGGCGGGGTGCGGGCTGGCTCCTATTCTAGTGCAATCCCGCGATTTGCGCGGGCGCGGGAGGCCGCCGGGGCATCTCAGGGGGTTGCGGATTGCGGTCGAGCGACAAGGCCAAAAGAACGGCAGGGAAAGGTTAGACTTCCGCGGCTGCGGCGCGGGCGATGCGCAGCAGCTCTGCGGCATTGTGTTCGGCGTGGCCGCCGTCGAAGACGGCCGAGCCTGCAACCAGCATCTCGGCTCCTGCTTTGACTACCGAGGCGACGGTATCGTGAGCGATGCCGCCATCGACTTCAATGCGGAAGTTGAGGCCCATGGCCTCGCGCAATTCGGCGAGGTAGGCGATCTTGTCCACGGTGAAGGGGAGGAACTGCTGGCCGCCGAAGCCGGGATTGACGCTCATGACCAGGACGTAGTGCACCATGGGCAGGATTTCAATGAGCGTATCCACCGGCGTGGCGGGGTTGATGACGACGCCGGGCAGGCAGTTGTGCTCGACGATGTGCTGGAGCGTGCGGTGCAGGTGGCGGCATGCCTCCTGCTGCACGGAGATCAGGTTGGCGCCAGCCTCAGCGAAGGCGGGAATGAAGGCGTCGGGGTCCTCGATCATCAGGTGGCAGTCGAGCGGGAGCCTGGTAATGGGGCGCAGCGCCTTGACCATGGGCGGGCCGAAGGTGATGTTGGGGACGAAGTGGCCGTCCATGACGTCGACGTGGACGATGGTGCCGCCGCCACGCTCGGCCGCGGCAACCTCGTCGGCGAGGTGGGCGAAGTCAGAGGCGAGGATAGAGAAGCAGAGGTCGATCATAAGGGCAGGTGCGAGGTACTAGGTTCGAGGTACTAGGTCGCTGGGGGAAGTGTATCAGTGGGAGCGTCAGTTTTTCCGGCGACGCATCAGTCTGGGGACTATCATTGCGCGCATGATCTCGCGGCGCACAATCATCTTCTTTGTTTTGTCAGTCGCGCTGTGCGGAGTGCTTGCATACCAAGCACGAGAGGAACAGCGGCCCTGCCGAGAGTGGAAGCAGACGCATCCGAACTACACTGATCCCCCAGCGCAGCGGCAGCCAGACGGAACCTACACAGTATCGTTCAATCCGTGCGACCTCCTCATTGAAACAACCGTGTTCGAGAAAGTAGTGGCACTTTCCGCGTTCGCAACAGTGGTCGCGTTCTGGTTTCTGTTGGTGCGAGATATTGTCCGTGGGGTGCGGCGGCGCTTCAAACGCGGGTCTTAGCGGTTTCCGCGAGGGGTTTGGGGTCGCCGAGGGATATGCGGGCGGCGCCGTTGAGGATGCGGCGAATTGGCCAGGCCGTTTGGCCGGCGGAATCTTCCCTTGGAAAAAAGACTTCGCCGGCGCGCTGCTTCTCGGGGCGGTAGTACCAGCGGCGGAGCAGCGAGAGGTGGTCCGAGAGCGTGGCGAGGTCGGTGTGCGCGGTTGCTTCGCTTTCAAGAGCGGCGATGAGGGCGGCGGCGCGGAGTTCGGGGCTGAGCGCGGGGGTGAGCGAGTCCTGCGAAGACAACCGCAGGTCCTTCGACTGCGATGCGACTGCCGTCGCATCTCCGCTCAGGATGACANNGGGGATGGCCTGGAGCATGAGGGGTTGGGCGAAGAGGGAACTGCCGACGGAGGTCTGCTCCTTGACCGCTCGGACGCCGAGCACGGAGAGGCGCGCTGGGCCGGTGAGGCAACCGGAGTGGATGAGGAAGACGGCGGCTGCGGGCTCGTCGAAACGCAGGTCCTTCGACTCCGATGCGACTGGCGTCGCATCTTCGCTCAGGATGACAGTGTTTTCGTTATTGATGACAGGTTTTTCGTTATTTAGGATGGCAGGGTTGTTACTCAGGATGACAGGTTTTTCTTGACTCAGGATGACAGGGTGTGGGGTTTGGGATGCGGCCACGGCTTTCTGGAGGATGATGGCGCGGAGGCGCGGGATGGGCTGGACGAGCGAGTCGGCGAGCGCGGCGGCGGCTTTTACCTTCTGCCACTGGGCATGGAGTTCAGCGGCCCGCTCGAAGTCGAGTTCGGCGGAGGCGCGTTCGCGGTCGGCGGTAAGGCGCGCGAGCATGGATTCGCCATGGGTGTCGAAAAAGGCGTGCACGGCGGCAGCTTCGGCGGCATAGGCAGCGGCGCCGGCGGGCGTGCAGGCCTGGTTGCAAGGCGCGAGGCACTTGTTCATCTCGCCGTAGACGCAGCCGGGGTGTTCGGGATAGGGCACAAGGTCCTCGACGCAGCGGCGCAGCTTGAAGAGGTCAAGCACGGCGTCGCAGTAGCGGTCGGCGGCGGCGCGCGAGGGGAACGGGCCGTAGAAGTTGGCCAGCGCGCGTTTGCTGAGGCGGTTGGTGGAGTAGACGCGCGGGTAGTCATTCTCCGCGGTGAAGCGCAGGAAGAAGGGCGTGCGTAGTTTCAGCCGTCTGCGCGCTTCGTCCAAGCCGAAGGCGGCGGCGGAGGCGTGGTAGAGCGTGAGGGTCGACTCGAACTCGCTGCCGGTAATGGTGTAGTCGATGCGGGCGACGCGCGAGCGGAGGTTGAGGCGCTTGCTTTGTGAGTCGGGCGGCGCGAGGATGCGCGTGATGCGGCGGCGCAGGTCGGCGGCGCGGGTGAGATATGGCTGGGCGGGCGGCTGACCTTCGGGCGCGGGCGTGCCGTGGAGAGCGAAGACGCCGGGGAGCGTCGGGATGGAGCGCAGGATTTCGGGCGCATCGTCTGGCGCAAACGCTAGCGAATGCTCGAACTCGAAACGCGCGGCCACAAGAGGATTGTAGATGGGGTGTCGCTACGGAATCTTTACGGACATCTCCGAGCCGGTGTAGGTGATGGTCTGGTCGGGGGTGTTGATGGGGGTTTCGCCGGTGCCGTGCGCGGGGCGGACGAGGACGATGTGGAAGGTGGTTTCGCGCGGCATGTTGGAGTAGCTACCCTGGCGGGCGGCGATGGTGAGGGTGCGGGTGGCGTCGGACCAGGTGAGGGTGGTGGTGGAGTGGGCGCCGCGTTCGTAGTCATAGTTGTCGCCCTCGTCGTTGTAGAGGGTGAAGGCGCCGTCCGCGCCGGGATAGACGCGGAGTTCGATGGGACCATTGGGCTTCTCGTCGGCATACTCTTCCTCAGGGCCGAGGGGCAGGATGGAGCCCGCGCGCACGTAGAGCGGAATGCGTTCGAGCGGCGCGGCGGCTTCGATATGCCGGCCGCCGGTGAGCTTCTCGCCGGTCCAGAAGTCGTACCAGGTGGTGTCGGTAGCCGGAGAGACGCGGGGAAGGTAGACGCGGCGGCTGGTGGCTCCGGCTTCGAGGACCGGGTTGACGAGAAGGGCTGGGCCGAACATGAACTGGGTGCCGTCGTTCCAGGTGAGCGGATCGTCGCGGAAGTCCATGGGCAGCGGGCGCATGAGGGTGTAGTCGTCGCTGGAGATGCGCCAGGCGAGTGAGTAGAGGTAGGGCATCATGCGGTAGCGGAGCTTGTCGTAGGTGAGCAGCGCGGGCTCGACCAGCGGGTAGCTCCACATCTCGTTGTGCGGGCGATGGCCGTGGGTGCGGAAGATGGGGCAGAAGGTGCCGAACTGGAACCAGCGCAGGTAGAGTTCCTGGTAGTCGGCGCTGGTGGTGTCCATGGTGGGGTGGTAGCCGCCGATGTCGGTGGTCCAGTAGGGCAGGCCGGAGAGCGCGTAGTTGAGGCCCGCGGGAACCTGGCGGGAGAGCGCCCAGAAGCTCTGGTAGACGTCGCCGGACCAGACCGTGCCGCCGACGCGCTGCGAGCCGAGGAAGCTGGAGCGAGTGAGCAGGAAAGCGCGCTTCCGGTCGGTGGTCTTGCGCCAGTTCTCCTGAATGCCGAGGTTGTGCAGGAACGGATAGACGTTGGTGTATTCGGCGCCGTTGCCGATGGCCATGGTGCGCGTGGCGAGGATGGCGTCGCCGAGATGCGGTGAGTACTCCTCGGGTTCGGCGGAATCGAGCCAGAAGGAGTCCCAGCCCTGCGCGAAGAGCGGGCCGTCGAGGTTCTGCCAGAAGAGGTCGCGCGCGTGCGGGTCGGAGGCGTCGTAGACGTGGGCGTCCTTGAGCAGCAGGTGCGCGGCGTCGAGCTTTTTGTAGGTTTCGGAGGCTGGGTCCATCAGGCCCCAGGTGGAGATCATGGTGTGGATGTGCTGGGCGTGGAGCTTCGCGAGATCGGCGGGGACGTCGTGGTAGTTGGAGTTGAAGATGGGGTCGCCTTCGTGCTGCCACCAGTACCAGTCCTGCACGATGGTGTCGAGGGGGATGTGTTCGGCGCGGTAGCGGGTGGCGATGTCGTCGATTTCGTCGAGCGACGTGTAGCGGTCTTTGGACTGGATGAAGCCGTAGGACCAGCGCGGCAGCATGGGCACGTGGCCGGTGAGGTTGCGGTAGTCGTGGAGGATCGCATCGAACTCGGGGCCGTAGAGGACGAAGTAGTCCGCGCCTTCGCCGGCGAGGGTCGAGAACTTGAGTTCGAGCGGGAAGCGGTTGTCCATGGTGGTGAGGCTGGCGGTGTTCCACATCAGCCCATAGCCATTTGTAGACACGAGCATGGGGATGGCGATGTCGGTGTTGTTCTGGCCGAGCTCGACAGTGGCGCCGCGATAGTTGAAGAGGCCGCTCTGGTGTTGGCCGAGGCCGTAGATGGCTTCGGCGGCGTCGGGGGAGAAGCGATCGACGATGCCGTAGGTCTGCTGCCCGTTGAGGGTTTCCGGCGTGTAGGTGCGCGGAACGTTGCCGGCTTCGCGCAGGAAGGTCTTACCGGCCGCGGTGCTGAAGGTGAGGTTGCCGTGATCGAGCGCGAGCGTGACGGTGAGCGCGGCGGTCTTGAGCGTCGCGCGCCTGGCGTCCTGGGTGAAGTCAAAGTGAGCGCCGGGGCAGGCGTCGGCGAGCAGCCAGGGCTGCGCGGGCTTTGCGTCGCCGCTGTTTGGGGGGCGCGTGACTACGTGAACGATGGTGTCCGCGCAGACGGTGACGCGCATGGTCTCCGCGCCGAGGGTGGCGTCGAAGCCGGTCGCGGACTGCGTGACCTGCGCGGCCGGAGGAGTTGGGGAGGTCTGGCCGGGAATCTGCGCGAAAGTGCCGGCGGATGCGGCGAAAGCCAGAGCGACGAGAAGAGCGCGTGTCGGGAGCATGTACTTTTCTATTCTGGTTGGATCAAAACTGCGAGGACAACCTGTCCCCGGGAATCACGATACTCTCCGCCGCTGTGTTTGAAAGACCTTAGTGAGCGGACGATACGGCGGACTGCTTGCGCTGACCGAACACATGGTCTTCGAAGCCGAGAATATGCCACAAACCTTCGCTCATCTTGCCTGTCGTGAGCTTTTTCACCAGAGCCCAGGGCAGCAATGCGGCTCCGATCAACGTTCGTGGAATATCTCTGGATCGGCCCGCGTGCAGGATCTTGATGTCATTGGCCAGGAGCACGTTTGAGACTTCGCGGACGTCGGGAAGGTAGACGTGAGTGTCGTCATCGCAGAACTGGAGTGTCCCGTGGCCGGAAGGTAGAGAGAGGCTTCGCAGGGAAGGAAAGGCAATCCAGATGTGTCCTCCCGGCTTCAGTTTGGAGCAGAGAAGAGCGATGATGGGCGCCGGGTTGGGCATGTGTTCCAGCACGTGATGAATAAGGATGAGATCGAAGCTGCGGGTTGGAATTGCGTCGTAGCCGGAACCATCGATGCCCAGAAGATAAAACTCGTCCATCGAGGCGAGGTCGGCGTCGCTGTTGTTGTATCGCTGAATGTCGGCACCGGAGTAATGAGAGCCAGGAAGCCAGCGCTTGGTAATGGTGCATGAATTATTTCCGCAGCCAATATCCAGAATGCGCACGCCTTGCGATGGGAGTACACGCCGTGCATAGCGTAACTTCAGGGGTATGAAGAGCTTATTAATTCGCAACACGGTCGATCTCTCCCACTTAACGCCGTAGTGATTAGTCTACCCGGCAAAGAGCATCCGGACCAACGAAGTTCGCAATCAGCTGCCCGCGATGGTCATGCCGTCGATGCGGAGCGTGGGGGCGGCGCTGGCGCTGCGGAAGACGAGGTCGTTGCCNNCCGGTGACGAGGTTGACGCCGAAGCCCATAGTCTCCGTGACGTAGAGGCCGGATTTCACATCGCCGATGATCTGTTTCGGCGTGAGCGTGCCGGGCTGGAGGAAGAAGTTGCCGGCGCCGATGCCGGGGTTGGAGGCCAACGAACGGCTGGCGTTGCCGGTGGATGCCATTCCCAGCTTGCGCGCGGTGTAGGTATTCATCACGTAATTCTTGAGGACGCCATTCTCCACCAGCACGGTGCGGCGGGTAGGCAGGCCTTCGCCGTCGAAGGGCGCGGTGCCGAACCCGCCGACCTGGATGCCGATGTCGTCGCCGGAGAGGATGCCGGGCTGGACGCCGCCTTCGTAAACGTCGGCGTCGCCGGTGTTCCGGTTGGCGCCGGGGGCTGGGTTGGGATTGGTTGGCCGGGTGAAGACCAGGGTGCCGTCGTCGATGACGGTGACATTGTCGCCGGCGACGCGCTCGCCGAGCTTGCCGGCGAAGAAGGAGGCATGGCGGTAGATGGCGTCGCCGTTGGCGGCGTCGAAGATGTTGCCGATGATGGAGCGGGCTACCTCCGGGGAACAGACCACGGGAGCGCGCTGGGTCTTGACCCGCCGCGCACCCAACCTGCGCAGGGTGCGGCGGGCAGCTTCCTGGCCGACATTGACGGCGTCTTCCAGCAGCAGGGTGGTGCGCTCGGAGGAGTACCAGTAGTTGCGCTGCATGTTGCCATCGTCGTCGTGGGCGATGGGCTGCGTGGAAAAGCCGCAGTAGGAGCGGCGGAACTCGCCGGCAAAGCCGCGCGAGTTGATCAGGACCTTGTGCGCCGTGGCGGCGTCGAAGTCGCCTCCGCCGGAGTTGCGGATGCGCGGGTCGTAGGCCAGGGCGGCGGCCTCGCAGACGCGCGCGATTTCGATGCGGGCTGAAGGCGGTTGCAGGTTTACATCTTCGAAGTAGAGGTGCTGGCCGGCGGCCGGGTGCTGGCCGAAGGCTTCGGGCTCGGGCAGGCCGGCGAAGGGGTCTTCACTGGTGATGCGGGCCAGGGTAACCGCGCCGGAGACCAGGCGATCGATGCTCTCGGACGAAAAGTCCGAGGACGAGGTGCTGGCGGTGCGTTGATCCGGCGACGAACCTAGCCCGGAGGCGATGTAGACGCGCAGGCCGATGGCTCGGGAACCGGACTCCTTGAGGGTTTCGACTTGGCCGAGGCGGACCTTGGCGGAGAACTCGTCGCCCTCGTAGACGACGGTCTCCGCGTCGCTGGCTCCAGCCTTCAGCGCGCGGGCCAGGACATCGGCGGCGAGTTGCTTCAAATCGGCGGTGGTTTCGGTCGGCAAAGCTGATCCTCAGGGGCTGCAGGAGCAAAACCTAACCCGGAGGCTAGCTGCCGGCGGAGTCGTAGTCTTCGGCGGAGATGACCTGGAGGGAGGGCTCGGCTCCGGACTGCTGGGCCGGTCGCTGGTCCGGTCGCTGGTCGATGAGGACGATGGTGTGGGCGGAGCCGCCGGGATAGCTGACCTGGCTGCCGGTGTAGGCCGGCAGGGCGGCGCTGGCGGGATTGGTCCCCGCGGGATAGGCAACGATGGAATAGGTGCCGCTGGGGGCATTGATGTATCCGGTGTTGCGGCCGAAGCCGGCGGCGCTGACGATGGGGGAGATGCCGGTGAGTGCGGAGTCGGGCGACAGCAGGTAGATGTCGACGGCGCCGGGGCGGGTGCTCTGGTTAAGGAAGCGCAGGGCGACCTGTCCGGCCGGCGCGGGGAAGGCCTGGTCCTTGAGCACGGTCATCTGCATATTGGCGGCGACGTTGCCGGTGAGCACGGTGTACTGGCCGCCGGCGGCGAAGACCCCGTGAACGGCGGCGAGCTCCTGCTGGGTTCCCGCAGTGTAGGCCGCGTGGGTGTACGCGCCGGCAGCGACCGGGATGTACGAGGTGACAGTGCCGAAGCCGATGTTGTACAGGGCAGCGGCGGAGTTCTGATGGATGTCGAGCGCGGGCGCGTCGGGCGAGGCGTCGATGACGCGAACCTGCGAGACCGGCTGGATGCCCGCAATGCTCTGGCAGCCGGCCAGGCCGGCGACGATGACCGCGAGCGCCGCAAGCCGGGCGGCGCGCGTCGCGAGATGGAGTCGGTTAAGCAGCATGGGCCGAGCGCATCGCGGCCCCGGGGAGGGGTTTCCCTCGCCGCAAGCCGGCAAAACAGTGACTCGTTAACTGTATCCGATTTTCTTTGCTCGGGCGAGCAGGAGCGAATCGGGGGTAATGGCACGAAGGTGGGAGCGATCTGCCAGGCTGAAGGCGCGCCCTTAGCGGGTCAGTCGGCGCTGACCGGGGCGGCGGCGAGGAAGTGGGCGCCATTCGACTGATCCAGCGCAGCGACCAGGCCGGGAAGTTCGGCGGCGGGCACGGGGCGGCTGATGTAGAAACCCTGGGCTGCGTCGCACCCTTCACCGCGCAGCAGGGAGGCCTGCTCGAAGGACTCGACTCCTTCAGCGACGACGCGGATGCCGAGGCCGTGGGCCATTTCCACGATGGCGTGGATGACGGCCAGGCTGCCGCGATCGGTGGTGCAGTTACGCACCAGGGATTGGTCGACCTTGATCCAGTCCAGCGGGAACTGGGTGATGTAGGAGAGGGTGGAGAAGCCGATGCCGAAATCGTCGAGGACAAGTTGCACGCCGGTGGCGCGGATACGGTTCAGCAGTTCCCGGGTTTCCCGGGAGTCGCGCATCAGGTTGCTCTCGGTAATCTCCAGGCTGAGGGAGGCGGGAGGCCGGCCGTTTTTCGCGAGGCTGCGGGCGACGACCTCGGTCAGGTCGTCCTGCAGCAACTGGAGGGGAGAAAGATTGACGGACAGATTGAAGCTCCGATGCAACGTTCGCTCCAGAAGTCCAATCTGGCGGCAAGCCTGGCGCAGCACCCACTCGCCGATGGGAATGATGAGGCCGGATTCCTCGGCCAGGGTAATGAAGTCACCCGGCAGCACCAGGCCAAACTCCCGGCTGTTCCAGCGCAGCAAGGCTTCAAAGCCGGTAAGCTCTCCGGTCGCGCAGTCCATCAGCGGCTGATAGTACAGTTCGAACTCCTGGTGTTCCAGGGCGTGACCCAGTGCGGCGTAGAGCTGCAATTGATTGTGGGAGTGGCCGATCATGTCGCTGGTGAAGACGTGGAAGCAGGACCGGCCGCGCGCTTTGGCGCGGTACATGGCGGCGTCTACCCGCTTCAACAGAACTTCGGCGTCGCTGTCGCCGTCGGATAGAGTGCAGACGCCGACGCTGACAGAAACCGGCACTTCGAGTTTGTTAATGCGAATGGGCACGGACAAGGCGGCGACGATCTTGGCCGCGATGCGCTCGGCCTGCTCGGGGCCGGACAGATCGGTGAGCAGGACAACGAACTCGTCGCCGCCCATGCGGGCCACGCTGTCGGTCTTGCGCACGGTGGCGGCGATGCGTTCGGCGGTGACACACAAGACACGATCGCCGCCGGAGTGGCCCAGGGAATCGTTGATCTGCTTGAACCTGTCGAGATCGAGCATGAGCAGGGCAAGGTCCTTCCGGTAGCGCCGGGAGCGGTCAATTGCGGTTTGCAGCCGGTCGTGCAGCAGGGCGCGGGTGGGCAGGCCGGTGAGCGCGTCGTGGTGGGCCATGTGGCGATAGCGCTCCCCGCTCTGGCGCAACTCGCGGGTTTGCTGTTCCACGCGGCGGCGGAGCAGGATGACCCAGACGAACACAGCGAACGTGATGACCAGGGAGGCGCTGAGCGCATGGAGAGCATGGCCCGCCGTCCACCAGGAGGGAATCTGGAGGACGGCGACGTCCCGCGGGGAGGCGAGCAGAATCCAGAAGGAGGACGCCCGGGTGACGCCATACCCCCTGAGCGTCCTTTCGGGGTCAACCTGAGCCGAGCAGATGCCGGTGACGCGGAGCGTGCTGCCGATGGGGATGGTCGCAAGGCGGGATCCGGCGAGTTCGACCGGGATCAGGACGCGGTAGACGAGGTTGTTGGCGGACAAGAGGAGATTGGTATAGCCGCCGCCGTCGGCGCGGCTGATCAAGCGGCCGTCGATCCGGACGCGCTGGGAGTCGAAGTCTCCCAGCAAGGCCTGGGAGGAGGTGACCGCGCTGGGAGCGGGGACGGCGCCGGACGCAGCCGCGCGAAAGGACGCGTCGGTGAGGGTGGGCTTGAACCCGGCGAGGGTGCTGAACCCGGCGACGTCCACCAGGGAGCCCGGGGCGAGCGGGGCGGTTTGCGCGATTTCCGCGCAGAGGCCTTCGGTCGCATCCTGGATACAGAGGGTGCGGCCGGGCCAGTCCAGGGTGACTGCCCCGCGGATGTGGATTCGATGGGGCCACAAGACGCGGGGGTTGAAGCGCAGGAGCCCGTTGATGGGCTGCACGGGCAGATCGAACGCGTCAAGCGGGCCGGGAGCGGCGGCATCTACCGTTTCCAGGCCGGGGAAGAAGAGGCGGGCGCCGGTCAACTGGCGCTTTGAGTTGAAGGTTGGAGCAGCATTGCCCCGCATGTGGACCCATTTGTCGACCAGGCTTTGATAGTTGACGCCGGGGCGCTTGACCGTGGTGGCAGCGACGAGGCCGCCGGCCATGTAGACCTTGAGGGTGACGTTGGTGCCGGTTTCTGTCACCGCGTGGACGACGCCTTCAATCTGAACCCATTGCCCGTCCTGGGCGCCGGACAACAGGTCCGGGAGGGTGACCGGCGTGGCCTGGCGGGGAATCCCGGGGGTTCCGAGGATGGTGATGCGGGCTTGATTGATGATGGGGGCGAAGTCGCCGGGGGCGCTTATGCCGGAGACATCGACCAGGGTGCCGGGGAGCGGGGCGCGTCCGGGCCAGACGGTATCGCGCGGGACCGCGGCATAGATGCAGCCGGTGCGGTCACACAGGAAGAAGGCAATGCGCCGCTTGTCCAGGTAGCGGTCGAAGTAGGTGACGACGGCTTGGACGTGGATGGGATAGCTGCGGCGGGCCTCGTCCGCGGAGAGGCTGTGGGCCTGGCGCAAGGTGGTGAGGGTGCGCAGAGGCTGCGCCTGAGTGCTCGGCGAAGGCTGGTCCTGAGCGGGCGGCGGTTGCGCCCGCACGGCGGCCGCAAGGGCCAGAAAGAAAAGAGCTAGGATCGATCCTCGCCGCGAGATGGGAGCGCAGTCCAACACTTAAGCATCATCGGCCAATCGCAGGCAAACCCTTATCCCCTATTAGTTGGAGCCGGTTGGGGAATGATGTAGGCTGGGAGCGCTTCCCGTTTGCCCGGCAGCGATTCTTCAGGAGCATCGGTATGGTTGCGTTGTCCGGAATGCGCGGAAGGCTGTTGGCTGCCTCCGTTATGGCCGCCCTGGTTGTGGGAGCGTACCGTGCCGCCCTGAGCGCGGCGCAGACAGCTGCGAATTCCGCTGCGAATTCCACTGCGCCAGCGCAGCAGACCATCGCCGAGAAGATTGCGGCGTCGAAGGATCTACTGGACATCAATACCGCGACGGCGGCCGAGTTGAAGGCGTTGCCCGGAATGGGCGACGCGTACGCGCAGCGGGTTATCGCGGGCCGGCCCTACACGGCCAAGAACCAGTTGACCACGCGTGGGATTCTGCCGGCGGCGGAGTATGAGCGGATCAAGCCGCTGATTATCGCGCATCGGGTGAAGCCATAGAGGCGATATACGCACGGAACAGGCCGGTGTCTCGCTGCGTATCACCAAGAGATCCAGTTAACCAGTTGCCGCTTCGGCCCGTTGTATTGGCAGCAGGAGATCTCTACCAGGGATGATCGCGATGCTCGCGGCGCCGGTTGTGCAACGCAGGAAGCGGGAGCGCCGAGCTAAGGCGGTCCGAAGGAACGTGGTTCCATGATCCAGCACGCTGTTGGTCGTTCAAGTTCCGCCAGGAGGCTCCTGGCGATTGGAGTTCTGTCGCTCCTTTCCATGGTCACGGCGAACGGCGCGTTTGGCCAGGCACAGTCCCCGCCGGCCGCCGCGCCGGCGGCGAGCGTCGCGCCGGTGATCGAGGCGGCGACGATCAAGCCGGTAAAAGAGCCAAGCCCCAACAACATGCATGACAGGACCGAAGGGCGGCGGCTTTCCATGCGTTACACCTCCTTGCGCGACCTCATGATGATGGCCTATGAAGTCGACCCGCGGCAGATTCTGGGTGGGCCGGCGTGGGTGGCGACCGATGAATACGATATCGACTTGGTGGTCGCGGACGGAGTACAGGTCAACCAGTGCGAGGAGGCAGTCCTCGCGGAATTGATGGCGGACCGCTTCCAACTGAAGTTTCACCGGGAACAGAGAGTGATGGCGGTGTATGTCCTGGAGGTCGCGAAAGGTGGGCCGAAGCTGAAGGCGGCCGATGCAAACAGCGTAGAGAATTCGGGGTGCGAACACCTCGGGGTATGCAACTTCCACAAGAGGACGCTCGCGAACTTCGCGCGCTTTATGCAATTCGTGGTGACGGACAAGCCGGTCGTCGACAAGACCGGGGTTACCGGTGAGTTCGACTTCACATTGAAGTGGATGCCTGACGAATCGCAGTTCAACGGGATGGGTTTTCGCGTGCCGGTGCCGGATGGCACGGCCCCGTTGCCCGGGCTATTCACCGCGATTCAGGAACAGCTTGGGCTGAAGCTGGAGCCACAGAAGATTCCCGCCGAGGTGCTGGTCATCGACCATGTGGAGCGGCCCTCGGAGAATTAGGGGCTGTTGGTCTGCGTTGACAAAGGGAACGGGCGGACGCTACCTTATTAACAGATGAGCAATTCGACGCAGCACCGCGGACACCACCATCACCATGCGCAAGGCGTGTTGGCGGCTGTGTCCGGTGGGGCAAGATAGCGAAAAGCTCACATGGATTCCAAAAGGCCCGCTGACGCGCAACCCGCGAGCGGGCCTTTTTGCTGCGCGCGGGGAGATACGGAAGCCAGCACGGATTTGCACGGATGAAAGCGGATTAGAAGCGAGCAACGGCAAAGACAAATGCGGGGATTCTTCGCGTTGCTCAGAATGACAACGCAAAGGGTCGGGGTCAGAATGACAACGTCGAGGGTGGAAAGAGAGAGGGAGACGATGGACGCAGTGAAGGATGCACCGAAGATTGATTTTGCGAAGATGGATGGGCTGGCGCCGGGCATTGTGCAGGACGCGAAGACAGGCGAGATGCTGATGCTCGGCTTCCTGAATGAGGCCAGCTATGCCAGGACGCTGGAGTCTGGCTTTGTGACCTTCTGGAGCCGGACGCGGCAGAAGCTGTGGATGAAGGGCGAGACCAGCGGCAACCGGCTGCGGGTCATCAGCGCTTCGACCGACTGCGACAACGACGCGCTGCTGTTCAAGGTGAAAGTGGAAGGCGACGGCCTGGTGTGTCACGAGGGCACGGTGAGCTGCTTCACCAAGCCGATTGCGGTAGGGAAGTAGCTTCGCGCCAGAAGGACGAGCAAGCGACAAATACCGAGATTCTGACCCCGCGAGTCAGAATGACGAGGAAATGGAAGAGGACGAGATGGCAAACAAATTGAAGCTGGGAATTCCGAAGGGAAGTTTGCAGGATGCGACCATTGCGCTGTTCGAACGCGCAGGCTGGCGGATCTTTGCCAATGGGCGCAGCTACTTTCCCACCGTGGACGACCCGGAGATCGAGTGCATGCTGGTGCGCGCGCAGGAGATGGCGCGCTATGTGGAGCACGGCGCGCTGGACGCGGGCCTGACCGGCAACGACTGGGTGCAGGAGAACGAGACGGACGTGGAGTACGTGACCAGCCTGACCTACTCCAAGCAGAGCCGGCAGAAGGTGCGCTGGGTGCTCGCGGTGCCGGAGGACTCGCCGTTCCACAGGCCCGAGGACCTGGCGGGGAAGATCATCGCGACGGAGCTGGTGGAGTTCACCAAGCGCTATTTCGCGAGCCGGAAGATTCCGGTCAAGGTGGAGTTCAGTTGGGGCGCGACCGAAGTCAAACCACCCACATTGGCAGATGCAATTGTCGAGGTGACGGAGACGGGATCGAGCCTGCGCGCGAACCGGTTGCGCATCATCGAGACGCTGATGGAGAGCGAGACGCAGTTGATCGCGAACAAGGCGGCGTTTGCCGACGCGTGGAAGCGGCAGAAGATCGAGAACATCTCGCTGATGCTGAACGCGGCGATTGCGGCGCAGGGGCGCGTGGGCCTGATGATGAACGCGCCCAAGGGCAGGCTGGACGCGATTGTGGCCGAGCTTCCAGCGCTGAACTCTCCGACTATCTCGCATCTGAGCGATCCGGCTTGGGTCGCGCTGAACACGATCATCGATGAGACCGTGGTGCGCGAGGTGATTCCCAAGCTAAAGGCCGCGGGCGCGACGGGAATTGTGGAGTATCCGCTGAGCAAGGTTGTGGTGTAGCTGCAGTTGGAGTACGTCGATGAAGCTGGTGAAGACATTTGGGCGGGGAAAGGCTGCGGCGGAAGCGCTGATCCGGTCGCTGGAGCAGCGCGGCGCGCGCAACGTCGGGAAGGTGGAGAAGACTGTAACCTCCATCGTTACAGATGTGCGGCGGCGGGGCGACCGCGCGCTGCGCAAGTATGCGGAGAAGTTCGACGGGCTGAAGCAAGGCGCGGAACTGCGCGTGACGCGCGAGGAGATGCGGGCGGCGTGGCAGGCGACGGCGCCGGAGTTGCAGCAGGCGATGCGCGCGGCGCAAGCGAACATCCGCGCATTCGCAGAGAGGCAACGGCCTGGCGAGTGGTCGTTCGAGCCGGCGGCCGGCGTTGAGGCGGGTCAGATTGTGCGGCCGCTGGAGTCTGTCGGCTGCTATGTGCCGGGCGGACGCTATCCGCTGCCGTCGACGCTGCTGATGACGGTAACGCCGGCGCAGGTGGCGGGCGTGGAGCGGATTGTGGTGTGCTCGCCCAAGCCGGCGCGCGAGACGCTGGCGGCCGCATGGCTGGCGGGCGTGACGGAGTTCTATCGGGTGGGCGGCGCGCAGGCGATTGCCGCGCTGGCGTATGGTACGGGATCAGGTGAGGACGGGACCATTGCGCGAGTGAACAAGATTGTGGGGCCCGGAAATCTATTTGTAACCGCGGCAAAGACAATTGTGTCGAGCGATTGCAGCATCGATATGCCGGCGGGGCCGACGGAGATTGTGGTGAACAGCGAGGCGGGCGACGCCGCGGGCATCGCGGCAGACCTGGTAGCGCAGGCGGAGCACGATCCGGAGGCGCTGGCGGTGTTGATTACCAGCAATGCGACGCTGGCAGCGGCGGTGAAGGCCGAGGTGAAGAGCCAGGCCAAGGGGAACGAGATCGCAACCAGGTCGCTGGCCGCACAGGGGTGCATATATGTTACTGCATCAGTTACAGAAGCGCAGGCGCTGACCAATCGGCTGGCGCCGGAGCACCTGACGGTGGATTCGAAGGCGGATCTGAAATGGGTGAAGAACGCGGGATCGGTGTTTATCGGCGACTATTCTCCGCAGGCGATGGGGGACTATATCACCGGGCCGAACCACGTGCTGCCAACCGGCCGCGTGGGTCGAGTGCGCGGCGGGTTGAGCGTGGTGGACTTCCTGAAAGTGATCACGGTGCAGGAGTACACGCGCAAAGGACTGCGGGCACTGGGGCCGCGCGCGATTGCACTGGCCGAGGCGGAAGGTTTGAAGGGGCACGCACGGAGTGTGCGAGTGAGGATGGGGAAGAGCAGTTGATGGTTGGTGGTTGTCTGCGGTCAGCGGTGGAAGGGTTGGGTGAGGCGTGAGCGCTTTGGTTGCTTCAGAGAACGCGTTGAAAGGCGAGGCGGCGGTGCGGCCGCGGGCGCGCAGGGCGGTGTTGGCGATGCCGGAGTATCATCCGCCGCTGGCCGGGCGCGATGCACTCCGGCTGGACTTCAACGAGAATACGCTGGCCGCTTCTCCTAAAGTGATTGCCCGGCTGCGGCAGGTGACGGCCGAAGGGCTGACCAAGTATCCCGAGCGGGAGGGCGTGGAACGGATTGCGGCGGCGCACTTTGGCTTGCAGGGGAGCCAAGTGCTGCTGACCAACGGCGTCGATGAGGCGATCCACCTGGTGTGCGCGGCGTTTCTGGAAGAGGACGATGAGGCGCTGATCTGCACGCCTACATTTTTTATGTACGAAGTCAGCGTACGCATGATGACGCAGCGCCTGTTGCGCGTACAGGCGGACGCGTCGCTGGAATTCCCGTACAAGCGGTTTTTGCAGGGGATCATGCCGCGAACCAAGCTGATTATGGTGGCGTCGCCGAACAATCCGACGGGCGCGGTGGTGGGGCGCGAGCAGTTGCTGGCGATCTGCGCGGCGGCTCCGCAGGCGGTGTTGATGGTGGACGAGGCGTACTACCATTTCCACGGCGAGACCGTGCTCGGCGACGTGGGCCGCGTGCCCAACCTGATGGTGGCGCGCACGTTTTCGAAGGCGTACGGGCTGGCCAACCTGCGCATCGGCATGCTGGCCGGCGCGGCGGAGTTGATGAAGTATGTGCGCAAGGTGAGTTCTCCCTACAACGTGAACGGCGTCGCGCTGGACTGCCTGCCGGCGGCGCTTGCCGATGATGCGTATGTGCAGTGGTACGGAGCCCAAGTGAACACGGGGCGCGTGCGGATGATGGAGGGCCTGCGGTCGCTGGGCGTGGATTTTTTCCCCAGCCACGCGAATTTTGTGCTGATGAAAATCGGCCCGAAGCATAAGGAGTTGGTGACCGCCATGCGTGCGCGCGGCGTGCTGTTGCGCGACCGGTCGACGGACCCTGGGTGCGACGGGTATGTGCGCATCACGGTGGGCGTCGAGGAGCATGTGACGCGTGGGCTGGCGGCGTTGCGCGAGTCGCTGGCGGAGATTGGATGGGAGAAGCAGCAAGTCAGCGAGGCGTCGGAATCGAGTCGGTCAGTCAGCGAGAGCGAAAGGGAGTGGGAGTGATGAGCCAGATCGATCCGCAGCGGAAGAAAGTGGTGGTCTTGTGCGCGGCGGTGGCGTGCATGGCCGCAGCGGTGGTCGTGCTCAGGGGTCACCCGATGCTGGTTGGCGGCGCGATCGCGCTGCAGGTGGTCACACTGGTGTACGCGATGGTCGAGTTTGCGAAGTTGAAGAGGCAGGGCAAATGAAGAAGACAGCGAGTCAGCGAGTCAGCAAGCCGGCGAACGAGCGAAAGCGTGCTGCCAGCAAGGTTGCGAACGGGGTAAGGACCGGCACGGTTAAGCGCGAGACGACGGAGACGCAGATCGCGTTGACGCTGACGATCGATGGAACGGGGAAGTATTCGGTCTCGACGGGCATACGGTTCTTCGACCACATGCTTGAGTTGTTTGCGCGGCATGGCGGGTTCGACCTGAAGCTGAAGTGCAAGGGCGATCTGGACGTGGACCAGCACCACACGGTGGAGGACATCGGCATCGCGCTGGGTGAAGCGTTTGCGCAGGCGCTGGGCGACAAGAAAGGCATCCTTCGCGCGGGATATTTTGTGATGACGATGGATGAGACGCTCGCGGTTGCCGCGGTGGACTTGAGCGGGCGCGCGGCCTACGTGGTCGAGACCCAAGTGACCGCGCCTCTGGTCGGCGACTTCCAGACCGAGCTGCTGCCGGACTTCTTCGACGGATTTGCGCGCGGTGCGAAGGCGAATGTGCACGTGAAGACGATGTACGGGCGCAGCAATCACCACAAGATCGAGGCGATCTTCAAGGCGTTTGCGCGCGCCCTGCGCGGGGCTTGCAGCCGGGATGAGCGCATGCGGGAGATGCTGCCGAGCACGAAGGGATTGTTGTGACGAAGACAAATACTTAACACCGATTTGCACCGATTGAACCGATCTAAGTGCAGGAACGGTCTTGATCGGTGCTCGTCGGTGTGAATCGGTGTTAAGCATTTTGGAGTGGCGATGATTGCGGTGATTGATTACAAGGCGGGGAATTTGACGAGCGTGGTGAAGGCGCTCAAGTTCCTGGACGTGCACGATATGGTGGTGACGCAGTCGCCGGAGGAGGTGTTGCGGGCGGAGAAGATTGTGCTGCCGGGGGTGGGGCATTTTCAAGCGACGCAGTTGCTGAAGGACCTGGGGCTGACGGAGGCGGTGCGCGAGAGTATTGCGAAGGGCACGCCGTTTCTGGGCATCTGCGTCGGGCTGCAGTGGCTGTATGAGGGATCGACCGAGGCGCCGGAGACGGAGGGGCTGGGCCACTTCGCTTCGCAGTGTGAACGATTTCCGGCGGTGTATCAGGGGGCAGATCTGAAGTCGCCGCACGTGGGTTGGAACTCGCTGGAGCAGATCCGGCCGGATTCGCGGCTGCTGCGCGGCGTGGCGAACGGGGCGTTTGTCTACTTCACGCATTCGTGGCGGGCGCCGGTGTCGGCGGATACTGCGGCGGTGACGAACTACGGCGGCGCGTTTACTTCGGCTGTCGAACGCGGGAATGTGATGGGCGTGCAGTTCCATCCGGAGAAGTCGGCTGAGGTGGGGTTGCGGGTGTTGCGGAATTTTGTGGAGTTGTGAAATGGCGCTAATGATTTCGTGGGAATCTACGTATGAAAACTGGGTGGCAGCGCAACGGCTGCATCGCTGGTCCAACCTCGGGACCTCAAGCTCCTTTGTCTTTGCTTACGTTTTGGTCCCACTTTTTGGGCTTCTTCCGTTGTCGCAGTGGCTCATCGATCACCACGCTGGTGACTCACAGGATGCTTTGGCACAGTTGCCGTGGGCAGCCGGTTTTGTAGCCTGGACGGTTCTTATTTGGGCCACCCGGCTGCGTGCCTATCGCAGGGCATATCGCAATAGCTGGCCGTCGAACGTTAAGGAAAGGGTCAATACTCTTGTCCTTTCCGACTCTGGTATTCACGCGATCACCCCTGGCGTCGGTGATACGAACTTGCAGTGGAGTGCTTTTTGCAGAGTTGTAGAGAACAAGAGAATGTTGCTCATCTATATGAGCAAGACGAAGTGGCTCAACATCCCCCAGACCGCGCTGACTGCTGAACAGAGAGCGGAACTGAAAGCGCTACTCGCAGCGCATATAGGTGGTCATCGATGCTGACGAAGCGAATTATTGCGTGTCTGGATGTACGTGGCGGGCGCGTCGTGAAGGGTGTCCAGTTCGTGGACATTATCGATGCGGGCGATCCGGCGGAGCTGGCGCACCGGCATGCGGCGGCGGGTGCGGATGAGGTTGTGCTGCTGGACATTACCGCGACGCACGAGGGACGCGGCACGCTGCTGGAGACCGTGCGGCGCGCGGCGGCGAAGCTGTTTGTGCCGTTCACGGTGGGCGGCGGAGTGCGCACGGCGGAGGATGCGGAGGCCGTGTTCACCGCGGGCGCGGACAAGGTGAGCATCAACTCGGCGGCGATTGCGCGGCCGGAGCTGATTGGCGAGATTGGCGCAAGCTTTGGCGCGCAGGCGGTGATTGTGGCGATCGACGCACGACGGGGCGAGCGCGGCGCGGAAGATGCGGAGGTCTACATCAGCGGCGGGCGCAAGCCGACCGGGCGGCGCGTAGTGGAGTGGGCGCGCGAGGCGGAGGCGCGCGGTGCGGGCGAGATCCTGCTGACCAGCATGGACGCGGATGGCATGCGAACGGGGTTCGACTGCGAACTGACCGCGGCGGTCAGCGAGGCGGTGCAGATTCCGGTGATTGCCAGCGGCGGCGCGGGGAGCGCGCAGCATTTTGTGGATGTCTTTGGCCGGGGCAAGGCGGATGCGGCGCTGGCCGCGAGCATCTTCCACTTCGGGGTGACGGATTCGCGCGAGTTGAAGGCGCAGCTGGCGCAGTCCGGTGTGAGCGTGCGGCTGCCGTGCTAGGGCGGGGCGCGAATTTACAGGCCTGTCATCGAACCCATGCACAATGGTTGCGGCAGGACGGTCGAATGCCCATTGCCCGCAAGCCTGTTCGGTGGCAGAATGGTCGCACCAAGCCAGTGATGCACAGGCGGGGTTCGACAAGTCGGCGCTCCGAGCCGGCAGCGCGCCTTTGGTTGACGAACTCCGCAGAGCCACGTGAGAGGATAAGGGATGCTTGATATTCTCCAGTTGCGAGTCAGTTCAGACGAGATCGATCAGCTTCATTTCTGCCAGATTCGACGCCGCAGCGACTGCCATGCCGCGTTCACGGTGAAGGGTGCGGGGGTGATATGGCCGGTCGCGAGTTGGAGCGACCCGCCCGTGGGGGAGCGGATCAACGTCAGGGGATGGTTTCCGCTGCTGGACCAGATCGCGGACGAGTTTCTGATCTGGTGGCCGCAGGGCGGCTGCTTGTTTGTCTCGCGCGACGCGGTCACGTGCCGGCTGCACCAGCGAGATGCGACCGGGGTCCTCTTTCTTCAGCTTGAGTTGAGGCGCCTGCAAGTGGTGCCGCAGCCGCAGCCGCCGCCCCAGCGCGATGCGCAACGGGCTGAAGCGGCGCCGCGATTCATCGCGCACTAAAGGCAGGGAGTCAGCGAGCCGGCGGGGCAGCCGAGGACCTGCTTCAGTGTGGGGCGGGCGCCTGCTGCGACAATAGAGCCATGTTGATTCCTTCAATCGATTTACTGGGCGGGCGGATCGTGCAGCTGGTCCAGGGCGAGAAGCTGAAGCTGGCGTTTGACGATTTCGACTACTGGATTGAGCGGTTCGCGAAGTATCCGCTGGTGCAACTGATCGACCTGGATGCGGCCATGCGCCAGGGCGAGAATCGCGCGCTGATCGAGATGATCTGCGGGCGGCTGCCGTGCCAGGTGGGCGGCGGGCTGAGGACTGCGGAGGACGGCCGCAGGCTGCTGGACGCCGGGGCGCGGCGTGTGATCTACGGGTCCAGCTTGTTTGGGGTGTCCGAGGCGGAGGAGAAGCGCCGGCACAAGGTGATCCGGCTGGAATTTGCGGAGGAGTTGAAGCGCGCGCTGGGCGAGCAGGCGCTGTGCTTCGCCGTCGACAGCAAAGGCGGGCAGGTAGCGGTGAAGGGGTGGAAGGACTCCGTCGAGCTGACCCCGGAAGAGGCGGTGACGTGGCTGGAGGACTGCTGCGCGGCATTTCTCTACACTCACGTGGACACCGAGGGGACCATGCAGGGCTTTCCGCTGGAGGTTGCGGCGGTTCTGCGCGCGTGCACGGCGAAGCAATTGATTGTCGCCGGCGGGATCAAGTCGCGCGCCGAGGTGGACGCGCTGGACGCGATGGGCGTGGATGCGGTGGCGGGAATGGCGGTATACTCGGGCGCAATGGAGGCCTAGGTCTAGGCCTTTACTGACAAGGCGAGGCGACTGGGAGCAGATGAATTTGCCCGGCGTCATAAATCAAATCCAGAGATGTCGTGGTCCAGGTGCCGCCGGCCTCTGTTGCGGAGACGTCTAGCTCGCCTCCGCCGCGCGGACCGCGGACAGGAATCTCCATATCGGCTGAGCCGTCAGTGCGGCTTTCCGAAATACTGCCCGAGATCATCCCCTTTTCGATGACGGGACTGCCGAGCTCGCCGACAATGCAGGGCGAATCCTGAGCGCGGGCCAGTGCCGATCTATATGGTTCGGAGGATCGGAACATTTTTTCTACGGAATAGAATAGGCCGCCTGCAAAGACGCCTATGGCTACTACTCCAACGGTAACAAACACCGCAATCTTGGTCCGCAATGAGTGCTGCGGCTTGGGCGGAGGCGGTAGCGCATTGAGGATGGAGACCTCGGAAGGGCTCCCTCCTGTTTCGAAGGCGTATCGCACGCTTGCCTGGTTGAGGTACCAGAGGATTGCGCCGCACGGAGCGAGGGCGAATATTCCGACCGAAATTGCTAAGACGCCTTGAGCTTTCGCAAACGCAATGGCCGTGATCACTGCGGCAACGATACCCAGCCATTGCACAATCACGACTGCCCTTAGAGACCATTTGCGGAGTTTCCACAGGCCGAACCCGATGAACGCGTAAAGAACGTAAGTGCCAAACCAGATCAAGGAGAAGAGGCAGGAGGCAATACGATTAAGGACGTGCGAATGGATGAAGCTGGGCCCGATCATGTCCCACATCTGACCTACTCCGCCGGTAAAAATCATGATGGGGAAAATGAGGGTTCCGCCACATCCGATCCAGAGGGACAGCAGAGCGAGCAGCGTGATGCCGAGCGGTCTCTTGCGTTGAAGATTCACGTCGTGTGAAAGCTTATACGCTTCCGACCGGTAATGGTTGAGAATTGCTTGTCATCTGAGTTGCTAAACTGGAAGGGTTGGAGGATGCGGCGATGGAATATGTGAATCTGGGTAAGACTGGGGTAAAGGTTTCGCGGATTTGTCTGGGCTGCATGAGCTATGGAACGCCGCCGGCGGGACAGCCGCTGCGGCCGGGCAGCAACTCCTGGAGCTTGAACGAAGAGCAGAGTGCGCCGTTTTTCCGTCAGGCGCTGGATGCGGGCATCAACTTCTTCGATACGGCGAACGTATACGCGATCGGCGACAGCGAGCGCGTGCTGGGGCGCTGGCTGAAGGCTAACGCCAAGCGCGAAGACACGGTCGTTGCGACCAAGCTGAATGGCGTGATGCGCGATGGGCCGAACGGCGGCGGGTTGTCGCGCAAGGAAATCTTCTTTGAGCTGGACGAAAGCCTGCGCCGGCTGGAGACGGACTACGTCGATCTCTACCAGATTCATCGCTGGGACCGGAACACGCCGATTGAGGAGACGCTGGAGGCGCTCAACGATGTGGTGCGCGCGGGCAAGGTGCGCTACATCGGAGCGTCGTCCATGTGGGCGTGGCAGTTCTCCAAGGCGCTGTATACGTCGCAGAAGCACGGCTGGGCGAAGTTCGTTTCCATGCAGCCGCACTACAACCTGCTGTACCGCGAGGAGGAGCGCGAGATGCTGCCACTATGTCTCGACCAGGGCGTCGGCGTCATCCCGTGGAGTCCGCTGGCGCGCGGGCGGCTGGCGCGGCCGTGGGAGGCGGAGACGACCGCGCGGTCGGGAGCGGATCCGTTTGGCAAGAGCCTGTACTCGCGCACGGAAGAGGCGGACAAGCGCGTGGTGGACCGGCTAGGCGAAGTGGCGAAGGCACGCGGAGTGTCGCAGGCGACGCTCGCGCTGGCGTGGATGCTCGCCAAGCCGGCGATCACCGCACCGATCGTAGGCGCAACCAAGCCGCATCACCTGCAGGACGCAGTCGCAGCGGTCGCGCTGAAGCTGACCCCGGAGGAAGTGAAGACACTGGAGGAGCCATACGTTGCGCACCCGGTGCTCGGGTTGAGCTAGCGCTTGGCTGGGTATATGCTTTTGGGCGTGGCCGAAAGGACTCGCCCATGGGCAGGAGGGTTGGTTGTAGTATCGGTTCGCGGATGTGCCGTTTTGTGGTTCTGTGTCTGGCCAGCGCTGGTTTAGGCGTAATGCTGCTAGGCTGTGCGGTCGCGACGCCGTCGGCGACGCAAAACCCGGCTTGCAGCTACAAGGTCGGCGTCTTGCCGGCGTCCGCAACTGCGGATCATTCGGCAGCGGCGCCGGGGAACCAGCAGCAGTTCGATGTGGGTTATGTGGAAATCACCGGCACCTGCCCGATTCCCGCACTCGAGGGTGCGCCGTCGTATTACACCTGGGTGTCGTCGGACCCGGTGAATGCGCCGATCAGCAATGCAACTGCAACGGCCGGTATCGCCACTTGCGTGGGTACCACCACAGTTCCAGCGACAATTTCGGTCAGCTCAACGGCCAACGTCGCGACGGCCACACTTACCTGCAAGTGATCATTCGCTAGCCGGCGATCGGAGAGCCATCCTTCGCATTGGCGAAGCGCGCACGGACGTCTGCGGGGGTCAGGCCTTGCTCGCGCAGGGTGCGCAGCGCGAGCGCGTCGTGGCGCTTGGCCAGGCGGACGCCGTGCTGGTCGCGCAGCAGCGCGGTGTGGAAATAGTCGACCGTCGGCAGACCGAGCGCGCGCTGCAACAGGATCTGGCGGGCGGCAGACTTCAGCAGGTCGGCGCCGCGGACCACCTCGGTGACTCCCATCGCGGCGTCGTCCACCACGCAGGCGAGTTGGTAGCTGGGCAGGCCGCCGGGGTGCGGGTCGCCGGGGGCGGGCTTTCTCCAGACCAGGAAGTCGCCGAAGTCCGGTTTCTGTGTGCCTCGGGCGCTACCGGCGGTGATGGCCTGGGCGCCGAGATTGCCATCGAGGAAGCGGACGGTCTCTCCGTCGGGCACGCGGAAGCGGTAGTTGGCGGAGGGATGAAAAGGCGGCGCGCCCGCAGAGATTGCGGTCCGGCAGCGGCCATCGTACAGCGGCTCGTCGTCCTCATCGTGCGGGGCATGCATCATGCGGGCCAGGTCCTTGCGGCTGCAGATGCAGGGATAGATGGCACCGGATTCGAGCAGCCTTGCAAACGCCGCCCGATACGCCGGGAGGCGCTGCGACTGCGAGATCATCGGCGGCTGCCAGGCGATGCCGAGCCAGGCAAGGTCTTCCATCATGGCGTCGACGAACGCGGGCCGCGAGCGCTGCGGGTCGAGGTCTTCATTGCGGAACAGGAGCGTGCCGCGGTGCGCGCGGGCACGGGTATAGGCGGTCCAGAAGGTGGCGGCGTGGCCGAGATGCAGCAGGCCGGTGGGCGAGGGAGCGAGACGGCCGACGTAAGACACAAGGGGATGATAGCCGAGCGCAAGGGGAAGGCGGGTTGAAACGCGCCGGACTACTGCGTGTCGATGCTGGAGATGGCGTAATAGCCTTTGCGGGTCTGGACCTTCAGGTTCTTGCCGCAGCTCAGGTCGAGCTTGCGGTAGGTGCCGTCGGCCTTGGGGTTGGTGGGGGTATAGCTGGCCAGGTATTGGGTGCGCAGCTCGTCCTGGATCTGCTGGAAGGCGTCTTCCAGCTTCTTGCCGTTATTGCCCACGTTGATCACGCGGCCGCCCGTGTCGCTGGCGAGGCGATCCATGTCGCGGGCGCCGATGTCGCCGAGGTTGAAGCTGCCGCCGCCGTAAAAGCCGTGGTCGGCGATGAGAATCACGTAGATGATGGCGTTGGCCTTCTGTGCGGCCTCGGTCGCGGTCTTCAGCGTCTCCTGCGATCCCTGGTCGCCGCCGTCGGTCAGCAGAATCAGGACCTTGCGCCCGGCCTCCTGGGTCAGCTTTTCGTTGGCCGCGGAGTACACGGCGTCGAACAGCAGGGTTCCGCGCGGCTCGCCGTTGCCGGTGACCGAGCCATACGTCGCCCCGGTGTTGATGGTCGCCTTGTCCAGGGCGCGCTTGATGTCGCTGGCGCGGTTGGTATAGTCGGCCAGCAGGTTGATGTTGATGTCGAAGGAGATGAGGAAGGCCTCGTCCTTGGGCGTCAGAACGTTGCGCAGGAAGGTGGCGCCGGATTGTTGCTCCAGCGGCAGCACGTTCATCTGGCTGCCCGACGTATCCAGCAGAATGCCGATGGTCAGCGGCAGGTTCTTCTCCTGCGTGAAGTTCTTGATGGTCTGCGGGACCTTGTCTTCGGTGATGGCGCAGTCGCTCTTGGCCAGGTTGGTGATGAAGCCGTCCTTGTCGCGCGCGGAGAAGTAGAGGTTCACCAGGTTGACGTTTTCCTTCAACGTGGGGGCGTCCACATCGGAGCTGGGCAGGCCGGGAGCGTCGCTGGGTGGGGGTGGCGCGCCGGGCGAGGGGGCTTCCTGGGCGTGCAGCACCGCCGTCAGCAGAGTCAATGAGAACAGGGCCGCGGTAAGGAGCGAAGGGCGCATATCCGTATTAGACGACGAACAGACGATGAAGAGGGCGCAAGGTGAGCATTTTTCGTCGTCACCGTCGGCCCAAGTGCCGCCCGGGGGCGTGTGGGATGTTTGAATCGCGGCGATCGCCGGTCGGGAGGCCGCTTGAATGCGTCTAATGGGAGAGACATCGGGAGCACACAGCGGCTGGCGGCCGGGATGACGCGCCGTGCGCCCGCTGGTAGTCTGGTAGACAGGCGGCATGGGGGGTTTTTGAGTTGAGAAAGATTGCATTGGCAATGGCAACATCACTGGCATTGGCGGCGTTCGTCGCAGGCGGCCAGGCGCGACCGCAGCAGGCGAGCCAGCAGACGATTGCGCAGCAGGCCATCCCGGATGCTCCCCGGCCGCAGCCGACCATTTCTCCGGGAACAGTGGCGCCGGGCCAGGGGTCGAGCTCCGCCCAGGAGAACGACGCCACGCCGCCCGCCCCGGCCGCACCCACCCCCGCGGCCGCAACCAGCAGCACGCCGCCGTCGGCGAGCAACGAGCCCAACGAACCGCCCACCCTGGAGCCGGTTGCGGGCCAGGCAGCGGAGGTGATCAAGACCCTGCGTGTGCGGGTTGACTACGTCGAGTTGCCGTTTACGGTGAAGAGCGGAAAGAACCTGGTGCCGGGGCTGCATAGCCGTGACATTCAGGTCTACGAGAACGGGTTGCGCCAGCAGCCCCGCGTCTTTACGGCCGACCCGTACCCGCTATCCGTGGCGCTGGTGATAGACCAGAGCATGACCCAGGACAATATGAACCGGGTGAATGGCGCCCTGGGGGCGCTACAGGACGCCTTTACCAAGTTCGACGAAGTCGCGGTATTCAGGTACAACAAGACCCCCCAACTAGTGACCGACTTTACCGGGGCGCAGAGCGCGCGGCTGACNNATCAACAACCAGAACTTCGATCCGAATACCGCGGCGGTGCGCGGCGACCCGAATATCTATCTGAGTCCGGCGCGGGAAGTCCACCCGCTGAACGACGCGATCCTGGCGGCGGCGAAGGAGCTCAGCCGCAGACCGCTGGAGTTCCGGCGGGTGATCTACGTCATCTCCGACGGCAAGGAATACGGCAGCAACGCGAAGACCAGCGACGTGATCCACTACCTGCAGGAGAACAAGATTGAAGTGGACGGGACACTGGTGGGAGATTCCGCGCTCTGGGGACTCGGCGTCCTCGACCGCATGAGCCTTCCACTGATGATGCGCGACAATAACCTGACGCCCTACGCCAACGCGACCGGCGGCAACGTCGACTCCGACTTCCGCATCCCGGCAATCGAAAAGAGCTTCGCCAGAATTGCTGCGGAAGCGCGCTACCGGTACTACGTGGGCTATTACTCGCACGAGCCGTTCATCGACGGCAAGTATCGCAAGATCGAGGTGGTCGTCCTGAATCACGGGACCAACCTGACCATACTGGTGAAGAAGGGCTATTGGCCGGCGGCGATGGAGTTGCAGCCGCGCACCGCCACGCCAACGCAGTGAGCGCGAGCGGACGCCGCTTCGGAATAGCTCCGTGGGATGGACCCATGCGCCATGAATAATCTGCTGCGGGGCAACGCCCTGTTTGCGCTGGCCGCGGCGGTGCTGTGGGGCGGCGGCGACTTCGCCGGCGGCATGGGGGTCAAATCCGCGGGCGGCGACCTGCGTGCGGCCTTGCGCGTAGTGCTGCTCAGCCACATCGCCAGCTTTGCCGTGCTGGTCGCCATCGCCCGCCTGCGCGGGGATGCGTTTCCCCACGGCGCGCTGCTGGCCTGGGGAGTGGCCGCGGGAGTGGCCGGGGGGCTCTCGCTCATCTGCTTCTACATCGCGCTGTCGCGGGGCGCGATGGGAGCTTCAGCTACGCTCAGCGGGCTGCTGGCCGCGGCGATTCCTGCCACCCTGACCCTGTGGCGCGAGGGATCGCCAGGAGGGCTGACGCTGCTGGGCTTCGCGGTGGCGGGGACGGCGATATGGATGATCGCGGGCAGCCCGGCTGACAGTCCTTTCGCTCCGGCGGCTGCAGCGGAGGCCGGCGCGCGCGCCCGCCAGACTGCTCGTCAGACTATGACTCTGGCAATGCTGGCCGGCGTGGGCTTCGGTTTCTATTTTGTCGCGTTGAAGATGGCCGGTTCGGGCGGCGTCGTGTGGCCGATGGCGACCGCGAGGATCGGCAGCATTACCACCTGCGGGGTGATCTTTATGGCGCTGCGGCTGCGCCCAGGCAAGGCTTCCGGGTCGTCCGCCACGATGGCGATGGGCCGGAAGGCCGTGGGATGGGCGCTGGCAACAGCGCTGCTGGATACCTCCGGCAACCTGCTGTTTGTGGCGGCAACCCGCGCCGGCAGGCTTGACGTGGCAGCGGTGCTGGCGTCGCTTTATCCGGCTTCGACCATCCTGCTGGCGGCGCTGGCGCTGGGCGAGCGGCCTACGCAGCGACAGGCGCTGGGCATGGCCGCTGCGGTGGCGGCGGTGGCGCTGATTGCTCTGTAACGCGTCTCGATGACGGCGAGCGGCCAAGTTCCGGCCAGGGAATGGGGAGTTGCGAGGGACGGGAAGCAGAAGGGGGAGGGAGAGTTCACTTCCCCTTCCAAAAGAGCAGTGCAGATTCTAGCGGACCGCTTGTTCGCGCTGGCGTTGTTCGGCTGCCAGCCTGGCTTCCGCCGTAGCCTTTGCGTCGGCGGCAAGCTTCGCTTCCTGGTAGGCTTTCTCTTCGGCCGCGACCTTCGCGTCCGCAAGGGCCTTGGCTTCGGCATCCTTCTTCTTCTGCTCTTCCTCGTCCTCGCCGGTGATGCCCCTCATGCCATCCTTGAAGCCGCGGAGGCCTTCACCCAGGCCTTTGCCGAGTTCCGGAAGCTTCTTGCCGCCGAACAGAAGGACTGCCAGGCCGGCCACAATGATGAGGTGCCACGGTTGAAATAGATCGCCCATAAAAATTTCTCCTTGCAGCCCACGGCGAGCGGGAAACGCCGCGCTGCCTTCGTTCACTGCACTCATCATTGTCGCATAGATGGCCGGCGGACTGACAGAACGAATCTGGTTCCGGACAGTGTCTGTCCGGGCACACGCTCGCGGGCGGAGCCCAAGGCTGTTTGCGAGGTAATGCGCCGGGAGATTACCACTGAGCGGCTCTTTTCGCGGTCGCATGGCAGGCTCCAGGCACTACACTGTTCTGTTTCACAGCGCACGACCCAGCGGAACCAAGGAGATGAAACCAAAGCGGTGTCACCAGAGGACACCATGTTCGAAAAAGGAAACTCGTTCTTCTCCGACTACACCGACCGCGAAGGCAAGCGCCACCGGAAAGCCCACAAAACCTCACTGGCAGCGACCCGCCACGAAAACACAATGAAGCGGAGAACCGCAGCCCGCCCCGCTGGGGCGGGACGGCAGCGGACATCATCGCCGCCAGTCTCGCTGAACGCAGCCGCGCGAACCCTGCCCGTCGATGCGACCATCGCGCGGTCGCAGGACGTTCACTTTACCAAGCCGTCGAATCCCTTGCACCCGAAGACCTCTCGGTCCTCGAAGTCCAGCGAGCCGAAACCATCCTCGACGCGCCACGACAGTCCGGCATCGACCGCTCGCAGGGTACGCGGCGCAACGAAGCGTACGAACTCCGATGGTGGCTCAAGGCCCTCGAAGCGCACGGTGCGCCAAAACTCAGCCACCTAACCCGCATGCCGATCCGACAAGCCCCACGGAACATCGTGCCAACCCCAGAAGAGGCGGCGCGGCTAATCGCCGCGCCAGACCTCGGGCTGCGGTGGCTGCTGCTCTGCGCCGCGCACTGCGCGCTCCGCTTCGGCACCAGCCTCCGAGTCACACCGAACGACTGCACCGGCGGCATGATCCGCCGACGCAGCAAAGGAGGATCAACAGTTGAAATCGCGCTCTCACAACCCATGGTCGAACTGCTCGCGGCAGCCCACGGCGACCCGCAGCAGCCCGTCTGCAACATCCTCGCAGGCCGCACCCTCAGCAAGCAAGGCTGGCAGTTCCGCTGGAGGGCCTGGAAAAAGCGCCTCGGCATCCGCAAGGAACTCAGGCCCCACGACCTCCGGCGCGCGCTCGCGCGCGCCGTCTACGACACCACCGGCGACCTCCGGCAAGTGCAAAGCCTCCTAGGCCATGCATCGCTCCGGGCAACCTTCCACTATCTCGGCGAGGCCAGAACCGAACCGACAAACCAGGCCGCGCTCCGCGCGGCCAGAGAGCAGGTAACAGGTGAAAAACCATCACTACTGTCCGGCTTATTT
>PLUT01000100.1 GCA_003162875.1 Granulicella sp.
TGGAGACGAGGTAGGCGGCGCCTCCGACGGCCATGAGGTAGACGGCCTGGAACTCGCGGATGGCGTCGATGGCGACGGGGCCGCGCTCGGACTTGCCGACCATGCCGAGCAGGCCGGTTTGGNNTGGCGGTGGTGGGGCCGGCGGGTCCGACGACTTCGTCGCGGACGGGCGAGACCGGGCCAACGTAGTAGATGAAGCGGTTGCGGAAGTCGACGGGGAGGGCTTCGCCGCGGTTGAGCATGTCGGTGAGGCGCTGGTGGGCGGCGTCGCGGCCGGTGAGGAGTTTGCCGGAGAGCAGGACGACTTCGCCGGGCTGCCAGCTACGGACGTCTTCGCGGGTGACGGTGGAGAGCGAGACGCGGCGGGCGTTGGTGGGGGCGTAGGAGATGTCGGGCCAGAGGGAGAGCGGGGGTGGGGCGACGGAGACAGGGCCGCTGCCGTCGAGGTGGATGTGGAGATGGCGGGTGGCGGCGCAGTTGGGGATCATGGCGACTGGGAGATTAGCCGCGTGGGTGGGGAAGTCGCGGATCTTGACGTCGAGGACGGTGGTGAGGCCGCCGAGGCCCTGGGCTCCGATGCCTAGCTGGTTCACTTTGTTGTAGAGGTCGATGCGGAGTTTTTCGATGTTGGTGAGGGCGGCGTCTCCAGGTTTTGGGGATTTTTCGCGCTGGAGGAGTTCGTGCATGTCGATGGGGTCCATGAGCGACTCCTTGGCGAGGGTCATGGCCTTCTCGGCGGTGCCGCCGATGCCGATGCCCAACATGCCGGGAGGACACCAGCCGGCGCCCATGGTGGGGACGGTTTTGAGGACCCAGTCGGCGATGGAGTCGGATGGGGTTGAGCATGGCGAACTTGGCCTTCGCCTCGCTGCCGCCGCCCTTGCTGGCGACGGTGATGTCGAGTTCGGCGCCGGGGACGAGTTCGACTACGACCATGGCGGGCGTGTTGTCCTTGGTGTTCTTGCGGGAGAAGGCGGGGTCGGCGAGGACGCTGGGGCGGAGGATGTTGTCGGGGTTGAGCCAGGCTTCGCGGACGCCCTGGTCGATCATCTGCTGGAGGGTCATCATGCCGTGCTTGGCGGAGGGCTCCCAGCGGGACTCCATGCCGACTTTGCAGAAGGCGGTGACGATGCCGGTGTCCTGGCAGATGGGGCGATGGCCCTCGTAGCACATGCGGGAGTTGATGAGGATCTGGGCGATGGCGTCCTTGGCGGCGGGGGACTGCTCGTGCTGGTAGGCGCGGGCGAGGTTGGCGATGTAGTCGGCGGGGTGGTAGAAGCTGATGTACTGGAGTGCGTCGGCTACGCTGCGGATTACGTCGTCCTGGCGGATGATGGGCATTTTCGGGTTCCTTTGGGGCTGGCTACGAAGAGCGAATCACAGAGATCACAGAGCAAACGAGAGAGCACAGAGGGTTACGTGGCTGAATGAATTTTAGACCTGCGGGGAGGGTGGGGTGGTGATATGGGGCACAGCGGCGGAGGGATACGCCGGGGTGCGGGTGTGAGGCGCTCCGTTCGAGTGGGCGGGGTTTGGCATCTCACCTAAGACTGAAGGCAGCAACACACGAGGCAAATGCAAATGAAGCAATCCAAGCCACTCACAGCTCTTCTTCTGACCGGCGCGGCTATGCTGGTCCTCAATGGGTGCCACACCACCGTGATCGAGAAGCAGGCTCCGCAGCAACAGGACCATCGGGATGACAATAGGGACGATCATCATGATGATCACAACCAGCCGCCGCCGCCTCCGCCGGACCACCACGACGATCACCGCTAGGCTTCTTCTCCTATCATCGTAAGCATTGTGAGGTGTGGGATGGCGGAGATGCGCGAGGAGAAGGATTCGCTGGGGGTGGTGGAGGTTCCGGCGGGGGCGATGTATGGGGCGCAGACGCAGCGGGCGGTGGAGAACTACCCGATCAGCGGGATGCGGGCGGCGCCGGCGCTGATTCGCGCGATTGGGATGGTGAAGAAGGCCGCGGCCGAGGCGAATGGCGAGTTGGGGGTGGTGAGTAAAGAGCGGGCGGAGGCGATTGCGCGCGCGGCCGAGGAGGTGATCGACGGGAAGTGGGATGCGGAGTTTGTGGTGGATGTGTTTCAGGCGGGGGCTGGGGTGAGCTTCCACATGAATGCGAATGAGGTGGTGGCGAATAGGGCGAACCAGTTGATGGCAAGGGGCAAGGTTCGGGGCGAGGACAAGACAAATACGGAGATTCTGGACTTCGTCCAGAATGACGACACAAATAGTGAGTTGGGGATTGCGGCGGCGGCGCTGGGGAAGTATGAGTGGGTGCATCCGAATGACCATGTGAACTATGGGCAGTCGACGAACGATGTGTTTCCGACGGCGATGCGGCTGGGGACTTTGTTGGCGCTGGAGGGGCTTTATCTGGTGCTGGATGGGTTGGCGGAAGGGTTCGCGCTAAAGGCGCGCGAGTTCGATGGGGTGGTGAAGTCGGGGCGGACGCATATGCAGGATGCGACGCCGATCCGGCTGGGGCAGGAGTTTGCGGCGTATGGGGTGGCGATCGGGAAGGCGAAGGAGTCGATTGCGCGGGCGGCGGAGGGGCTGCGGGAACTGGGGCTGGGCGGGTCGGCGGTGGGGACGGGGATCAATACGCATCCGGAGTACCGCGGGCTGGCGATTGCGAAGCTGGAGGGGATCAGCGGGCAGCGGCTGCGGGCGGCGAAGGACATGCGCTGGGCGATGCAGTCGTGCGGACCGATGGCGGAGGTGAGCGCGGCGCTGCGCGGGCTGGCGCTGGAGGTGATCCGGATTGCGAACGATCTGCGGCTGATGGCGTCGGGGCCGAATACGGGGTTCAACGAGATCGCGCTGCCGAGTCTGCAGCCAGGGTCGTCGATTATGCCGGGGAAGATCAATCCGGTGCTGGCGGAGCTGGCGGCGATGGTGGGGTTCCAGGTGGTGGGCAACGATACGGCCGTGGCGATGGCGGTGCAGGCGGGGCAGTTGGAGCTGAATGTGATGATGCCGACGATGGCGTACAACGTGCTGCAGTCGGTTTCGATTTTGACGAATATGTTGAGGGAATTTGATACGCGGTGCGTGCGGGGGATTACGGCGAATGCGGCTCGGTGCGAGTGGTATGCGCAGAGTACGGTGGCTCTGGCTACGGCGCTGAATCCTTATATCGGGTATGCAAAGGCGGCGGAGTTGGTGAAGGAGTCGGTGGCGACGGGGCGGAGCGTGATCGAGGTGGCGCGGGAGAAGGGGGTGCTGAGCGAGGAGCAGATACGGGAGATTCTGGATGCGGGGAAGATGACGGGGGCGTAAAAGAGCGAATCACAGAGAACACAGAGGAAGAGAGAGCACGGAGAGGGCATGAGAAGGCCCGGGGCTGAAGCCCGCCGCTACTCCGGGTCGAGCATCGCTCGATTCCCACTCATCGCTGTGCGATGAATGGGGCGCCCGGCGCATGTGGAGCCAGAAAAGGGCGAGCGGTTACGGTGCAGCGGAGTTCGTCGGGGGTCCTTCGACTGCGTGACTCACGATCAAGATCGCGAGTCACTTCGCTCAGGATGACACGTTCGGATGGCGGGAGCTATTTNNTGGCGGCCGAAGCGGTAGACGAGGCCGAGGTTGACGCCGAGGTTGTTCTGGAGGGTGCCGCCGAAGGTGGTGCCCATGTAGTTGGGTGCGATGCGGAAGGCAAGGTTGGGGAAGAGGTTGAGATCGACGTTGGCTCCGACGGAGAATGCGGGGCGGGCGTTGGTGGAGGGCCACATGCCGAGAGATTGCGCGAGGCGGCCTTTGGTGTCGCCGTCGAATTTGCCGATGGCGGTGCCGCCCAGGGCGAAGAGGCCGACGCCAACCTTCTCCCGCAGGAAGACGCGGTAGGTGGGGCCGGCCATGAAGGGGTATTCGGAGATCTGCGGCCAGTAGTTGAGGCCGGGTTGGTTATTGCCGATCTTGGCGTTGCCGTAGTTGCCACGCAACTCACCGGTGATGCCGAGCTTCCGGTTGAAGTAGTAGGTGGTGTCCAGCCAGAACGCGATTTCGCTGTTCTTCTGGAGGTACTGGCCGCTGCGGAAGCGGAGGTAGCCGCCGCCGCCGCCCACCTCCCAGCGATGGGTGTAGGTCTCTTTGACCTGGCGGGCGGCGCGAAGTTTGCGATTGGCGTTGGTATCGCGGCCCTCTTTGCGCGTGGTCTGCGCCCGTCCGGAGGAAACGGCCAGCATGGTGGCCATCAATACCGCTGCTAAAGCCTGTATGCTCACTTTGAAACCGGACGGCGATCGAAACATCAACTTGGGACTCCTGCGCGGGCTTGCTGTTTGGTACTCGCGTACCTTTACTAAAGGCGGTTGAAGCGTGGCCGGCGCGATGAAGGCGCTCAAGCTGGCGGCCACTCCTTATTAGAACATCCAGCGCGGGTTTGAGGGGCGCGGATCGGCTGGAACCGGGGGAGTTTTCCCCAAGACGAGAGGAGACACATGGCAAAGGGCAGGGATGCGGGCGGCGGGTTCGGCAAGATACTGCTGGGGATGGTGCTGGCGGTGGTGGTGATGGCGGGCGGCGTGGCGGCGTATCTGCGCTGGGGCTCGCCCCCGGTGGCGACCGCGGACAAGCCGTTTCCGTTCGAGGAGCAGATTGTGCAGGTGCCGCTGAATGCGCGGATTGACCGCGAGATGAAGACGGCGCCGTTCGGGATCGGCGAGGATGTGTACGAGGGCGGGGCGAAGGTCTACAAGGCGGAGTGCGCAGGGTGCCATGGGACTCCGGGGCACGATGTGGCCTTTGCGGCGTATATGTATCCGACGCCACCGCCGTTGTGGAAGAAGCATGCGACGGGGAGTGTGGTGGGAGTGAGCGACGACGAGCCGGGCGAGACCTATTGGAAGGTGGCGAACGGGATCCGGCTGACGGGCATGCCGGCGTTCGATCATGTGCTGACGGATACGCAGATGTGGCAGGTGACGCTGTTGCTGAAGAATGCGGACCAGCAGTTGCCGGACCCGGTGATGAAGATATTGACGGGGCCGTAGGCAAAGGCTTAACACCGATTTGCGCCGATGGGACCGATCAAGGACAAAAGATCCAAAAAAGACGCGCCCCGGCATTTGCGGGATGAAAGACAAATACCGAGATTCTGGACTTCGTCCAGAATGACGACCGTAGAAATTACTTCGTCCAGAATGACGACTGTAAGAATTACTTCGTCCAGAATGACGACTGTAAGAATTACTTCGTCCAGGATGACGGCCTTGAAGGGTCCCGCTCCAGCCCGCGAAGAGGGGGCTATTTGAGGGTGTAGGAGGCGGCGGCGACGAACTGGAAGCTGTTTTTGTTGTAGCCGGCGGAGGGATTGTTGAGGTAGTTGTCGGTCGCGGTGAAGCGGACGGCGAGCCGCTTGTAAACAGGCAGGGTTAGCGTGCCGGAGACGTTGGCGGAGTAGTCGTTGGCGATGTTGAACGACGGAATGATGTTGGCGAACTCGAAGAGGGTGAGCTTCTTCGGCAGGGTGCGGCGATAGGTCTCGGAGATGGTTGAGCCGACCAGGTTATCGTTGTCGCTCGCCGTCTGGAAGGATTGCTTTTCGTACTGAATGTTGGCCTTGATGTCGAACTGCTGGCGGGCGGATTTGATGGCTGTCCAGCCGATGCCGCCTCCGTAGACCTGCTGCAGGTCGAGGCCCTGCGAGTAGTTGTGATCGAAGGCGGTCTGGCCGAGGGCGAAGAAGCGGGCGGAGAAGTACTCGTCGCGTTCGGCGTCGGCGTGGAAGATGCTGGTTTCGGTTACGGCGGGCGCCGAGGGCGGAGCAGTCTGGGGAATGACCGGCGAGGTGAGCTTGCCGTAGGTCTCCTGCAGGTCGAAGGCGGTGCGGTTGCGGGCGGGGAGAAAGGGGACGGCGGGAATGGCGCGCACCAGGGCGATGCCGGCGGTGAGGGTTTCGCCGTAGTCGGTGGAGCGGACGATGGTGGCGCCACCATTGACGGCGCCGTTCCATCCGTAGAGCGGGCCGGGCTTCTTCTCCAGTTCCTTGTCGTAGGTGGGCTGGTCGATGATGTAAGCGATCTGGTTTGCGGGGACGGTCTCCGGCGCGGCAGTGGGGACGGCGACGGTGAGCTTGCCGTCGATGTAGATGAGAGTTCCGGGGACGACGGTCTTGCGGCTTACGGGGATGTCTTTGCGCAGGACGGCGAAGCTGCCACTGGAATGCATCTCTTTGATCTTGTCGAGCGGCACAGTGATGTCGCCGGCCACGTCGCTCTTGAAGACGATGGAGTTGCCGACGCCGCGCTCGAGGGTCCCGGTGAGCTGGTCGCCATTGGTGAAGACGATGACGTCGGAGGACGGTTTGGGCTCCGGGGGCTTGGCCTGGGCGTGGGCGAGAGACGCAGGGAAGGTCGCTGCAGCGGAAAGCAGGAGCAGGAGCGTGGTTGCCTGCGCGGTTCGGGCGGGACCGTGGGGACGGTTGGAGAGTAAGCTCATAGGTTAAGGATAATGGATTGGATTTAGCTGGAGGAGGCGCTTGGGCATGAATCCCTTTGTGCGCGCGATTGGCAAGGTACTTCGCCTGGTGGGGATTTCGAGTCCCGAAGACTCGGTGCCGAAGCCGAAGCGCGCAGGGGACCCGCCGTCGTGGCGGGACGCGCAGAAACCGAAGCCAGGCGATCCCTCTGACTGAATCGCTGGAACTCAAGAGGACTAGGGCTGGTTGCACAAATGCGATCAAGCCGCCGCGAAATCTCCCCCAGGGGCTAAGGCCCTTGATTTTGCTGGCTGTTTTCGGCACGACTGAAGTCGTGCCCTTTCAAACCCGATTTATGCAGCCAGGACTAGAATGAAGGCATGAACGGCTTGATTGTGGCAGACGTCGCCATTGCCGGCGGCGGAATTATCGGGTTGTCGCTGGGTTTGGAGTTGCGGCGGCGGGGACTTTCCGTGGTGGTGGTGGAACGGCAGAAGGCGATGAGTTCCGCGTCGTGGGCGGCGGGTGGGATGCTGGCAGTGCATGATCCGCAGAATCCCGCGGAGTTGTTGCCGCTATCGCTGCGGAGTTGGGAACTGTACCCGGCGTATCTGGAACGCATTGAGGAGCTTTCAGGCCTCAAGGTGCCGCTGCGCACGCGGCGGGCAATGCAGTATGTGGAGCCTGCGCGGGGCGATGGAGGCCGGTATGGGGACGCGGTGACAGCGGCGGAGATCGCGGAGTTTGCGCCGGGACTCGACACTGGCAGCCATCAATTCGAATGGCTGGACGAAGGCAGCCTGGACCCGAACGACGTGCGCGAGGCGCTGCCGCCGGCGTTCCTGGCGGCCGGGGGAACGCTGCTGGAAGAGACGGAGATGCTGAGCGTGCAGAGCGGAGCCAACGGGGTGGAGGTGGAGACCACGCGGCAGCGGATTTCGGCAGGAATGTTTGTGAATTGCCGCGGGGCCTGGTCGGGCGAGACGTCGGGCGATGCGGAGCGCGGCCTGGAACGGCTGCCAGTGGCGCCGGTGAAGGGGCAAATGGGGAATCTGCGGTGCGAGCCGGAGCGGTTGCGCTGTGTGGTGCGCGCGCCGGGAATCTACCTGGTCCCGCGCGGCGACGGCCGGGTGACCATCGGCGCGACGATTGAGCATGTAGGGTTCGACGAGACGGTGCAGGAGTCGCAAGTCCGGCAGATGGCGGAAGCGGCGCTGAGGCTGCTGCCGGAAGCCGAGGCGCCGGCGCAGATGGATATGTGGGCCGGGCTGCGGCCGGGGACTCCGGATACCCTGCCGATCCTGGGCCGCGCAGAGAAGGACCGTTGCTGGCATGCGACGGGACACTACCGCGACGGGATACTGCTGGCGCCGGTAACTGCCCACGTGATGACCCAGGCGATGTTGGGGGAGACGACCGATGTGGGGCTGGAGGCCTTTTCCGCCGGGCGTTTCTGAGCGAGGGGCGACGACGGGCAGCGGGCGGGGTTTGTCTCGGTCTGGTCTTGGGATTGTCTCGGGCTGGTCTCGGGATTGTCAGGGTTTTGCGGGGATTGTAGCGGGAGCAGTTGCATATTGATTTGTGTCCGGGCTAGAATGTCCGGTTATCGGGCACCTCTCCTTCTGGTTCAAGTTTTGTAACCATGTGTATGAGAAGAGGTTGCTTGATTGGCCCATCCAATTGCAAAATCCCTGTGAATTTGGTCTTGCCAATCGTTATTCCGTGGGGCTACTATCCGACTCGGTTTGATACAGTGCGCCGGTTTCGCGCCTGTGTCAAAAAAATAGAGGCAATGTTGGAACTTCCTGGACATGTACGATGCCCGTTCGGAACAAAGATCGGGCAGCATATTTTGTTCAATGATCGCCTGTCCCACGGGACGGGCTGGTAAATTACTGCGCTCTTGGAGCCACGACCATGGCATGGTACGCCTACTGTATTGCAGAGAGAAACTCATTTCCGGAACTTTGCCGGCACCGCCGCCCGATGCCATTGACCGGAGTCACCGGTCTCTTCGGGAACCAGACCTTCTTGTTTCCAGCCAGCGATCTGGCGGTCATCGTCTCCGAGCACACGCCGGAAGACGCTGCCCGGATGGACCAAAACGCAGCGAAAGAGCACGCCCGGGTCATCGCGGACTGCTTTAAGCTTTCCACGGTGCTTCCTTTCCGCTTTGGTACGACCTTCCCGGACGATGACGCGCTGCGGCGGTCGGTGCGCTCCAACCAGAGGCACTTCGCGGCGAACGTGGAGCGGCTGCGGGGCAAGGCGGAGATGCACCTGAAGGTGCTGGTGGACGACACCTGCCCGGGCAACTCGGCGCGCAACATGACAGTCGGCCAGGAGTACCTGACCAGCCTGCGCGAGAGCGCGATGCGGCAGCGGGAGCGGCAGTCGAAGGCGCGCGCGCTGAGCGTGCAGATGCATCGCATGTTCCTGCCGATTGCGGAGGAGATCACCTGCAAGCGGATGGATTCGGGGAAGATGCTGTTGGACATTGCCCACCTGATCGACAACAAGACGGTGGAACGGTATCAGAACAAGTACTCGTCGGCGACGCTGGAGTTGAAAGAGTGCCGGATGCAGTTGTCTGGGCCCTGGCCGCCGTACCACTTTGTGCATCGCAACGCGCCGGTTCATAACGCGTAGTTGAGAAAAAGATACGAGCGCTCCTTCTCTGCCTGTGGGTGGAGGGGAGCGCTTTTTGCTGGGGCGTGATCGTTTATGAAGACATTCTCGCGTTGCATCATCAGCTTCGCTGTCTCAGTTGTGTTGATCTCTCTTGGTGCCTGGTGGTGTCATCCAGGCAGTTGCAGCGACTGCTTTGAGCGTCACGGGTTTCCATTCGATTACCAAAACGACGGCGGATTTGCGGGTGGTGGATGGTTCCATCCTTGGGGGTTGGCTGCGGATGTAGCGACATGGATGATCCTCGCCGGCGTGATTTATTTCGTGTGGAGACGACTCGCGAGGCGCTGAGTGCCGTGCTCGCTATAAAGTGGATGGGATGGGATTGTTCAAAAAGAAGATGAAGCAGGAGCATAAGGTGATGCTCCAGCATGAGCGCGCGGCGGGTGCGCTGCTGCCGGAGTATCACCGGGCGACGCCGGAGTGCCCGCAGCCGCAGCAGTGGAGCATGATCGACTCGATGACGGCCGAGGTGGAGGTGCTGGAGTTCATCGCGACGCTGGTGACGACGATCAAGCCGCGGCTGGTGGTGGAGACCGGATCGTTTCTGGGCGTGTCGACGGAGTGGATTGCGCGCGGGCTGGAACGAAACGGCTTCGGCAAGGTGGTGAGCTGCGAGTTCGACACGGTGGTCTATGAGAGAGCGAAAGCCCGGCTGGAGGCTTCGCCCCTGAAGCAGTGGATGGAGCTGCGGAATGAGTCTAGCCTGGAAATGCAGGTGGAGGGGACGATCGACCTGCTGTTTTCGGATTCGGATATACAGATTCGCGAGGCGGAGGTGAAGCGCTTTCTGCCGCAGATGAATCCGAATGGAGTGATTTTGATGCACGATGCGAGTTCGCATTTGCAGGTGGTGAGGGCGGCGGCGCTAAAGATGGAGGATGAGGGGCTGATTTCGGTGGTGCTGCTGCCGACGCCGCGAGGGCTGGTAGTGGCGCAGCCGAAGGCGGGGCGGGCGTAAAAGCGAATCACAGAGGACACAGAGGAAGAGAGAGAACACGGAGAATGTCTGGGTGAAAAGACCCAAGCGTTGAGGGCGGTTGCCAGGACGAGCGGATGTTCGCTCCATGGAGAGATTTGAGATGAAGGTGCTGGTGATTGGTGGGGGCGGGCGCGAGCATGCGATCTGCTGGGCTTTGGGGCGGTCGGCGCGGGTGACGGAGGTGGTGTGCGCGCCGGGGAATGCGGGGATCGCTGGAAGCGCCAGCGGCAGTGGGAAACCCGTCCGGTGCGTGCCGGTGGATGTGGGCGATCTGGCGGCGATGGTTGCGGTGGTGGAGGCGGAGCGGCCGGGGCTGACGGTGGTGGGGCCGGAGTTGCCGCTCTCGCTGGGGGTGGTGGATGAGCTGATGCGGCGCGGGTTCCGCGTGTTTGGGCCGACGAAGGCGGCGGCGCAGTTGGAGACGAGCAAGTCGTTTGCGAAGCAGTTCATGCAGCGGCACGGGATCCCGACCGCGGCGCACGCGGTGTGCACGTCGCTGGACGAGGTGAGGGAGGAACTGCCCCGCTTTGCCATTCCGGTTGTCGTCAAGGCGGACGGGCTGGCGGCGGGCAAGGGCGTGGTGATCTGCCAGACCCGCCTGCAGGCGGAAAAAGCGGCGGCGGAGATGTTTTCCGGAGCGCTGCTGGGCGCGGCGGAGAGCGAGGTGGTGATCGAAGAGTTTCTGGAAGGCGAGGAGGTTTCGTTCTTTGCGCTGTGCGATGGCAAGCATGCGGTGGCGCTGGCGGCGGCGCAGGACCACAAGCGGGTGGGCGAAGGCGATACCGGGCCGAACACCGGCGGCATGGGCGCGTACACCGGGGATGGATTGCTGAGCGCGCCGATGGAGCAGTGGTTGCTGAAGAATGTGGCCCAGCAAGTGGTGGACGAGATGGCGCTGGAGGGCGCGGCGTTCCACGGCATCCTGTTCTGCGGCATGATGATGGTTGCGCAGCGCGACGGCACGACGCTTTCACCCCAACGAGCAAGCTCGCTGGGGACCCCGACGCTGCCCATGGTGCTGGAGTTCAATACGCGCTTCGGCGACCCGGAGACGCAGGCGATCCTGGTGCGGCTGGAGAACGACATTCTGGAGATCTTCGATGCGGCGATCGATGGGACGGCGGACCGGCTGGCGATACGGATGCGGCCGGGCGCCAGCGTGTGCGTGATTGCGGCGAGCGGCGGGTATCCGGGGAAGTATGCTTCCGGGCTGCCCATTGCAGGACTGGATTCCGTTCTGGACCCGGAGGTGGTGGTCTTCCATTCCGGCACGGCGTTGAAGGATGGCACGATGGTTACGGCGGGCGGACGGGTGCTGGGAGTGACGGCGGTTTCGCGGGCGTCGGTGCGGGCGCCTGGCTCGGCATCGGGGCCGGGATCGAAGGGCGGCTCCGCGCTATGGGATGCCCTGGGCAAGGCGTATGGCGCGCTCCAGGGGATTTCGTTCGAGGGAATGCAGTTCCGCGGGGATATCGGCTGGCGAGCGCTGCGCGACGGATTGTGAGGCGTTCACACGCCCTTTTTGCCGCTTCGCGTGGCCCTCCCGTTGGTCGGCACGGAGTCTTAGGGAGCAACAAACCGTTCCATAATATTCACAAGAGGAGAAGCACCGATGACACAACCTGCACTAACCGCCGCGGAGGTGATGGTCTGGCTGGATAAGACTTCCAGCAAGTGGCGCGACTTGATTGAAGCTCATCCGGAGATTCTGGAGATGCCGTGCGACGTGATGGGTGTGTCCACGGCGGGCGGGCTGCTGCAGCACATTGTTGCGGTGGAGTTGCGCTATGCGGAGCAGTTGTGCGGGAATCCGCAGACCGAGTATGCGCGGATTCCGTTCGACACGGCGGAGGCGATCTACGCGACGCACCAACGCGCGATGGCGCTGCTGCGAGGGCTGTTGGCTAGCGGTATGGATTGGGACGAGAGGGTCGATTTTGTGACGCGGTCGATGGGGCCGGCGCGGGCGACGCGGAAGACGATCCTGTTCCATGCGCTGCTGCACGGCATCCGGCACTACGCGCAGCTGGCGACGCTGGTACGGCAGCAGGGTGTGAAGCCGGATTGGCAGATGGACTATTTGTTCATGGGGTTCGAGCGGGTGTAGAGCTAGTTGTCAGTTGTCAGTTGTCAGTTGTCAGTTGTCAGTTGTCAGTTGCTAGTTGTCGGGTTTCGGCTGCCGCGCCGGGTGCGCTCGGCGAGCTCAGGGTATGAATGGCGATGCCGACCCCGATGAACTGAGGAGGGGGTTTGGCGGCGAGGCGAAGTCGTATTCTTCTTATCAGCTATCAGCTATCAGCTATGAGCTAATGAGGTATGAGCTGTAAGGTATGAGCTGTGAGGCATTGAGCCTCAGCCGATGACGCGGCGCAGGAAGCCCTTGACGCCGATCAGCGTTAGCAGGGCAAGGAAGAAGACGAGCATGCCAACGATGAGCACCGGGTCCATGTGGGGCAGGGCCGGGGTGAGGGCGGCGCGCAGGCCTTCGCTCATGTAGACGATGGGATTGATGAGGATTGCGCGCTGCAGCCACGGCATTTTGTCCAGCATTGACCAGGGATAGTAGACGCAGCCGAGGAAAGTAATGGGCATGACGACGGTGCCGAAGATGAGGCTGATCTGGTGCGGTTTGACGCTGGTACCGATGACCAGGCCGAGCGCTCCGGCGGTGAGGCTGGCGAGCGCGACCACGGCGATGAGAAATGGCCAACTGTTGACGTGCGCGTAGACCGGGGTGGCCGGCACATAGTAGGCAAGGGGAAAGACGAACGCGGCTGCAAACACGCTCTGCACGGCGGAGAAGACGATCTTCTCGATGGCGACGGCGGCGACAGGCAGAGGGCACATGACGCGGTCGTCGATCTCGCGGGTAATGCCGAACTCCTGGGCGAGGGGAAGCGCGACGGCGGCGATTCCCGAGAACATGATGGCAACGGCCATGAGGCCGGGCAGAAGAACGGTGGAGAAGTTGGCGCCTGCCATCTGGGCAGCGGGGTTGAGGGCCGGGCCGCCGCTCATGTGGGGCATGATGTAGGTGAAGACGAACAGGAACAGCAGCGGGTTCATGCAGACGCGGATGAGGAAGGGAAACTTCTCGCGGCGCAGCACATGAAGGTCGCGCAGGAAGAGGCCCACGAAGGCGCGCGTGTACTGCACCCACTTGGATGGGGCGGCATCGGCTTCGGGCGCGCTGGTCACTTCGATTTCCGGTTCCATTGTCGGCATGGGCATCTTACTCCCCCGCAGAGCTATTCGCGCAGGGCTATTCGCGCAAGTCGTGGCCGGTGAGCCGGATGAAGACGGTCTCCAGGCTGGTTTCAGTCATGGTGAGGTCGCGCAGGCCGTAGGGATTGCTGGCGCGGACGATTTCGGGCAGCAGGCCGTCGGCGTTGTCGGCGAAGATGCGGATTCCGGCGGCCGTGGATTCGACGCCGCGTATGCCCTGCATCCGCTGCAACTGGCCAACCAGCGCGGCGGCACCGTCGCGGTTATTGAGGTCGAGGGAGTAGACCTTCTGCGCGCCGACCGATCCTTTCAGCGCGGCGGGCGTGTCTTCGACCAGAATCTTGCCGTGGTCGATGATGGCGACGCGGTCGCAGAGTTCGTCGGCCTCTTCCATGTAGTGGGTGGTGAGGACGACGGTGATGCCCTCTTCGCGCAGGCGGCGGACGGCGTCCCACATGGCGATGCGGCTCTGCGGGTCGAGGCCGGCGCTGGGTTCGTCGAGAAAGAGGACCTTGGGGCGATGGGAGATGGCGCGGGCGATCTGGACGCGCTGGGCGAGGCCGCCGGAGAGCTGCGAGGGATAGGCTTGCGCGCGCTCGGCTAGAAGAAACTGCTCCAGCAGTTGATTGGCGCGCTGTTTCGCGTCCGCGTGCGAAAAGCCGAAGTAGAGGCAGTGGAAGTAGAGGTTTTCGAAGACGGTGCAGGCGCGGTCGAGGGTGTTGAATTGGGGCACGATCCCCATATACCGTCGCGCCAGCGCTGGCGCAGCGACGACGTCGATGCCGGCGATGCGGACGGCGCCCGACGTGGGCAGAACGCGAGTGGTGCAGACGCTGATGGTAGTCGTCTTGCCGGCGCCATTGGGGCCGAGCAGGCCGTACAACTCGCCCTCGCGGACGCCGAGCGAGATGCCGTCCACGGCGACGACGCGCTGCTTGCCTTCGTAGACCTTGCGAAGTCCCTCTACCTGGACGATTACGGACAAACTTCTCTCCGGTGAATTTTCCGCTTGCGGTGTCTTCGATTATAGGCACCCGAGGCGGGAGGCACCACACGTAAGTTCCGCATCGGGAAGGATGCAATTGTGCGCGGCAGGCGTAAAATTAGAAAGTATGGCACGTGGATGGGAGAGCAAATCAGTGGAGGAGCAGCAGATGCAGGCCGAGGCCCCCAAACAAGATCCAGCAGTCGCGTACGCCCGGGACGCAGAACGCAGGCGCCAGCTTCGGGCGCTTGAACTTCAGCGCGAACGCGTTCTGTCGGAACGGACGTCGAACCCGATTCGGCGCACCGCGCTGACCAACGCCCTGGCGGATATTGAGGAGAAGCTAGCCGAACTGGGCTGGACGATCCATATGTAAGCGGCAAGCGCGGGCGTATTCGGTGCGAGGGGCTGGTGGTGGCCGCGCAATACGCTGCGGCCGGCGAGCGACCTGGAGTCGCGGTCGTGGAGCGCTGTGATTCTGCTGTCGCTGACGGCTGGCATCTGTCTGGCCAGCGGCATGATCTTTCGCGAATCGGCAGAACCCGGGGCCGATCGTCTGATGCGCACGCTGCCGGTGCAGGTATTCTGCTGGGCTGTTTCCCTGATGCTGGTTCTCTTCCTTGTTTCCTGGCACCTGGAGACGCACTGCATTTTCTACAAGGATGTGCGGCGGTTCTGAGGCCAATGGCCGGCGGGAGCCGTCCAAAGGCCGGCGGAGACCATGAGGATGGGATGACAGCATGAGCCGATCTGCAACGACCAAAGCGGTAGGAAAAGGCTGGACGGTCACCGATATTCCGAGCCAGGCCGGCCGGCGCGCTCTGATTACGGGAGCGAACAGCGGCATTGGCTACCATGCCGCATTGGAGCTGGCGCGCAAGGGAGCGCATGTGCTGCTGGGCTGCCGGAACCAGAGCAAGGGCGACGCGGCGCTGGCGCGCATACGGGCCGAGGCGCCGGGAGCAAGCGCGGAAGTTGCGCTGCTGGACATGGCATCGCTCGAGTCGATCCACAGATTCGCCGCGGCGGAGATGGCGCTGGGAGTTCCGCTGGATCTGCTGATTAATAACGCGGGGGTGATGGCTCCGAAGCGGCGGCAGGAGACGGCCGACGGTTTCGAAATACAGTTTGGGACGAATGTACTTGGCCACTTCGCGCTGACGGCGCTGCTGCTGCCCGCGCTGGAGCGCGCGGCCGAAGTGCGGACGCAAAGGCCACGCGTGGTGACGATTGCTTCCATTGCGCACAAGCAGGGCCGGATCAATTTCGACGATCTGCAGTCGACCAGGAACTATGCCCCGATGGGTGCGTACCGGCAGTCGAAGCTTGCCGACCTGATGTTCGCGTTCAAACTGGATCGGCGGCTGCGCGCGGCCGGGCCGCCGGCGTCGGGAGTGATGAGTGTGGCGGCGCACCCCGGCGTTGCCAATACGATGCTGTTCCAGACCGGCGAGTATATGGCGATCGAGAGGGTGATTCGGCGCGGCATCAGCGCTGCCATCGGAGTGCTGCTGAACTCCGAGGCGGATGGCGCCGTGCCTACGCTGTTTGCGGCCACTGCACCCGAGGCGGAGAGCGGCGGATACTACGGGCCGCAGGGCTTCCTGGAGATGCGCGGCGGCGATGTNNGATTTCGATGCTGTAGATCGAGCGCGGAGTGTTGCCGGATGCGGAGACTGCAATGATCGCGTTCACACCGGCGGGGATGATGGAGGAGTTCTTCCGCGTAGTCGCGGTGCCGAATGGGCCAGCGATGGATGCGGCGCTGTTTGCGAAGTATGAGATGCAGTATGTGGGGCCGCCGCTGGTTGCGGGCTGAGCATTCGATGGTAGAGTGGGCGGATGAATTCAGGCCTTGATGCTTTTCTGGCATTACGAGAGGCGAACCGCGTCTTCCGTAGATTCCCTGTCCGGTTTTCGCTGCCGCTGGTGCTGCTGGGGCTCGCGGGGTACGCTTCCGTCGCCGTCGAACGTGGCCGTCAACACTTGGTGTTGGGCGCATGCGTGTTATTGGTTATGACGTGCCTCGGTTGGCTGGTGGAAATCGTTTTGTCGGCGATGTGCCTCCGTGCGCGCGCTGGGATGGATCCCAGCATCGAGCAAACGGGCGAGGTGCTGCGATATCCCGGGCTTGGATCGGTGATGGTGAAGCTCTTCTTTCGTTGTGTCGGATGGGCCTTGGTTGCGTGCGTGATTTGGTTGGTCTGCTATGTGGTTTATGGCGTAACTGTCCAGCTAGCCATTGGAAGAGCCGCGCAAGATAGCCTAATCCACTCCCATAGCTTGATTAGACGAGGTTTTGGGACGATAGCCTTCTTATTGGTCACCTGGCTCTTGCTTTACCGATACATGTTTGTTTTGCCGATGTTGGCAATTGTTCGGGTTTCGCAGGGAAAGTTCTTCGGCGAATGTGTAGCGATGACGAAGCAAGCTTGGAGAGTTGCACTTCCCCTAGCGTTTATCGAAATCGCTCCTACTCTTGCGCACTCCGCGTTCAAGCTCGTGGTGTGGGGCGGCTTGGGACAGCCGAACGGAGGTCGCCGGGTGCTCGACCTGGCGATGGTGGTTGCGGTCGAATGCTTTGCCGCGTGGTTCATTCTCGTGAAGACCGAGCTGTCGCTACAGTTGATGATTCCACAGCCGCTGGGTGAGCCCGAAGGTGATGGAGCGGCCGTGAATCCGTCGCCCTAGCGAGCGAAATGCGGGGATTCTTCGCTGCGCTCAGAATGACAGGGTCAATAAGGCTGGTCGAAAGGCGTGGGGTTAATAGAGAAACCCCATGGTCGACTGACGTCGAACATGGGGCACCCGGGTTGGTTGCGGGCTAGGATTTGGCGGCGAGTTGGCGGAGGACGTAGGGGAGGATGCCGCCGTGCTGGTAGTAGAGGATTTCCTGCGGGGTGTCGATGCGGATGGTGGCGGAGAACTCGGTGGTTTTGCCGCGGTCGTTTTCGGCGAGGATGGGGATGATGCGGCCGTCGGCGAGTTTGGAGTCGAGCATCTTGCTGATCAGGCCGGGATGATCGCCGACGGTGAAGATCTCTTCGCCGGTGAGGCCGAGCGATGCGGTGGACTGGCCGGGCAGGTACTCGAGCGGGAGGATGCCCATGCCGACGAGGTTGGAGCGGTGGATGCGCTCGTAGCTTTCGGCGATGACGAAGCGGATGCCGAGCAGCTTGGGGCCTTTGGCGGCCCAGTCGCGGGACGAGCCTGAGCCGTACTCCTTGCCGGCTAGGATGCAGAGGGGTATGCCGCGCTCGGCGTAGATGACCGAAGCATCGTAGATGGGAGTTTCTGTGCCCTCCGGGAGCAGACGGGTGACTCCGCCTTCGGTTCCCGGAGCAAGCTTGTTGCGCAGGCGGACGTTGGCGAATGTCCCGCGGACCATGACCTCGTGGTTGCCGCGGCGGGAGCCGTAGCTGTTGAAGTCGGCCGGGGCGACGCCGTGTTCGGTGAGGTATTTGCCGGCGGGGCCGTTCTTCTTGATGGAGCCGGCGGGGGAGATGTGGTCGGTGGTGACGGAATCACCGAGGACAGCGAGAGCACGGGCGGCGCGGATGTCTGAGACTGGCAATGGTGTCGCCGTCATGGAATCGAAGTAGGGGGCTTTGCGGATGTAGGTGGAGTCGGGCTCCCAGC
>PLUT01000379.1:0-4239 GCA_003162875.1 Granulicella sp.
CTGGAACAGAGCCACCCTATCAACCGGCCCCATCGACCTACCCATCCCCTCGTCCGCCAAACCCATCACCCTCCCCACCCTCCAGGGCAGTCGCCGCCCCCGACCAAGTATTATGGTGTCATGAAATTAATTGCCGCCCTGCTCTTCCCTTCCATCGTTCTCGCTCAACTCGCCGCAACCGCGCAATCCCCGACCGCGGCCAAGGCCCATCCCGCAGCAACCCACTCGGCTGCTTCCGCTTCCGCTGCCAAAGACGTCTGCGCCAAGCTGCCCCCCATCTCGCCCAAGGTTCCAGCGCTGCCCACCGGCTCATCCTGCGCCAAAACGCTTTACACGCTGACGCTTCTAGCCCCGGTCAAGATCGACTACGTCTCGCCGCTCGAAGGCACCGCGCTGCACGACATTCTCAACGTGCCGGAGCCCGCCACCTTTTCCCTCAGCTACGTCGACATCAGGGTCGGCGCCGGCGAGTTGGCCGCGCCCCACAAGTGGTATTCCATCCGCTACCACGGCTATCTCGTCGACGGCACCGAGTTCGACTCCTCTGACAAGCACGGCTCGGCACCCTTCGCCTTTTCTATCGACCAGCACCAGGTCGTCCCCGGTTGGCTCACGGGATTCGCCGGCATGCACGTTGGCGGCAAGCGCCGCATGTTCATACCGCCGCAGCTCGCCTACGGCAACAAGGGCAGCGGAGCGGTGCCGCCCAACTCCATGCTGATCTTCGACGTCGACTTCATCGCCCAGAGCGATGCCGACCCCACTCCCAAGCCGGCTCCGCCCGCAGCCTCCCTGGCGCCGAACCCCGGTGCAGCACCAACCATACGGATCGCCCCAGCCCAACCCGCAACGCCGCCAACCGCTGCGCCCGCGCCGGCCCCGCCCGCAACCGCGCCCGGCGCTCCGGCAGCGAAACCGCAGTAGAAGAATCCCGGGCCCGCGCGCGGCATCGAATTATCCAATCACCGCAGCCCTCCCTGGCGAGAGAAGTCCTCAGCATGCTTGATAAGATTCGACCTCTGTTTCCGTACCTCAAGCGCTACTGGAAAAATCTCGCCTGGGGAGGCGTCGCGGTAGTCGCCTACAACCTCGTCCGCGTCATTCTTCCCCTCATCGTCGGCCACGCCATCGACGATATGGGCCAGGGCGTCACTCACGCCAAAATCATCCACCACAGCCTGCGCCTGCTCCTGGTCGCCGCGCTCTCCGCGATCTTCCTCTACATCACCCGCCAGGTCATCATCGGCGCCTCGCGCGAGATCGAGTTCGATCTGCGCAACGACCTCTTCGCCAACCTCGAACGCCAGTCCGCCGCCTACTACCACACCCATCGAACCGGCGACATCATGGCCCGGACAACGAACGACCTGAATGCGGTGCGGCAATTGCTTGGGCCCGCCATCATGTACAGCGCCAACTGCCTGGTCTTCACCTGCGCAGCCCTGCCGTTCATGGTCCACATCAGCCCCAAGCTCACGCTCTGCGCGGTCGTGCCGCTGCCGCTGGCATCGGTCCTGGTGCAGTCCTTCGGCCAGCGCATTCACCGCCGCTTCGAGCGCATCCAGGCCATGTTCTCCGACATCTCCGCCAAGGCGCAGGAGAACTTCTCCGGCGCGCGCCTCATCCGCGCCTTCGCCCAGGAGGACGCCGAGATCGCCTCCTTCGAGACCGCCAACCTCGAGTACATCGGTCGCTCCATGCACCTCGTCCGCCTGATGGCGATGCTCTGGCCATCGCTCGAACTCGTCCTCGGGCTCGGCCTCATGATCACGCTGCTGGTCGGCGGGCACGAGGTCGTCCAGCATCGCATCTCGGTCGGCGACTTCGCCGCCTTCAACTTCTACATGGTCCAGCTCATCTGGCCCATGATCGCCATCGGCTGGGTCGTCAACCTGTTCCAGCGCGGCACCGCCTCGGTCATCCGGATCGACGAACTCCTCAAACAACAACCCGAAATCGTCGACGACCCCGCGCTTTTCGACCGTCATCCTGAGCGGAGCGGAGCGGAGTCGAAGGACCTCGGTGCATCCGAAATCACCACCGCCGCACCCGCGTTTCCAACCCATGTCATCGACGGCTCCATCACCTTCCGCAATCTTTCCTTTGCCTACCCCACCGGAGGCCCCGAAGTCCTCGACAACATCAACCTGCAGATTCCAGCCGGCTCCTCGCTCGCCATCGTCGGTCCAACCGGCAGCGGCAAATCGACCCTGGTCTCGCTGATCCCTCGCCTGTTCGACGCACCCGACGGCGCCATCCTCATCGACGATCGTCCCATCCGCCGCTACCGGCTCGCCGACCTTCGCCGCGCCATCGGCTTCGTTCCCCAGGAAACCTACCTTTTCTCCGACACCATCGCCCAGAACATCGCCTTCGGCCGTCCTGACGCCACCGCGCCGGAGATTCTCGAAGCCGCCACCACCGCACACATCGCCAACGAGATACTCGAATTCCCGCGCGGCTTTGAAACCCTGGTCGGCGAGCGCGGCATCACTCTCTCCGGAGGCCAGAAGCAGCGCATCGCCATTGCCCGCGCCGTCATTCGCGATCCCCGCATCCTCATCCTCGACGACGCGCTCGCCTCGGTCGACACCTACACCGAAGAGCGCATCCTCGCAGGCCTGCGTGAGGCCATGCGTGGCCGCACCACGCTCTTCATCTCCCACCGCGTCTCCACCGCCCGCAACGCGGACCAGATCGCCGTGCTGGTCGCCGGCCGGATCGTCGAACTCGGCAGCCACGAGGAACTGATCGCCCGCAACGGCTACTACACCGCGCTGGCCGAAAAGCAGCAGCTCGAGGAAGAGCTCGCCGTCACCACCTGACCTCAGGGGCTAAAGCCCAGCTGATTCTGCGGCTCTTACGGCACGGATAAATCCGTGCCCTTAACGAAAAGGCGCTTTATCAGCAGCCTCTTCAGCCCCTGGCGAGTCCAATATTGAATTGATGACGAGATTGCTACGCACAATCCGCGCTGCAACGCTTCTCCTGCTGGCCTTGACGGCGACAGCTCGAGCGCAGCCGTCCACGCCGGCAGTCGTGCCGCCGGCCGGAGTTCCCGGCAACCGGCCGCTCCCGGACATCGTCGCCATGATGCGCGACGTGGAGAGCAACCAGCGCAAAGCCGAAACCGTCGAAAAGGATTACATCTACCACTCGGTCGAGACCGAGGTTGAGAAGGACGGAAACGGGCAGACCAGGAAGACCACGGTCAACGAGTTCGACCACTTCTGGATCGACGGCGTGCCGGTGCGGCGGTTGGTGCGGAAGAATGGAAAGGACCTCAGCGCCGAGGAACTCGCCCGCGAAGACCAGCGCATCGACAAGGAAGCGGAGAAAGCCCGCGAGCACCGCGAGCAGGAGGATGCGAAGGGCAAGGAAACCGATGCCAGAGGGGAGGAGGAAGTCACCCTCTCACGTCTGTTGGAACTGGGCGCATTCAGCAATCCCCGCCGCGTGCAGTTGGGCGGCCGCGACACCATCGCCGTCGACTACGCGGGCGATTCCAGGGCCAAGACCCGCAACCGCGCCGAGGATGTGATTCGCGATATCGCGGGAACTGCGTGGGTCGATGAGCAGGACCATGTGCTGGCCCGAGTAGAAGGGCACTTCGTCAACTCGTTCAAAGTCGGCGGTGGCTTCATCGCGAATGTCCAGAAGGACACCCACTTCGAGATGCAGCAGACCAAGGTGAACGACGAGGTGTGGCTGCCGGCGAGTTTCGCCGGCGAGGGCGCGGCACGGGCCCTGCTGTTCTTCAGCTTCAACGGCAGCATACGCGCCGTGCAGTCGGACTACCGCAAGTTCAGGACCACATCGAAGGTCCTTCCCGGCGCAACCGCCATCGATCCGCCGCCAACGCCGGACAGTCTTGCCCGGCCCTGACATTGCAGAGGGATTAAATGGCGAAGAGGGATAGCCATAGCCATCCCTCCCGCAAAACTTGATTGAAGCCGCCTGCGGTTCCGATCTCGCGGCTACGAAAACGGAATCAGAGATTAGAGAGGCTGGACGTCAGACGCCTGCCAACCCTTGGGTCCCTTCACCACGTTGAACTGCACAGCCTGACCTTCTTGGAGGCTCTTGAAACCGTTCGAATTGATGGCCGAGTAGTGAACGAACACGTCCTCGCCGTTCTGACGGCTGATGAAGCCAAACCCCTTGGCATCGTTAAACCACTTTACTGTTCCCTGTTCCATTGTGTTGATTTCCTTATTACTGATGAATTTGCCGCTGGAT
>PLUT01000379.1:4244-14381 GCA_003162875.1 Granulicella sp.
TGTCGGCTGGCCGACTGATCGCAGTTGTTGCAAACCCCTGAATTTCCCTCAGAAACGAAACAACTTATTGGAGCGGCACGTGAGTCAGAACGATCTCTTCCGCACGCGCAAGCACCTCTTCGAGCGTCATCGCGGTCGAGTCGAGGATTTCGGCGTCAGCGGCAGGGCGAAGCGGCGATTCGGCCCGTTCGCGGTCCCTGCGGTCGCGCTCGCGCATCTCGTCCAGCATGGCCTGCTGCGCCAGGCGATGCCGCTCCGCAGTCTCCGGGTCCTCGCTCGGGTCCGACGCGGGCTGACCCGAAGCAAATGTTTGCCTGGGAATCACCTGCCGATAGCGGCGGTCGCCTCTGACCTCGGGGGCAGCATCGAGAAAGATCTTCACTTCGGCGTCGGGAAACACCTTGGTGCCGATATCGCGGCCCTCCATCACCACTCCGCCCTTCGCTCCCAGGGCGCGCTGCTGCTCCACCATCCAGGCTCGCAGGCGTGGGTGAACGGAAACGCGCGAGGCCGCGGAGGTGACATCGGGCTCGCGAATGCGCCGGGAAACGTCGCTGCCGTCAACCAGAACGCGATTCCCCTCGATCTGCGGCTGCAGTTCGATGCGGGTCGATAAGGCCAGCGCGAGCAGCGGCTCCTCTTCGTCGAACGAAGTATCGCTCTCAATCGCCTTCAGCGCCAGGGCGCGATACATCGCCCCGGTTTCCAGGTTGAGGAAGCCGAAGCGGCGCGCCAGATGGGCAGCGAGCGTGCTCTTCCCCGCGCCGGCCGGCCCGTCGATGGCGATGACCGGCCGCTCGCGGGCGGGATTCGCGGCTGAGGGCGCGGTCACTGCATCCGGCTGAAGCTTTGGTCGGTCGTGCATCAGGCTTGCTCGTCTTCCCTGGGTTTGAATTTACGCGCCGGCGGCTTCTTGCCGAAGGGTTTTCTGTTGCCGGCAAACTTCGCGAATGTTCCTGCGGGCTTGGCTTTGGATCCGCCGCCGGCCCTGGCAAAAGGCTTTTTGCCTGCGAAACTGCCGCCGGGCTTTTCGGAGAACCTGCGCGGAGCAAAATCGCCTGCGGACTTCTTCTTGAATCCGCCGCCCGGTTTGCCGGCGTGTCCGCCGGGGCCTGCAGGCCGCGCGGGACGGTCCGGCGAATACGGCCGTGCGGGTCGATCTCCGCGGGCAGATTGATCTCTGCGGGCGGATTGATCTTTGCGTTCGCGCGGCGCGTCGAACTTGCGGTAGACGCGCTTGCTCTCGGCGCCGGTGAATTGATCCGCGCCCTCACGCGGGCCCTCACGAGGTTTACCGGCAAACTTCCCCGCCTTCGAAAAGCTGGTCTTTCCGCCGAACTTCGCGCCGTCCTTCGCGCCGAACTTCGGACGAGGCGCGAAGGGCTTGCGCGGAGCGAAGGCGCCGCCTTCCCTGCTCCCGGGCCGATCACCGCGTGGCCGGTCGTCGCGGGGCCGCTCGTCACGTGGACGGTCGCTGCGCGGCCGCGGTGCGTAAGAGCCTGCGGCTCGCCGATCGCCAAATGCGGGGCGCTCGCCACGGTCTCCGCGATCGCTCCGTGAAGCGAAGTCTCGACGCGGTAGACGCGACTCGCCACCGAATGCCGGCTTGCCGCCGGTCCGCGGCTTACCCTCGAAGCCTTCGCGCTTGCGCCCGAAGGTCCCCGGCTTGCTGAATGTCTTGCGCGGGGTACGCGCGTCGCCGCCAGCCTCACGCGGTGCAAAGTCGCGGCGCGGAGGACGTCCTTCGCCGTCAAAGCGTGGCTTGCCGCCGAACGCGGGCTTGCCTCGGAACGCCGGCTTGCCACCAAATGCAGGACGATTCCCGAAGCCCTCCGTGCGCGGCTTGTACGCTCGCGGCTTGTAGGCTCGCGGCGCAGGGGTCTGGATCGATTCGGCGGCTTCTCCCGCAGACTGCGATGCCGCCACGTCATTCGCGCCATCCGCGTCCTCGCGCACCTNNGCCGGCTTCGCCTTGGCCAGATAGCCCGTGCCGATCTTGCGCGGCTTGGGGACGTACTTGGTAATCCGCGGTGCTTCTCCGCCGCCGTCCGCGTCTTGCGTCCCATCTGCCTCGGCCGCTAGCCCGCTGACCTCGATTGCATCCGGCATAGGAGTCGGAAGCGTCGACTCCGGCGCGAGGAACGCGGGCAGTCCGCCGGCGACGTGCAGCACGGTGCGTCCTTCCACTGCCAGCGTGTCCAACTGGCGCGCCGCCAGCAGCGCATGGACGACGTCGCGAATGCGCGAGCGCGGGGCAAGCGCTGAGAGAAAGCTTTCGATCTCATCTTGAGACGCGACGATGGCTTGCCCGAGGTAAAGCGAGATGAGCGCGGAGAGCGCGGACGGCTGGCCTGCGTTTGCGCCGGCCTTGATCTGCTTGGTGAAGCGGGCGCTGGAGATCTCCCAAAGTGAGGAGAGCCCGTCGGGCTGCGGCAGCGGCAGCACGCGCAGGTGCGCCCACAGTTCGGCAAGCGCGCGCAGCACCGCCGCCTCGGTCACCTCCTTGCCGACTTCGGCGGCAACCTCGAATGCGGTGAGAGGCCCGCGCCGGGTAAGCGCCTCGCAGGTTGCCAGCGCAAGCTGTGAGACCTTCAGCGGTCCGGTGGCTGCCGGCGGCTGCTTCCAGGCCTTATCGCCGCGCAGCGTGAAGACGTAGGAGAAGACGGCGGTCGAGGCGACGAAATCCGGAGTGTCGCCGGGCGCGCCGGCGTGCACCGTCCCCGGTCCTGCGCCCAGCAGATTCAGCGGCACGGCAAGGCCTTCGGCGATCAGGCGGCCGAGCAGGCTTTTCGCTGTGGAGAGCTGCTCCAGCGTGGGNNTCCAGCGTCAGCAGCGCCTCGCCCTGCTGGTGCCACAGCTTCCGGCGAGCGTCGGCAAGCTGCGCGGCGGTCGGAATCGCTGGGTTGGAAGTGTTGGCGGTGCTCGGGTTGCTCGGGTTGTTCGGGTTACTCAAGGGGCAAAATGCCTTCCTGCTGTACGGCGCGCTCGAAGGGGAGCGAAGGCGGCAGCAATGCTTCGCGCGGGCTTCAGGTCAGGGCCGGATTCCAGGCCCTAACCTGGTGGTTTGTCAAAGAGCCAGGTGCGTAACGTCCTCACCTATTGTAGCGGTGGATGCAGGGTATTCGCGGCGAGCGGGCAATGTTGTGCGCGTCTAAATTCGCTGGAACGCGCGCTGTATGTCCTTATGAGAATACCGCAACGCGATGGGCCGGCCGTGCGGACAACTCATCGGATGCTCCGTCTTGCCCAGTTCCGCGAGCAGCCACTCGATCTTGGTCGGCTCCAGCGGCATGTTCACCTTGATGGCGGCGTGGCATGCGATGGAAGCGGCGATGCGGCGGCGGCGAGTCTCGGCGTTCTCCGTTTGCTGCTCGTGGTCGGGCACGGTCAGCACTTCCTCCAGCATGCGTTCCAACTCGCGGCCTTCCAGACCCACCGGCGCGGCCTTGATGGCGAGGGTGCGCGGACCGAAGGGTTCGGCTTCGAAGCCGTTCAGATCGAGCTCGTGCGCAATGGCGGCGAAGGAGACCATCTGCGCCGGCAGCAGGTCGACCAGCACCGGCATCAGCAGGCGCTGGCGCTGTACCTGCTCGACTTCGCGGTCGCGCAGTATCTTTTCAAACAGCACCCGCTCGTGGGCCACGTGCTGGTCAATGATCCAGAGCCCCTCGTCGTTGGCGGCGAGGATGAAAGAATCGCGCAGTTGGCCCAGCGGCTTCAGCGTGGCCAGCGCGTTCAGGGTTTCTTCGGGACCGTCGATTGCATTGGCCGGGTCAGTGCTGAACGCCGCTGCGGCCGCCGGTTCATATCCAACCGCGATGCCGTGATCGGAGAATGCCAGGCGGCCGGGAGATTCAGGCGCCACCGGCGCGCGCAGCGTGAAGCCGGCTGCGTCCGCGGCGGACGGATCGGCGTCGGACTCCGGATGCTGCCGCGGCGAGAAGACCGGGTCGCCCGGCGGCCCCGGCATGGGGCTTACGTCCAGCAGCAGCGACGCGCTGGCATGCGGCGCGGAGGTCAGCGCACTGGCGAAACTGGCCGCCGGCCGCGCGGTCATCAGCGTAGTTCGCACGGTGTCGCGGATGAAGTCGTGTACGAACCCCGACTGCCGGAAGCGCACCTCGGTTTTGGCCGGATGCACATTCACATCGACCTCCTGCGGCGGCATCTCCAGGAAGAGCAGCACCACCGGGAACGAGGTTGGCGGAATGATATTGCGGTAGGCCTCAGTCAGCGCATGCAGCACCACCCGGTCGCGCACCAGGCGATGGTTGACGAAGACGTAGATCGAGTTGCGGTTCAGCTTCTGCAGCTCCGGCTTGGAGACGAACCCCGAAATGCGCAGAAATCCGGGGTCGGGCGGCGTGTAATCCTGCTCGCGCTTCCAGGGCGGCGGCTCGGGCAGGCCGGCGCGCGCGAAGTCCATCTCCGCCGCGGTCGCGAGCATCAGCGCTGCCGTGTCGCGGCCAAAGATCTGGAACAGCCGGTCGCCGGTCGAGGCCACCGCCGGCGCGATCAGCAGCGCCTGGGTCGCCGAATGCAGTTCAAAGTGCCGCTCCGGATGCGCCAGCGCATAGTGCGTCACCAGCGCGGCAATGTGGGCCAGTTCGGTCTGCTCGGACTTGAGGAACTTGCGCCGCGCCGGCGTATTGTAAAACAGCTCGCGGACCGCGATGGTGGTGCCCGCCGGCGTACCGGAATCTTCCACGCGCAGGATTTTGCCGCCGGCAATCTCGACCTCCGTGCCCGCGTCTTCGTCNNTCGCCGCGGAAGCCGAGCGTCCGGATTTGCAGCAGATCGTCTGAGGTGTGCAGCTTGGAGGTGGCGTGGCGCTCGAACGCGAGCAGCGCATCGTCCCGCACCATGCCGTGGCCGTTGTCGACGATGCGGATCAGCTTGCGTCCGCCGGCCTCGACCTCGATGCGGATTCGCGTAGCCCCCGCATCCAGCGCATTCTCCAGCAGCTCCTTGACCACCGAGGCGGGCCGTTCGACCACCTCGCCGGCGGCAATCTGATTCGCCACCTGGTCGGAAAGAATGCGGATGCGTCCCATGAGCTTCGATTGTAGGCCGCGNNTGAACGACGAGCTGCGCGGGCAGATGCCTACCTCTTCCTGCGCTTCGCCGTGCTCGCGCTGGCGGGCTTGCTCGTCACGGCGTCCACTGCCCGGTCGCCGATCATGTGCAGGCGCATGAAGTTGGTTGCGCCGGATTTGGTCCGCGTGCCGGCAACGATGCCAACCACCTGGTTCTGGTGAACGTAGCCGCCCTTTTCCAGCATCCCTTCCGCCATGTTCACCAACCGATCGGTATCGCGCGCGTGATGGCACAGGATGGGGAGCGTGCCCCACAGCAACTTGGCTCGGTTGACGACCTTCTGATGCGGAGACAGCGCGAAGATGGGCGGCTCGGGGTGGTATTTCGAAAGCAGGCGTGCGGTCGCGCCGGTCTCGGTAAAGATCACGATGGCCGCGAGTTCGAGGTCTTCGGCGGAGTGGGCCATGCACTCGCAAATCGTCTCGGCGACCGAGAGCCCTGTGTTCTGCGGCATGAACCGGCGCGGCGGGGGGTCCAGCCGGATCTGGTGTTCCGTCTCGGAAACGATCTTGGCCATCATGGCGACGGTTTCCACCGGGTACTTGCCTGCCGCGGTTTCCGCCGAAAGCATCACTGCATCGGTGCCGTCGTAGATTGCATTGGCCACGTCGGAAGCCTCCGCGCGCGTAGGCCGCGGGTTCTCGATCATCGATTCGAGCATCTGCGTTGCCGTGATCACCGGCTTGCGATACTCCGCGGCGCGGCGAATGATGTGCTTCTGGATCGCGGGCACCTTTTCCGGCGGCACTTCCACGCCCAGGTCGCCGCGCGCGACCATGATGCCGTCCGCCACTTCCAGGATGGAATCGAGGTGCTCGACCGCCTGCGGCTTTTCCAGCTTGGCGATGATCCACACGTCGGACTTCAGCGCGTCCAGGCGCCGCCTGACGTGGCGAACGTCGTCCGCGGTGCGCACAAACGAGACGGCAACTGCGTCGACGCCATGGGATACGGCAAAGACCAGGTCTTCCTCGTCCTTCGGGGTGAGCGACGGGACCTTGACCGGAATTCCCGGGAGATTGATGCCCTTGTTCTCCCCCAGAATCCCTCCATTCACGATCTCGCAGATGACGTCGCCGCCGTCGATGCGCTCTACCAGGAGTTCGATCAGACCATCCGAAAGAAGAATGCGCGAGCCGGGTTCAAGGTTTTCCGCCAGCGTCTTGAACGTGGTGCCGACCAGCGACGCGGTGCCATGCACGTCCTTCGGCGTGATGGTCAGGTGCTCCCCAGCCACCAGTTGCACCGGCTTGTGGTCCTTGAGTTTGCCGGTACGGATCTTCGGACCCTGCAGATCGGCCAGAATGCACATCGCCTTGCGCTCCGCCGCCGAGACTTTCCGGACCATGCGGATCAACTCGGCCTTCTGCGCGTGGCTGCCGTGCGAGAAGTTCAGGCGGGCAACGTCCACCCCGGCCTGCATCAGCTTGCGGAAGACATCCGGCGTGCTGCACGATGGACCCAGGGTGGCCACGATCTTGGCGCGGCGATTCTGTCTCGTGACGGCAAGATCATCGGTCCTGCCGGATGAGAGGGCGTTTGCCGCGTCGGAACGGTTCAGAGTATCCATGAATGAATTTGAATTCCTCGTGCTGGGTTGCGGGGTTCACAGATCGGTCGACTACGGCGCGACCCGTGAAAGTGGTGTCAGATATCATTCTACCTTTTGCGCGACGGAAGCGGAGTTGTCGCCCGGGTCGGGCGCCGGCGGCGAGGCGACGCGCGACGGGCCGAAATGAGCGTGGGACCGGCTGTCGAACTGGGCGTTGAACTCTGCGCCGCACAGAACGCTGAGCGAGATGATGTACAGCCAGAACAGCAGCGCGATGCCCGCGCCCAGCGAGCCGTACACCTCAGAGTAGTTGGCGAATCGCGTCACGTACCAGCCGAAGGCAAGGGTGGTCAGGAACCACATGGCCGTAGCCATGACGGCTCCCGGCAGAGTCGCCCGCCAGTACCGCGTAGCCCTTAGTGCGGTGAGCGCGGTGAGCGCGGAAGATACCTCACCTCGCATCCGCGGCGAGGCTTGAAGTCGGCGGCCCGATCCCCGGGGCCGCGGTGTTCCCAGCGATTCGTGCGGCAATCCCAGGTGATACAGCAGCACGATGAGTCCCACGCTCGCGCTCAGCGCGACCGCCCAGCGGATGAGCACGGTGATTGCGTAGATCGGCTCGCGCCCCTGCGGGCCGATGCTGGTCGAGAGCCAGGCCGTCACCGCGTGGCCGAAGACGACCAGCAGGCTGGCGACGGTAAGCGGCACCAGCGACAGCGGGACCAGTTCCAGCGAGCGGCGGCGGCGCTGCCAGAAGCTCCAACTGTCTCGCGGCAACTGGCGCGCCCGGCGCAGCCCTTCCATCAGCGTTGCAATCACGTTCGACGCACCGGCAACGCTGACGATGCCGGCGCTGACCAGTGCGCGTACCGAGTGGGTGTGCGCCGGCGAGTTCTCGAAGGCCGCGTCGAGCAATGGGCTTACGCCCGGCGGCAGGACGCGATCGAAGAACGCGGCCAGTTGGAAGCGCACCGGGGCCGTGTCCGGCAACAGGCCGACCACCGCGGCGGCAACCACCAGCGCGGGAAACAGCGCGACCATGGCCGAGTAGGCGGCCGACTGCGCAATGTTGAGGCAGTCATGCGCGGCCACCGCCAGCACTGTCCGGTGCAGCGCGCGAGAAAGCACCCGGTACGCGCGAACCAGCCGCGCCATGGGGGCGAAGCGCGAGCGCGCAGCCGCGGCAGCCCGTGCCGCGCGCACGGGCGGTCCCGGATCGCCGTCCGGGCGGCCCACGCTCAACCCTTCCACTTTTCCAGGAACTCAGTCACAGAAGAAGACTCCATGTGGCGCATGTCTTCAAACTCCCCCTTCTGTGCGTAGAGCACCCGGCCATCGGGGGAGAGCACAGCCAGCTCGGGCACACCTTTGTGGATGAGCACGCCATACCGCTCCGCCACGTCAAGGTGAGTGTCTATGTGCCCGACCCACACGTGCACCAGGACGAAGTTGTTCTCGAGCAACCGGTCGTTGGGCGGCTGGTGGAAGTAGATGTCGAGCACCTGGCAATCGCCGCACCAGTCGCCGCCGAAATCAAGCAGCACGCGCTTGTGTTCGCTCTTTGCCTGGGCCAGCGCCGCGCCAATGTCCGCGTTCGGGTCGGCGGTTTCCGAATAGAGGTGCTTCGCCACAAAGGGTGCGGGCGCCGCGGGAGTTGCGACCGGCGCACCGGGTGAGGGAGCGGCCCACTTCATCATGAAATATGCGGCTACGCACAGCAGGAGAATCGCCGCTATCAGCACGGGCCACATTATCTTTCGGGCTGGCGCCGGCTGGCGGCGAGAGGCTTTGGGCTGCGGCATGGACCTTTCCTTTTACCTTTCCTTTGCCCTTTCCTTTGATCCTGGGGCGATTGACCCTGGGACAATCTGAGACGCCGGCGTCCTGCCGGTCGCGGCTTCTCGCCAGGCCGTCTGCCGGTGCTTGAGATCGAGGCTCCGGGCCAGACGATTGATTCCATGATGCACGAGCGGCGGTCAAGGACGCAAAGCAATCCCCGGCAGCCCCTGGTTCCCGCTGGCGACGCTGGTGTATTCTGGAAGAAAGCGATGATTTTTTCTAGAGATTATGTTGGGTATCTGGCGCGCCAGACGGTGAAGCATCTGGTCGACGCTAAAGTGATCGCGACGGCGAAGCCGGCGCTTCTGAATGAGCGGGTGGCGGCGGCGATGGTGGATGAATTGTCGCTCGAAGACCGCATCAACGAAGAGGTTCGCGTGATCCTGGACGCCTTCCAGGAGGACATGCGCAAGAGCGGCGCCAGCTATCCTGAGATGTTCAAGAAAGTGAAGAACGAACTGGCGCGCAAATACAAGGCGGTGCTGTGAGAGTCTCGCGCGATAAAGTGAACAAGCTGGCGCACACGGTGGCGGATACCCTGGCGGAGATTCCCGAGTGCGACTTTCTGGAGGACCGCAACACCATCCGCCAGGAGGCGCGCAAAGCACTGGAAAAGCTGCTGACGGACGAGCTGAGGATCGACACGGCGGCGCGGCAGAAGATCGCATCGCAGCGCAAGATCATCCTGGAAGGTTCGCAGGAGTGGGACATCCTCTACCGCAAGTACTACAACGACGAAGTGAAGAAGCTCGGGCTGTAGAGGGTGCTGAAAAACCCATGGTGCCGCCTTTTCGGAGTAGCAGCGGCCTTTAGGCCGCGGTAAAGGGTCAACAGAATCAAGGGGCTCGTAGCCCAGGGTTTTAACCCTGGGTCTCCCCGGGCCTTTGGTTCGTCGAGCCGAGTCCACCTTTTTCAGCAGCCTCTGTAGCCCGGCCGCGCGGCGCGGCTTTTAGCCGCTGAGGTCATCATCCGCGAACCACACCGCGTTTCAGGAAGCAAGTGCTTCCAGCAGCATCCCCGAAGCCTGCGAAACGCTGCCTGCGCCCAGCGTCAGAATCACGTCCCCCTCCCGCGCCTCGCTCACCAGCGCGGCAACCCCGGCCGCCATCGACTCCGCGTACTCCACCCCGCCGCTTACCGTTGCCGTTCCTGCGCCGGCCCCGCGAATGGCCTCGACCAGCCCGCGCGCATCGACGCCTGCAATTGGCTCCTCGCTCGCCGCGTAGATGTCCAGCACCTGTAGCGTGTCCGCGTCCGCAAACGCCCGCGCAAACTCCGGCAGCAGGTCGCGCGTCCGCGTGTACCGGTGTGGCTGAAACAGCACATGCACGCGCCGGTATCCCGCTTCCCGCGCCGCCCGCAGCGTTGCCATGATCTCGGTCGGATGATGTCCGTAGTCGTCCACCACGGTGATGCCGCGCACCGTTCCCCGCACCTGGAAGCGCCGGTCTACCCCGCGAAAACTCTCGAGGCCGCGCGCGATGCCGTCGGGCGCAATGCCAAGCTGTACGCCGATGGCAATTGCCGCGGTCGCATTCAGCACATTGTGCCGCCCGGGAACATGCAGCGTGAAAGGCCCCAGTACCAGCCCACGGTAATCCACCTCGAACCGCCAGGGTTCCACTGGATTGGGTGCCCCACATCTCGAT
>PLUT01000158.1 GCA_003162875.1 Granulicella sp.
CGCTCTCACCATAAAATCAATCACTTACATCCAGTGAATGCGCCGAGTCCGGCTGGGCCCCGGGCTCTCCTCGGCCCACTGCACGGACATTCAAACCGGCCCTCCGGCAATTACCCCGAAAACCGGGCCACTCCACTTCTACTGCAGGGTCGATCAGGTCACGCTCGGCTGGCTGGGCGTGCGCTTCTTCCATTTATAGATAAGCGCCGAATTCTTCCAGAAGTATTTCTCCGCCTGCGCCTTGGTCTTGGTGGAGAAGAAGCGCTTCATCAGCCCGACCTCCTCGGGAACGGTGGCGACGCCGTAACTGTTGGGATAATCGCTCCCGAACATGACGCGGTCTTCGCCGAACCCGCCGTAGAGATATTCCAGCCGGGTGCGCAGCGGCTCGTAATCCTTGACGATGACGTTGTCCGATAGCCGCGGATGATACACCTCAGTCAGCTTGACGAAGATGTTGGGCCGCGCCGCCATCTCCTTCACTACCGCTTCGTACGCCGCCTGGTTATCGGGTGTGGGATCGAACGACGGCAGATGGTCCATGATGATGCGCAGGTTGGGAATCGCATCGGCCAACAGCACGTTGGCGCTCATCAGGTTCATGCTGGGATTGGCGGTATCGAGCGCAAGGTCGGCTTGCGCCAGCAATTTCAGGTTGGCCACGTTGTCCGGCTTCAGCGTCACCTTGCCATCGTCCGCCCGGCCATTCGTCGCGTTGTAGAAGGTGCTGAAGCGGACGGCACGATACAGCGGGTCGCGGGCAAAGTGGGTGACATATCTGCCAAAGTCCGGCGAACCCGGATTGAGACTTCCCGACACGCCCACCATGAACGGATCGGCCCTGCAGGTGTCGAGGTACCAAAGGTTGTCGTCGATCCAACTGCTCGACTCCACCATGATCGCGCCGACAACGCCGACGGGTTTCGCCAGCGCGCTATACATCGCGGGCAGCGAGGGTTTATCCAGCGCTCGATAAGCCTGCGAACCCATGTATCCCGAGAACACCGGGCGGGTCGGGTCGAACAGATGAATATGCGCGTCGATGACGGGAATGGTATCCATCCACGCCGGCGTATCGGCCGCCAGCGCGGTCTTCATCGAGCCTGCCAGCGCGACGCCGGCCAGCGCCGCAGTCCCGATAAACTCGCGCCGCGAAATCGTATCCATTCTCTACTTCACCGGCTCCGACATCGCCGGATCGCGTTGGGGAGCGGTGATCACCACATAGCGATCAGTCGTCTCCCACCGCACGTGCAACTCGGTCGAAACCGCCGTCGTGTTCTCGAACGAGATGCTCATCACCTCCTGCGGCGCCTTCATGGGCTTCGCCTTCATCGGCATGCGGCCCAGGTCCTGGTCCTGGTTGTAGGTCAGTCCCCACTGGCCCGTCTGCTTGTTGACGATCAGTTGCCAGGTGTCGGCGCCGGGCAGCGTGTACAGCGTATGCGTGCCCGCCGGGACCAGCAGCGTGCCGAACACCAGCGGCACCGACGTGATCAGCGTCGTCGCCGGGTTCGCGCCTGTGCGCCACACTTTGCCATACGGAACAAGGCAGCCCATAATCTTGCGGCCATGCATGTGCGGCGTGTTGTAGTGGATATCAATCGTCCCGCCACCGACGGTCACGCTGGCGGTTGCGTCCTCGCTAACAAAGGGCTTTGCCGGCGTGGGGGCCGTTCCGCCGCAGTTCGGCGGAGGCGGTTCCTGTGCGTGGAGCGGCCTGCAGACCAAGGTGAACGCTGCGATCGCAACAACAGCGCACAAAACTTTGGAGCGGAACTGAAGAGGAATAAGGATCATGAGTTTTCTCTAGCCACCAGAAAGTTAGATTACCGGGTCGCGATTTGCCGTCAAATCAGACATCGCTACCTCAGTCGTCCCGATGCTCGACCATCCGGGCTCGCCTGTCAAGCACGAGCCCGGGGTCCCCGGCGAGCGGTCTTTGCTCGCTGGGGTGGAAGCACGGCACCGCGGCCGCCGCCCCGCACACCGCCGCGAACGCACCGGCGCTGCAGCGAGCGAGTCGAACCGCCGATCCGTCGCTCCTCTCCGGAATGCGACGCAATTACTTGGTCTTCTTCAATACCGGGATCAAAGTGTCTGGCGGAGGGGCGAGAGAGCCGTCGCCGTTGATCGTGAACACCATGCCCGCCGGTTGCCCCTGGCAGTTCAACGTGAGCTGCTTGCTGGTCGAGGTATAGGTGCACGGACCCGAGTCGCCCATAAACCGGAGGGTTGCTTTGCCGCCGGACTGGACGTCCAGCCCGAAGGTGCCGGATGCATCCACGTAGCTTCCCGTCACGCTGGAGCAGCCGGCCAGCATGCAGCACAGGCAGAACAAACCGCCTGCCCACGTCACATCGCGAAACATAGCTTTGCTCATTTGGATTCTCCTCGTTCTTCGAGTCCACAGTGCTTCCTCTCCAGGCAAAGGAGAGACCGGCGAGGGCCCTGGGGACACTTCGGTGAAACGATTCCATGTTGCGGGGATGGATGTTGCCCGGTGGGACGCGGCCCGAAAAGCGACCCGACTATAGTAGCGCAACGGATGCGCAGGCGAATGCACGAGCCGAGAAATTAATCGCCGCGCAGCCTTTGAACGGCAACCGGCCGTGTACTCGACCTTTCCATTTGCCAGTTCCCGGATAAGTGGGTATCGTCCGACTTAGGATTACTGCATGCGCCCTCAAGACTCCCCAGAACAGGACGCTGCAGGTGGGACCGGGCCTAGCCGGGCCGAGTTCTCGCCGTCAGTGCTGAACGATCTGTTCGCGTTTTCCCCAGACGCGATTTTTGTCACGGACCCCGCCGGGTTTATCCGTGGCGCGAACCCGCGTGCGTCGGAACTGTTCGGCTATGAGCAGACCGAATTGGTCGGGATGAGCATCGAGGCCCTGGTCCCGGAGCGCTTCCGGCGCAACCACCCCAGTCACCGCGAAAACTACAACGCCCACCCGCGCGCGCGACAGATGGGCGCGGCCCTGAACCTGTTCGGCCTGCGCAGGGATGGCACCGAGTTTCCGGTGGACATCATGCTCAAGCCGATGCAGGCGGCGTCCGGCCCGATCGTACTCAGCTTTGTCCGCGATGCGACCGAGCAGCGGGCCGTGCAGGATGAGCTTCGCCGCCAGGACCAGCAGATACGGTCCATCGTCGAAAGCGTGCACGATTATGCCATCTATATGCTGGACGCCGACGGCTACGTCATCACCTGGAACGCCGGCGGCCAGCGCATCAAGGGCTACACCGTCGATGAGATCCTCGGCAAGCATTTCTCCCGCTTCTTTATCCAGGAGGACATCGAGCGGGGACATCCGGCACAGCTGATGCAATTGGCCGCCGCGCGTGGACGATTTGAGGAAGAGGGCTGGCGCGTGCGCAAGGACGGCTCGCGCTTCTGGGCCAACAGCGTCCTTACCGCGATTCGCGACTCCGCCGGCACAGTGACCGGCTACGCCAAGGTGACCCGCGACTTTACCGACCGCAAGCGCGCCGAAGAAGCGGTGATGCTGCAATTGAGCAACGCGCTGCTGGCCAATATGGACGTGAGAAAGCTGCTGGGAGCCATCTCCGCGAGCCTGCGCGAGGTGCTGCCGCTCGACACCGCGACCCTCGGACTGTACGACCCCGCCTCGAACCAGCTCGCGGTGCAGTTTCTGGGTGCGGACGAAGGCGAGACCCGGCGCGGCGACGTGCGCCTATCGCTGGCAGGCTCGCCCGCGGGCGAGGCGTTTCGCACTCGCGAGCCGGTGATCCTGGCGCGCATTGAGGGCTCACCCTTTGCCCCGGAGAGCGTGCAGCACCTGACCGGCCTCGGCATGCAGTCCGGCTGCTGGGTGCCGCTCATTCATCGCGGCGAGGCGATTGGGACCTTGACCGTGGCCAGCCGGCTGGAGGGTGCGTTCACCCAGCGCGAGGCGGAGATGCTGGTCCAGGTGGCGGCCCAGGTGGCCATGGCCGTCAACAACGCCGTGGCCTTTCGCCAGATCGCCGAGCTGCGCGACCGGCTGAGCCAGGAGAAGCGATACCTGGAGGAAGAGATCAACCTGGAAAACCGCTTCGAGGATATTGTGGGCGAGAGCGGCGGCCTGCGCCAGGTGCTCAAGGAGATTGAGACGGTGGCGCCCACGGACGCCACCGTGCTCATCCAGGGAGAGACGGGCACCGGCAAGGAGCTGCTCGCCCGTGCGATCCACCGGCTGAGCCCGCGCAAAGACCGGACCTTCATCAAGCTCAACTGCGCCGCCATCCCGGCCGGCCTGCTGGAGAGCGAGCTATTCGGCCACGAAAAGGGCGCGTTCACCGGCGCCATCGCGCGCAAGATGGGCCGCCTGGAACTGGCGCACGAGGGCACCTTGTTCCTGGACGAGGTCGGCGAAATGCCCCTCGATCTGCAACCCAAGCTGCTGCGCGCGCTACAGGAGCGCGAGATCGAGCGCCTCGGCGGGACCAGGCCCATTCGGGTCAACGTACGCCTGATCGCGGCCACCAACCGCGACCTGGGCAAGATGGTTGCGGAGAAGCAGTTTCGCAGCGACCTCTTCTACCGGTTGAAGGTGTTCCCGGTCTTCGCTCCGCCGCTGCGCGACCGCATCGGCGATATTCCCGTCCTGGTTCGGCATTTTGTCGGTACCCACAGCCGCCGCATGGGCAAGGTCATCGAGACCATCCCCGAAGAAACCATGGCAGCGCTCAAGCGCTGGCGGTGGCCGGGCAATATTCGCGAGCTGGAGAACTTTCTGGAGCGTGCGGTGATCCTTACCCGCGGACCGGTGCTCTACGTTCCCCTGGCCGAACTGGAGACTGCCGAAACGGAAGGTGGAGATAAAGAAGCGGAGAGCCCTACCCTCCACGCCGCCGAGCGCGAGCACATCCTGCGAGTGCTGCGCGAGACCAAAGGCCAGATCGGCGGCGACGACGGCGCGGCGGCCCGCCTGGGCCTGAAGCGCACAACGCTCAACTCCAAAATTAAGAAGCTCGGCATCGAGCGCAGTGACTATATCTAGTCTCGGTGACGAAATCTCGTCTTCGTCACATCGTCACTTGCCCGCCCCGCTTTCCCTCCGGTCTTTCCCCGCTCTCGACTAACCGCTTCCATTTCAATTCGCAACCCGCTCCCGTCTGCGCGCCGGCGGCTTTGGCACACCAAGTGCCTTAGTCATGGCGTAACCAGGACGGTAGAGCAATGGTGCAGATCACGATTCAGGACAACACCGATTCGATCGAAATGACGCTTTGCGGACACGTCTCCATGCCCTGGCTTGCAGAACTAAGCCGGACATGGGCTGAGATGGCTCCCAGACTAGGAAAGAAAATGCTACGAATCACAATTCACGAAGATGACGAATCCATTGGCATGACGCTGGAAGGGCGCGTCGCGGGACCGTGGGTGGACGAACTGAGCCGCGCATGGGCGGAGACAGCCACGCGCCTTGGCAAGAAGACGCTGTCGCTCGACCTGCGCAATGTGACCTTCTCCGACGCCGGCGGCAAGCAGGCGCTTAGAGAAATCTACGCTGAGACCAACGCCGAGTTGATCACCGGAACTCTGTGGGCCCAGTATCTTGCCGAAGAAATCATGAAACGCAGCGCAGACAAAGACGAGGAGAATGGACATGAATTCGACGCATGAACCCATCAACTGCCGCAGCCGCCAGCCGCAACCGGTTGGCGCGTTCTTCAGCAAACTCTCGCCGGCGGCAATCGAGGACCTGGAGTCGATCGAGTCTCCATCGGACTACGCCGCAAACCAGATCCTGTTCTCGGAGAGGGAGCCGGCCCGTGGCGTGTTTGTCGTCCTCTCCGGCGAAGTCAAGCTCTCGATCAATTCGAGCGACGGCCGAAGGCTGAGCCTGCGCATCGCAAAAAAAGGCGATGTCCTGGGCCTGGCTTCGGCTCTCTCCGGCAGCCCCTACGAATTGACCGCCGAGACGCTCTATCCCGCGCGCCTCGCGCACATCAGCCGCCCGGCCTTCCTCAGCTTTCTCGCGCGCCATCCGGAGGTTTATCAGGCCGCGACAGAAGAACTCAGCCGCCACGTCAGCATGGCTTGCGCGCAATTGCGCACGGTGGGATTGTCCACCTCGGCGCCCGAAAAACTCGCCCGCCTGCTGCTGGATTGGAGCGAAGATGGCCAGACCACCGAGCTCGGCACGCGCTTCCGCTTCTGCCTCACCCACGAACAGATCGGCGAGTTCATCGGCACCTCGCGCGAGACCGTTACCCGCACCATGGGCGCGTTCAAACATCGCCGCCTGCTCTCGTTCCAGGGCTCGATGGTCACCATTTCCAATCGTTCCGCGCTGGCGAATTACGCGCGCGGCTAAAAGCGGAACCAGAGTCGCTATATCCAGGGCCGGGGAGCACCGCGCGGTTTTCCTCCAACCGGGGTCCCCAGCGACGGGTCTTCGTCGCTGGGGTGGAAGGAAAACCGCACTGCACAAACCTTCGCCAGGCTCCAGTAACTCTGGTTCCGCTCTAGGAACTCGTTGAAATTNNATTTCAACAAGTTCCTAGACCACCACTCTCGCGGAGGAGACGGTAATCGCCCGTTCCCTCCGCCCCGTCCCCTCCGCCCCGCCCCTTCCCAGCCGCACCAGCTCAAGCAGGTCTCAAGGCGTTAGCCGCACCGGGGGGATTTTCGTATCGCAAAGCTCCATAAGCGTATATCCTGATCAGTTTTCCAATGGAGATACGTCTATGGGACCACAATCGTCACGTCGTGAATTTCTTTCTGCCGGTTTAATGTTGCCGTTCGCGGGAGCGCGTTCGGCGGGTCTTTTTGAGCCATTCCAGAATTCCAGCGCAGCGCCTGCAAACTCCGCCGCCAAACTCGACTCGAGGACCTTGGGCAAGACCGGCCTGAAGGTCACCACGGTGGGATTTGGATGCATGATCACGTCCGACCCCAGCGTGGTCCAGCGCGCGGTCGATCTCGGCATCACCTACTTCGACACCGCTCGTAGCTATCAACGCGGCAACAATGAACGAATGGTAGGCGCGGCCCTGGGCGCCAAGCGCAAACAGGTTGTGCTCTCCACCAAGACGGAGGCCCGTGACAAGGCGAGCCAGTTGGCGGAGCTCGACACCAGCCTGAGCGAGCTCAAGACGGATTACGTCGACATCTGGTATCTCCATGGAAAGTCCAGCGCGGCCGATATCCACGACGACATGATCGAAGCGCAGCAGCTTGCAAAGCAGCAGGGTAAGGTCCGCTTCACCGGCATCAGCACCCACAGCGGCCAGCCGCAACTGCTGCCCTGGATGGTCGAGAAGGGCGCCTTCGACGTGGTCCTCTCGGCCTTCAACTTCACCATGGACCCGGCCACCGAGCAGGCCATCGCCGCCGCCTCCAAGGCCGGCATGGGAGTGGTCGCCATGAAGGTGATGGCCGGTGGAACGCGCAGCCTCAGGCCGGGCGATCCCAACCGCCAGAAGCTCTCCCAGCCCGGCGCTATGCTGGCGGCACTGAAGTGGGTCATCAATCGTCCCGGTGTCTCCACCACCGTCCCCAGCATGACGGACATGGACCAGTTGGAGGAAAACGTGAAGGCCATGGAGCATCCCCTCTCCTCCGCCGACGAAAAGCTGCTGGCCGCGCACCTGGAGACGATCCGGCCGTTCTACTGCCGCATGTGCGGCAAGTGCGAAGGCACCTGCGCGAAGGGGCTTCCGGTCGCAGACGTCCTGCGTTGCCTCACTTACGCTGACGGCTACGGCCAGTTTGCGTTGGGACGCGAGAGATTCCTCGAGCTGCCCGCCCAGCGGACGGCCGCGGGCTGCGCCGACTGCGCGGAATGCACCGTGAAATGTCCTTACGGTGTGCAGGTATCCAGCCGCATGGCACGCGCGCAGGAGCTGTTTGCATGAAGGCTGCCGTTTTGCTGCCGGCCATCCTACTGGCTGCCGGGATGGCCGGCGCTCAGGACTACCTCAATTGCCACTTTGCACCCGGCTGGGAACCCTCCGGAGCGAAGCGCGACTACGTTTCCGACAACCTGTACGACTACAAGGATGGCGGCGCCGAAGGTTACCTCATCTTCGGCTTTGTGCGCATGCAGGGCATCACCTGCGCGTCCGGCGAGAACACGCTGGACATCGACGTCTCTCAAATGGCCGACGCCGACGCGGCTTATGGCATCTTCGCCGCAAATCGCGATCCCCGGCTGCCCGTCGTCCGCATCGGGATGGGGGGCCAGGTCCAGCCGCAGAGCGCCAGCTTCGCCCGGGGAAGCTACTACGTGGAAATCGTCGAGGTTGCCTCCGAACCGAACCGCGACGACTCGGCAACCATGCGCGCCTTCGCCACCGGCATTGAAGCGCGCATCGAAGGCCGCGACACCGCCCCGGAAGCGCTGCAGTGGTTTCCCCAGGAAGGCCTGGCCTCAGTCCGCCTGGTTCCGGAGAGCGTACTGGGGCTCAAGCAGCTCCAGCGCGGCTACGTGGCAACCTACGCGCAGGGGCAGGCATTCACCGTGCAGGAGGCCTCGCCGCAAGCAGCCGCGGAAACTCTCAAAAGCCTGCGCGAACGATTCGACGGAGCCGCTCCCGCAGCAGTCGGCGACGAAGCCTTTCAAGCGCAGGCAAAGTACCTGGACGGCGTTTGCATCTTTCGCAAGGGACGTTACGTTGCGGGGTACGCCAACCTGCCTGCATCCCGGCAGGCGGTTGCGCTTGCCGCTAAGCTCGCCGCCCGTCTTCCGTAAGCTATTTCACGGAGTGCAGGATTGACTCCCGCTCGAGTTCCTGCTTTGATAACCGCGCCGATGTGTTTGCCAAGGAGACCGCATGAAAATCCTGATGGGAGTCGACGAGTCGACCTACTCCGGAGACGTGCTCAAGACGATCGTCAAGCAGATTCGGGTTGAGGATACTGAGATTCGGGTCCTGCACGTGCTGCAACCGATTGCGCTCGAGGCTCCTCCGCAGATGGGCCCGGGCTATATTCCGGAGTTGCAGGACGAGAAACCGCTGGCCCGCGAACTGGTGGAGCGAATCGCAAAAGAGCTCCGCGGCGCGGGGTTCAAGGTGGACACCGCCATCACCGTGGGCGACGTCCGCGAGACCATCATCGATTCCGCGGCGGAGTGGCACGCCGACTTGATCGTCGTCGGCTCCCACGGGCAGAGAGGCCTCAAGCGCTTACTGCTGGGCAGTGTGGCGGAGTTCGTCGCGCGCCACGCCCCGTGCTCGGTCGAGGTGGTGCGCACGCAACCGAAACCCCCGTCCTCCGGACTATAATCCTACGTAGCTTCTCCGAATCGCCCATGCATCCTGAGGTCATTGTCACCGGCCTTAGAGTTGTTCGCGAGTTGAGGGCGGACTCTGAATGAATCGCGATGAACTTATCCTGGTCACCGGCGCGACCGGCTTTCTCGGCGTGCAGTTGGTCCGCGAACTCCTGGATCGTCAGCCCAATGCCACGCTGGCGCTGCTGGTCCGCGATCGCCCCGGCCAATCGGGTCAGCAACGCGCCGATTTGATCGTCCCTCCAGCCGACCGGTCGCGCGTCCAGGTCCACTCGGGAGACGTCAGCCAGCCCAATTGCGGGTTGGACGCCGCTATCTATCAACGCCTGTCCGCCACCACCACCCGCGTCATCCACTCCGCCGCCACGGTGCGTTTCGATCACTCCCTGGACGAGGCCCGCCGCATCAACGTTGAGGGCACCCGCCGCATGCTCGACTTTGCCGCCGGCGCGCGCCAGTTGCGCAGCCTCGCGTACGTCGGCACGGCCTACGTGGCCGGCGAGCGCACCGGCTTGGTGCGCGAAAACGAGCTCGCCGTGGGCCAGGCCTATCGCAATACCTACGAACAGACCAAGGCCGAGGCGGAAGCGCTGGTCCGCTCGCGGCTCGATTCCCTGCCCGGCGTCATTCTCCGCCCCAGCATCATCGTCGGCGACTCCCGCACCGGCGTTACTTCCAGCTTCAAGATGATGTATTGGCCGCTGAAGATCTACGCGCGCCGCTTGTGGCGCACGGTCCCGGGCTATCCTGACGCCGTGCTGGACATCGTGCCGGTCGATTTCGTCGCCGCCGCGGTGGCCCGGCTGGCCTTTGACGAAGCCGCCCTGGGCAGCACGGTCCACCTCTGCGCCGGGCCGCGCGGCAGCGCCACCATCCAGCAGATCGCCCGGCGCGCGGCAGAATACTTCAATGCGCCGCAGCCCCGCTACGTCGATCCCAAGCTCTTCTTCGCCATGGTGCGCCCGATTCTGTTTATGTCGCTGTGGGGCCGCAAACGCCGCGTGCTGCAGGACGGCCGCGCCTATCGCGACTACTTCACCATGCGCATGCAATTTGACACCACGAACGCCGAGCGCCTGCTGCAACCCGCCGGAGTCTGTCCGCCGCCGGTGCTCGACTACCTCGACCGCCTCTTCCACTACTGCATCGCCAGCGATTGGGGACGCAAGGCCGTGGTCGTCCAATGAGCATCCTCGGCAGCTTTCGCCTCTCACGCGACCGCAACCTCACGGTAGCCAATCTGGTGGACGAGCTGCTCCGCCGCACCGGCGATTGCGAAGTCTCAGTCGACGAAAACGGCGCCTACCGCCTCACCGAACTGCATGCCGATATCTGCTCCAAGGATGCATTTCTTCGCCGTACCGTCGCCCTGCGCCCGGGCCAGCCCGTCGCCATCTACCGCAGCAACGATAGAAATTGCTTCCACTGGTTCCTGGCCATCATCCGCGCCGGCGGCATCGCGGTCCCGCTGAACCCGCAGCTCTCCCTCGCCGAGGTCCGCCGCATCCTCGCCGACAGCGGCACCGAGATCCTGATCACCGACAAAGCTGTCTTCGAACGCCACATCGGCAACCGTCAGTCGCTCCATGTGAGTACCTGGATTCAGGCCGACGATGAGGTGGAAACGCTCGATGGATTCGTGCGCGTCTCGGATTCCGGGGCGCCCTTTCCCCCGGCAACCGTCGATCCGGCCGCCACCATCGCCGTGTTCCACACCTCCGGCACCAGCGGCTTCCCCAAGGGAGCCGCCCTCTCCAGCACGGCGCTGCTGGGCGCGCGCTCGTCCACGGTGATTTCCAGGCTTTTCCTGGGGCCGAAGGACCTGGCGCTGATCGCGCTTCCCTGGTCCCACATCATGGCTGTCAGCATCGCGCTCTACGGCCTGGCGGCGGGGATTCGCGGCTGCTTCCTCGATCATTTCGACGTGCCCGGCGCGCTGGACCTGATCGAGCGCTTCTCCGTCACCGCCGTCGTCGGCGTGCCCGCCATGTTCGCCAGGCTGGTCAACAGCAATCCCCCGCCGGCCCGGCTCGCCAGCGTTCGCCTGTGGCTCTCGGCCAGCGACCACCTGCACACCGAGGTTCGCCAGGGCTTGAGACAGTACGGTGCGCTGCTGCGGCTGCCCGGCGGCCGGCGCATTCCGCCGGTACTGTTGAACGGCTACGGCATGGTGGAACTGGGCGGCCTGGCCATGATGGGTGTCGAGTTGCCGCTGCTGCCCGGCAGCGGCGACCTCTGCTTGCCCGTGCCTCCGTTTCACATCCGCGTGGTCGATGAGAACGGACGGCGCGTGCCCGCCGGCGCAACCGGCGAGTGCCAGATCCACCGGCGGGGCCTCGCTCCCCACTACTGGAAGGATGCCGGCGACAACCAGGGTCTGCTCACCCCCGACGGTTGGCTGCGCACCGGCGACCTGGCCACGCGCAACCGCCTCGGCCTCATCCGGCTGGTGGGACGCCAGAAGGATGTCATCAAGTCGGGCGGCTACTCGGTTTACGCCCGTGAACTGGAAGAGACCGTGCTCGCTCATCCGGCGGTCGCCCGCGCCGTCGCCTTCGGCCTGCCTCACCGGGAGAAGGGCGAGGTCCCCGTCGCAGCGGTTGAGCTGCACCCGGCCTCTCTGGTCGGCGAACCGGACCTGCTCGATTGGTGCCGGCAGAATCTCGCCGCTTACAAGGCGCCGCGCCGAATCTGGATTCTCGATCCCGGCGGCCTGCCCCAGAATCCCAATGGCAAAATCCTCCGCGAGGCCCTGCGCGAGCGGTTCTCCAGGGAAATGAACTGAACCTGGATCGTCATTCTGACCTCTGGTCAGAATCTCCGTAGTTGTCTTGCTTAAGGGCACCGGTTTACCCGTGCCGCATACGCTCCAAAATGCAACACGGCTTTAGAGGATGTTGAAAAAGCGCATCTTCGTTAAGGGCACGGATTTATCCGTGCCGTAAAAGCCGCAAATCATCGCGGCTTCAGCCGCTGAGGTCGCCGTTCGCGGTCCGAGGCTCTACGATTCGATCCTGCCGTCGCGGATGCGAATGTGGCGGGGCGCGCAGTTGGCAATATCATTCTCGTGCGTGATGACCACCAGCGTCATGCCGCGTGAGTGCTGCAGGCCGGTCAGGATCTCCATAATGTGCGCCGAATTCACGCTGTCAAGGTTTCCCGTCGGTTCGTCGGCCAGCAGCAGCGAAGGGTTATTCGCCAGCGCCCGCGCAATCGCCACTCGCTGGCGCTCGCCTGCGGAAAGCTCGTTGGGAAAATGGCGGATGCGGTGCTCCAGCCCCATCTCGCACAGCAGGGCCTCGGCCCGCGCGGCGCGATGATTTACGTCCTGATTCACCGCCAGCATCGCCACCTGCACATTCTCCAGGGCGCGCAGCGTCGGCAGCAGGTAGAACGCCTGAAAGATGAATCCAACCTGGCGCGAGCGATATGTGTCCAGGTCGACGGCCGATCCCAGCGCCTCGTTCCGGAACAGCACTTCGCCGCTGGTGGGCGTATCCAGCCCGCCCAGCAGTTGCAGCAGCGTGGACTTGCCGCTGCCGCTGGGCCCGCTGATGGCGAGGTACTCGCCCGCGCCGATGGCCAGGTCCACTCCGCGCAGGGCCTGGACGCGCCCATCGTCGTAGCTCTTGCATAGATTCCGTGCTTCCAGAATCGGACTAGTCATGGCGTAACGCCTCCACTGGCGAAAGTTGTGCGCCTCGCCACGCCGGAAACGCCCCGGCGACCAGTCCGGCCAGAATGGCTATGCCCAGCGCTTCCGCCAACAGCGGCGCCGGGAACGACGCCGAGACGATGCTCGCGGTCTGCGGCAGGATCGACAGGATGTGCAGGAAGCACCATCCCAGGCCGATGCCCACCACTCCGCCGGCTGTGCCCAGCACACCCGCCTCCACCTGGATCAGTGTCAGCACCTGCCACTGTCTCCAGCCCAACGCGCGCAGGATGCCGATCTCTCTGGTGCGCTCGAATACTGACATGGCCATGGTGTTCGCGATGCCCAGAATTCCGACCAGCAGCGCGATCGAGGACGTGCCCCATGCGGAAGCGTGTGCCAGCCGCACAAACTGGTTATTGCTGGCGCGCTCGGCCGCCGGCATGGCCCGCAGTCCCGGAAGCGCAGCTTCGATTTGCGCCTCCGCGCGCTTCATATATTCGTCCGGCGATTCTCCGGCTGGCGTTGGGCGCAGCTTTATATGAAACGTCGAAACCTTGCCCACCAGGCCGCTGATCTTCTGCAACTGGTCCAGCGGCATCACCACCGCGTCCGCCTCCAGCGCCGAGCCGCCGTGGTAGATCCCGACCACCGTGAACGAAGAGCCCTGAATCTCCATCGTGTCGCCGGGTTTCTTGTTCAGGTTTCCGGCCAGGAAGTCGCCCAGCATCACCTCTGGCTGGCCATCGCGAAACGACCGCCCGGAGAGCACCTGCAGCGATGGAATTTCGTAGGAGCCTGCTCTCCAGCCGAACACCAGCGCATTGATCTCCGGAGTCAGATCCATCAGGTTGAAGATCGCCGGCGTAACCTGCTCCACCACGGGCAACGTCTTCAGTTTCGCCTCTGCCGATTCATCCACCGACGTATTCAGAAAGGTCCCCTGGATCACCGCAATATCGGTGCCGCTGCTGGAGTAGATGCGCAGCCATTCGTGCTCGAACGCGCGCGAAAAGCCCACCAGGCCTACAAACGCGCCGATGGCCATCCCAATGCCGCAAAGCGTCAACAGGGTGCGCAGCCGGCGACGCCAGAGATTTTTCCAGGCAAATCCTGTGAACGATAGTTGGGAAGCCATGAGCCTGGAAGTATGTTCTCACACTCTCCGCTAGTGGCAACAGCATTTACCCTATTGTGAGCACGAGGTGTAGCGGATTACTTTGGAAATTCTTCAAGCGAAGGAGAGAATGACTTTCGTCAGTTTGACACGCCTCAGAATCCGCTCCTTTCGATTTGTCCCGCTCTTCGCGCTGCACACCTGGCGGTCGCTGAGGCAGGTAAGAAGCGCGCGCGGATTTCAGACGGGTGCAATACTGGCCGATCGAAGCTGGACCTTCTGGACCATGACCGCCTGGGATAGCGAGCAGAGTATGCGGCAGTTCATGGTCTCGGGGTCCCACAAGACCGCGATGCCACATCTTGTGGAGTGGTGCGATGAGGCATCTGTAGCCCACTGGACGCAGCCAGAGACCGCGGTTCCGTCCTGGATAGAAGCCGACCGGCGCATGCGCGAAGGTGGCCGCTCCTCGAAGGTCGGAAATCCAAGCCCGCAACATGCCACCCTCAGCTACAGGGCTCCACGCACGACCGCCGGTGCGAAGATAACTCGATCCTAGTCCGCTCAATGTGAGCGGTCACCAGGTTCACCGCATTGCTGTGGCTCAGCGAGGATCGGAGGGCGCACGCAACTGCGAAACGTATGATTTGGCGGGAGCGTTCGGCGATGGCCGCCCGGGAGTTGGGTGAAAATCAAGCTTGGCCAACAGCACTTCATAGCGGGGATCGTCTCTCAAGGTGAATAAGACTGGATTGGTCCCGGACGCTAAGACAAACATATCGCGGCGGTCGTAACCTTCTTCGAGCAGTTGAAGTCCCTCTTGCTTTTTCCCCATCATGACGCAGGTTACCGCCAGCGCGGCTCCGGAGTACTTTCCGGCCAGGTAATACTCCTTCTGCCTGGTATACAGGTTGTTGAGCAAACCGCCCTCGCCATGTTGCGCGTACCCTGTCTGAGCCGATGCAACGATGTCTCCCAGCACGGAGTCGTTGCGCGTTTCAGCGGCCTTTTTGCCTTCTGCCAGGAACGCGGGATAGTCGCGCATCTCAAAGCTGATTTCCATCAGGTAGGAGTGGGGAGAGCCGAAGTTCGGGGAGGCCGCCTCCACATCCTTGAGCATGGCAATGCCCTCGTCTCGTTTTCCCGCGTAAAACAAGATGTTGCCCCTGTCTGCGAGAATCGAGTGCGAGGAGGGATCAAGGTCCCGGGCCTTGGCGTTCTCTTCCAGGGCTTCGGAGAATCTGTCTCGAATCAAGAGGGCGTTGGCATACCAGTTTCGGGCGATTGGGTCGTTGGGGTTCAACTTGATGGCACGGCGAAATTCCTTTTCTCCGTCGGCAAAGTCCCACTTGCCCCACCATTCAGCAAAGGCCAATGCCCGGTGGGCATCGGCGAGCGAATCGTCGAGTTCGATTGCCTTCCTGGCCGCGGCAATGCTGCGGGTGTAGGCATCGCTCTCCGGCATGGTTGAGAACTCGCGCATCAGATCATAGGTGTCTGCCAGGCCCACATAAGCCTGTGCGTTGCCGGGATCATGGACGATCGCCTGGGTGAAGTCATCCAACGCGCGATTCAGGCTATCGGGAGTTCTTTGAGTCCATTCATAGCGACCTTTCAGGTAGAGGTCGTGAGCCTGGCTTTTCTCAAAGTCGGAAACTGGAGTGGATGCATGTTGGTCGGACTCGCGGTGGGTTGTAGCCAATGCATCCGGCAACAGACGAGCTAAACGCTCGCTGCTTGCCCGAACAATTGGTGAGTTGACGGCTGCGCCGGCAATGCCTGCGAGCAAGAGCCCGCAAAATGCCAGCAACCAGCGCCGCCTGAAACCGGCGGGCGGCAAAAGCGCCTCCGGCTTGGGGTAGGTCGGCGCTGCCTTTGCGTTTGGCTCGGTCTCGCGGGTCGCAGGGCTTGGAAGCTGGTCTTGTCGGGGGTCCGCGTCACACTCCGGGGAGGCTTCGGGCTCAGGCGCTGTCCCCGACTTCAGCCATTGCTCCAGCTCCACAGTGTAGGCGTAAACGGACGCGTTGCCCGAACCCGGCAAGCGATGGGCCGGCAAGCCTCGTTCTTTTTCCCAGCGCTTGACAGTTCTCTCCGCTTTACCCAGATAGGCCGCAATCTCCTTCCAGGAGTCGAGACGCGCTCCCCGGCCAGCATTTTCGGTCTTCGCGGGAGCGGACGGCATCAGCTGACCTTCCTCGTGAGGCGTTGGCGCGAGATGGCCCGATTAGGCCCTGCGTGGCACTTGCGCCGGGGATCAAGTGGCCTGATTATCTCACCTACCACGGGCCCCGACAACACCTGAATCAGGCAAAAATTCCTTTAGTTTCAATGTGTTTGCTTTATTGGTTGTGCAACTTTGCAGGATCTCGCTCCGCGAGCCTGGCCGCAGTGCGCCAACAAGCCTGTGTCCCAAACGCGGTCGAGTCAGTTGCACCAGAACGGCGTGTACCGACCATTAGGATGGCCATGAAAACAAGAACGACCTTGCCCCTCGGCGTTTTTTCTCTGCTTTCCTCCATCTGTATTGCCGCTGTGTTCGTTGCGGCGACCGGCGCACTCGCCCAGGCCCCCTCCGGCAATGTGGTTATCAGCTCGAACACCACCTGGGCCTCGGGCACCTACCAGATCACCAGTCTCACGGTTCAGGGCGGTGCAACCCTGACCGTAGGCGGTGGGTCGACCATCACAGTTGGCGCCCTTCTCGTGACCGGGAACTCGACCATCGTCGTTCAGACCAGCAACAACACCGGACCGATCAATGTTCCGGGCCAACCCCAGTGGCAGGATACCAGCGCGTTCTTGAACGTTGGCACGATGGAGGTGGATGCCGGCAGCAGCATCA
>PLUT01000175.1:0-19300 GCA_003162875.1 Granulicella sp.
GCCGTCGGAGTAGTCGTTGGCGAAGTTGGCACCGATCTGCATCGCCAGCGAGACGATGAGCGCCAGCGCGGCGTGCCAAGCGACGACGTGCCCGGTCGAGCGCGCCACGGCGACGCCGACCGCGACGGGGATGATCGCGGCGGGAAGCGTGCGGGGCCGCGCCGCCGCGAACCACTGGGCCGCCCCCACGCCGGGCGTCATGGGCCTCGCTGCTCCCGGACCCTCACGGCCGGCGCGGGAAACGGCCGAAGCCGGGCGGCCGGTGCTCNNCCCTCCTGGGCCTCCTCGGTCATGTGAAAGAGCATCGTCGCGTCCCCGGCGAATTGCTGGATGCCCGCAAGGCCGTCCTCGGCGGCGTTGAAACCGGCTTTCAGCATGCGCCGCGCGAGCGNNCGAGAACCACAGCATCTCCCGGCACCGGGCGACGGTCTCGGCTTCGAGCCGGTCGAGCGGCACCACGGCGTTGACGAGTCCCATCTCGAGGGCGCGTGCCGCGTCGTACTGGCGGCGCAGGAACCAGATCTCCTCGGCCCGCTTCGTGCCGATCGTCCCCGCCAACAGGCCGGCCCGTGGCCGGCGTCGAAGCTTCCGACCCGCGGCCCGGCTGGCCTGAGTGTGCGTTGTCCGCCGCGATCGTGAGGTCGCAGACGAGACGGAGCACGTGGCCGCCGCCGATGGCGTGACCGGCGACCATCGCCACGACGGGCTTCGGCAATCGCCGGATCTGGATCTGCAGGTCGAGCACGTTCAGCCGGCCGATCGCGCGGGCCGCCCCCGCGTCGTCGCCGAGGTAGTCGTCGCCGCGGATCTTCTGGTCCCCGCCGGCCGAGAACGCCTCCGTGCCCTGCCCCGTCAAGATGACGACGCCGGCGTCGGGATCGTCCCGGGCGGCCCCGATCGTCTGGGGCCACAAGGCGTTGCGCACCTCGGGCCGGCAGATCGTCAGCTTGGCGATCCCCTCGGCCATCTCGCAGGTGACGTCCTCGTACTCTCCAGCCGCTTCCCAGGCGGGCAGGCCCAGCTCAGCAGTCGCCATGAGGCCGTTAGGCTATCGGGAGTGCGTCGGCTCGTCGCCCTGGACATGCCGGGCGACGAGGGATTCGTGACCGTGCTTCGCCGCACCCGCGACGTGCTGCCAGGCACCACCTCGACGAGCGGCGGGCCGCGATGAACCACCTCGCCGGGGAACTGAGCCCGTACCTCCGGCAGCACCGGGACAACCCTGTCGACTGGTACCCCTGGGGCGAGGAGGCGTTCGCAGCCGCCCGCCGGCTCGACCGGCCGCTTCTCATCTCGATCGGCTACTCGGCCTGCCACTGGTGCCACGTCATGGCGCACGAATCGTTCGAGGACGAGGTGACCGCCCGACTACTCAACGACGGATTCGTCGCCGTCAAGGTCGACCGGGAGGAGCGGCCCGACGTCGACGCCGTCTACCTCGAGGCCGTCACCGAGCTGAACGGGCAGGCGGGGTGGCCACTCACGGTCTTCGCGACCCCCGACGGCCGCCCGTTCTTCGGCGGCACGTACTTCCCCGCCCACGCCCAGCACGGGCTACCCGCCTTCCGCGACCTGCTCGCTGCGGTCGCCGCCGCCTGGGCGGAGCGGCGCGACGAGCTCGTCCGGCACGCCGACGAGCTCACCGCGGCCGTGGCGGCCCGGCTCGTATCCGCTCCGCCGCCGGCGGCGAACCTCCCTGGCGCCGCGGCGCTCGTCGAGGAGGCGGTCGACCGGTTCGCGGCGAGCTTCGACGAGGAGTGGGGCGGCGTCGGGCGGGCGCCGAAGTTCCCCCAGCCGCCGATGCTCGAGCTGCTGTGGCGCGCCCACGATCTCGGGTACCCCAACGCGGCCCGGATGGCGGCGGCGACCCTCGAGGCGATGGCGTCGGGCGGCATCTACGACCACCTGGGAGGGGGCTTCGCCCGCTACTCGGTCGACCGGCAGTGGCTCGTGCCGCACTTCGAGAAGATGGCTTACGACCAGGCGATGCTCAGCCGCTGCTACCTGCACGCCTGGCAGGTGACCGGCGACGTGCGCTGGCAACAGGTGCTCGAGGAGACCCTCGGCTACGTGCTGGGGGTCCTGCGGGACCCCTCCGGTGGCATCCGGTCGTCCGAGGACGCCGATTCCGAGGGCGAGGAGGGCCGCTTCTACCTCTGGACGCCCCGCCAACTCACCGCGGTCCTCGGGCCCGAGCACGCGGCCGCCGCCGCCAGGTGGTACGGCGTCACCGCCGAGGGCAACTTCGGCACCGGCCGCAGCGTGCTGCACCGCCCGGTGCGCGGCGACCTGATGCGACCGGCCGAGGTCGAGCGCTGGCGCGCCGCCCTCGAGGGCGCGCGCTCGGCGCGGGTCCGGCCGGCGATGGATGACAAGGTGCTCACCGAGTGGAACGCGATGACGTGCTCGGCACTCGCCGAGGCCGCGGCGGCGACGGGGAACGAGACCTGGCGGCAGGCGGCGGTCGAGGTCGCGGAATTCCTCCTCGGCTCGCTGCGGCGCCCCGACGGGAGGTGGCTGCGGGCCTGGCAGTCCGGACGCGCCGCCCACCTCGCCCTCGCCGCCGACTACGCCTGGCTCGTCGACTGCCTCACACGACTCGGCGAGCTCACCGGGCTCGGCCGCTACACCGAGGAGGCGCTCACCACGGCGCACGAGCTCATCCGGCTCTTCTCCGCCGACGACGGCGGCTGGTACACGACGGGGAGCGACGCCGAGGCGCTCGTCGTGCGCCCCCGTCAGGACCACGACGGCGTCACGCCGGCGGCGGGCTCGGTCGCCGCGCTGGCGCTCGCCCGGCTCGCCGCGATCAGCGGCGACGAGCAGTGCCAGACCCGCGCCACGCAGAGCGTCGCGGCAGCTGGCGCGGTGCTCGCGAGATCGCCGCTGTCGTTCGCGCACCTCGTCGAGGCGGCGGTCTTCCTCGAGACCGGTGCGGTCGAGGTCGTCGTCGTCGGCGACCGCCCGGACCTCGTCGCCGCGGCGTCGGCGGGCTACGTGCCCTCACGGGTGCTGGTCTGGGGCGAATCGCCCCCGAGCCCGCTCGTGGCGGGGCGCGGGGGCGCGGGCGCCTATGTTTGCCGGCGCGGGATCTGTCTTTCGCCAGTTACCGATCCCGCGGCGGTTTCCGCCACCATCGACCGCGCGGCGACCCTCGCAAAGGCCATGATCTCGACGTGACGACGATGCCCCCGGCCCACCGGCACATCCGCTTCCCCCGCCGCCTGCGCGCCGGCACACCGCCGCTCACCGCACCCGGCTCGGAGCTCACCTGCCTCGTGCTCTCGCCCGGCCCCGAGGAGTGGGTCGGCGTCGACCTCGCCTCCGGCGCGCTGTTGCGGTCGCGTCCCGCGGGCGGCCGCGCCCTCCAGCGGGTCCGCACCCCCGATGGCACACCGCGCCTCGTCGGGCGGTTCGACATCGTCGCGTTGACGCTGGCCGACGACGAAGAGCCGCCGGATCCCGCCCGGCCCGAGGCGATCGTCGCCCTCGGCCCGCCGACGCTGCTCGGCCGTGCCCGGCGGCACCCCGCCCGGCGTCTGCTCGACCAGCTCGCCTCGCCGGAACGCACGGGTGCCTCCCTGCTGTCGACCTGGGGCCCGTCGATCGCGTACATCGACCTTGACGGCACGGCGCAGTCGGTCGTCGTCATCGAAACGTCGCCCCGCGCGCTCGAGCTCAGCGTGCGGGCCGACGGCGAGGTCATCGCCACGATCTCGTGGTCGGGGATCACCCGCACGGTGCTCGTCACCGACCCGGTCGCCCGGCGCGCGGCCTTCGCGGCCGAGCACCCGCTGCGACGCGGCGAACTCGTCGAGACGCTCGGCTTCCGCCCGAGCTACCTCATCTGCGGGCTGGCGGCGGTGCGACAGGGCCACGCCTCGAAGTTGGTCCTCGCCGTACTGCCCCGCCGCGTGCCACGGCGCTGGGCGCGCCCGCTGCGGAAGTTATTTTGGGAGGGATCTGGCAGCGAGGTCCTCCGCCATCGCCCAGCCGAAAGCGACGAGGGTGTCCCGGCGTGAGCTGTCGAGCGGCGTGAACAGCTCGGCGAACTTCGCGGCCTGCGCCGGCGTCTTGCGCGGCGAGTAGTCGAGCATCCCCGCCGGGTTGGCGTCCCCCCGCACGACGAAGACGCGGTCGTCGAGCTGCCCGTCGACACCGAACCGCTTGGCGAGCCGCCGACCCCAGGCGCGCTCCTCGCCGGAGGGCTTGTGTCCCGGGCGCGGCACCACGTCGTTGAGCCCGAAGTAGCCGCGGAACGACGCCGCGTTCGCCATGCGCGTGCCGACGAGCACGTCCTCATCGGGGAAGGCGAGCACGGCCCGGCGGAAAAGGTCGCGCATGATCGACTTCAGCGCCTGCTCGGCGGCGTTCGTGCGTGTAAACGAGGCGATCCCCACGAGCAGGCTCGGCGTGCCGCCGATGCGCTCGAGGGTCGAGAAGGCGAAGCCGCGCAGCTTGTTCTGCTCGCGGGCGTGCGTGACGAGCACCCACTCCTCGCGCTGTTTGGAGAGGAATCCGACCTCGTAACCGTTCCCGTTCTCCGCACACAGGTCCGCGAGTTCGACGAGTTCCGCGTCACTCAGCGCCGTGCAGTCCTTCGTCGCGACGTCCATCACACTCCTGAGACCCCTCACTGCCCTACTGCCCTGCCGCGAGCCGGTTCAGGCGGGCTTCGCTCCGTCTCTCTCCCGACAGACAGGCGGAAGACCTGCTCACGGCGATGTGGATATCTCAGTCTACGGGAACGGCGGGAGGGCTCGCCACGGAGGGGCCCGTGGTCCCCCGGAGGACCACGGCGACCCGGGTCAGGAACGCCACGCCACGCCGCGTCTACCCCGAGACGGCGTTGGCGCCGAGCAGCTCCTTCAGGGCGCCGACGAGGCCGCCGCGCGGGTCGACGTTGAACTGCGCCGGCAGGCGCAGGACCTTCGAGCCGAGCCGGATGTGGACCGGGACCGGACCGGGGTGCTCGACGACGAGCTCCTTGAGGCGGGCGACGATCGACTCGGTGACCGATGAGACGGGCACACAGAGCTCGATCGCCTCGTCGGCCGTGGTGAGCTCGGGACGGGTCACCTCCATCGCGATGAGCTTGGGGACGTCCTCCCGCAGGTCGAGCCGCCCGCGCACGCAGACGATCGCGTCGTCCTCCAGCCGCATCCCGTGCTCGGCCATCGTCTTGGGGAAGACGAACACCTCGATCGCCGACTCGAGGTCCTCGAGGACGAAGGTTGCCATCAACTCGCCGCGCCTCGTGTACCGGCGGTTGAGGCCCGTCACGACGCCGCCGACGACGACCGTCGAGCTGCCGACGTCGCCGGGGGTCTCCGGGGAGGTCGCCTCGTCGAGGAGTTCCCGCACCGTCGCGTCCGTCCGCAACCGCAACGCGGTCTCGAAACCGAGGAGCGGGTGGTCGCTCACGTAGAGCCCGAGCATCTCCTTTTCGAAAGCGAGCCGTTCCGTCTTGTCGAACTCGACGTCGGGGATCGCGCGCCGCGCCTCGTCGAGCCCGCCGGACTCGTCGGTCCGCTCCTCGACGAGCGCCGAGAAGAGCGTCGAGATCCCGAGCTCCTCCTCGCGCCGGCGGGCGAGCACGGCGTCGATGACTTCTTCGAAGACGAGGCAGAGGCCTTTTCTCGGGTGCCCGAGTGAGTCGAAGGCGCCGGCCTTGATCAGCGATTCGACCGAGCGCTTGTTGAGGACGAACGGGTCGACACGGCAGCAGAAGTCGTGGAAGTCGACAAACGGGCCGTTCTTCTCGCGCTCGGCGACGATCTGCGCGACGGCCCCCTCGCCGACGTTGCGCACGGCGGAGAGCCCGAAGACGATCCTGCCCGGTCCCCGGCCGCCCCCTTCGGCGCGGCGCGCCGTGAAATTCGAGCTCGACTCGTTGATGTCGGGCACGCGCACCTCGATGCCGAGGTTGCGGCACTCGCTGAGGTAGATCGCGGTGTGGTCCTTGTCGTCCTTCACCGACGACAGCAGCGCGGCGAGGTACTCGACGGGGTGATTCGCCTTCAGCCAGGCGGTCTGGTAGGCGACGAGCCCGTAGCCGTAGGCGTGGGACTTGTTGAAGGCGTAGTTGGCGAAGGGCTCGATGATGTCGAACAGCCGCGTGCCGGTCTCGGCGCCGTAGCCGCGATCGACGCACCCGGCGACGAACTTCTCGCGCTCGGCGGCGATGAGCCGGGCGTCTTTCTTGCCGCAGGCCTTGCGGAGGTTGTCCGCCTCCTCGAGCGAGTACCCGGCGAAGCGCTCGGCGACGCGCATCACCGACTCCTGGTAAAGCATCAGCCCGTAGGTGTCGGAAAGGACCTCCGCCATCTCGGGATGGACGTACCGGGGCGGCTTCCGGCCGTTCTTCAGGTCGGGGTAGTCGTGGTGCATGTTCCCCGCCATCGGCCCGGGCCGGTAGAGGGCGACGAGCGCGCCCACGTCGTCGAAGCAGGTCGGCGCGAGCGCGCGCAACGTCGTTCGCATCGCCGAGCCCTCGAGCTGGAACACCCCGATCGAGTCGCCCCGCCGGAGCATCTCGTAGGTCACCTCGTCGTCGAGCGCCACGGCGTCGATGTCGGGACGGGTCCCCGTGGCCTCCTCGATGAGATCGAGCGCGGTCTCGATCACCGAGAGGTTCCGCAGCCCCAGGAAGTCCATCTTCAGCAGGCCCAGCTTTTCGATGGACTTCATGTCGTACGAGGTAACGATGGCCTCGTCCCTGGTGCGAGTGACGGGAACCAGTTCGGTGAGCGGCTGGGGCGCAATGACGACGCCGGCAGCATGCACGCCCGCGCCGCGCACCAGGCCTTCCAGGCGCATGGCAGTGTCGATCAGCTCGCGGATTTTGGGGTCGTCTTCATAGGCCTTGGCGAGCGGTGGCGAGTCCTTCAGCGCGCGGTCGATGGTAATGCCGATGGTGGCGGGAACCAGCTTGGCGATGCGGTCGACTTCGCCGTAGGGCATGTCCAGCGCGCGGCCCACGTCCTTGATGGCGGCCTTTGCGGCCATGGTGTTGAAGGTGATGATCTGCGCGACCTGATCGTCGCCGTACTTGCTCTTGACGTAGTCGATGACCTCGCCGCGGCGATTCATGCAGAAGTCGATGTCGATATCGGGCATGGAGACGCGCTCCGGATTCAGGAAGCGCTCGAACAGAAGTTCGTTTTGCAGCGGATCGACGTCGGTGATCTCCATGCAGTAGGCAACCAGCGAGCCGGCGGCCGAACCGCGGCCCGGGCCGACTGGGATGGCGTGCTCGCGCGCATAACGGATGAAGTCCCAGACGATCATGAAGTAGCCGGGGAACTTCATCTGCTTGATGCAGGCGATCTCGCGGTCAAGCCGCGCGTGGTAATCCGGGATGGTCTTGCGCAGCAGGCCGGAGGCACGCAGGTGCTCGATGGAAGTGGCGAGGCGCTTCTGCAACCCTTCGCGGCACAGGCGTTCGAAGTAGCTGTCGAGGGTCTCGCCCTCCGGAACCGGAAATGCAGGAAAGGGATTTTCCACCTTGTGCAGCTTCAGGTTGCAGCGCTCCGGGAACTGCATGGTGGCGCTGACCACGCGCGGCGCGTGGGCGAACAGGCGCGCCATCTCGTCGCCGGACTTGATGTAAAACTCGTTGGTGTCGAATTTGAAGCGCTTGGGGTCGTTCATGGAGCCGGCAGTCTGGACGCAGAGCAGTATCTCGTGCGCGCGGCTGTCGCCGGCAGCAATGTAGTGCGAGTCGTTGGTGGCAATCAGCGGGATGTCGAGGTCTTTTTCCAGCCGGAACATTGCGTCGCAGACGGTCTTGTCCGGACCCAGCTGGTGGTCCTGAATCTCGAGGAAGAAGTTGCCGCGGCCGAAGATGTCCTGGTACTGGCCGGCGGTGGTGCTGGCCTTGTCGTAGTGCCCATCCATGATGTGCTGCGCCACCTCGCCGGCAAGGCAGCCGGAGAAGCCGATGAGGCCGGCGGCGTTCTTTGCGAGGAACGCCTTGGAGACGCGCGGCTTGCGATAGAAGCCGTGCAGCGCGGCCTCCGAGGTAATCCGGACCAGGTTGCGATAGCCCTCTTCGTTTTCCGCCAGCACCAGCAGGTGGTTGTACTTCAAGTCGGGGTCGGGCTTGGCGCGGTGGTCGTCTTCCTTGCAGATGTAAAGCTCGCAGCCGAGGATGGGCTTGATTCCCTTCTCTTTCGCCGCGTTGAAGAAGTGCACCGCGCCATAGATGTTGCCGTGGTCGGTCATGGCAACGGCGGTCTGGCCCAGCGCGTGGACGTGCTTCACCAGTTTGTCGACATCGCAGGCGCCGTCCAGCAGGGAGTAATCGGTGTGCAGGTGCAAGTGGGTAAACTCGGCAGCCATGCTTCAAGTTTAGTTCCTCCGCGGCGCCCCGCAGATTGAGGAAAACAGGGCTGAAACTCCGGCGGTCGCGATGAATTTGTTCTCGTCCGACCGCCGGTTTGCATACAATCGACACCTATGAGCTGGCGCCTGCCGTCCCGGATACTCCTGGCTTCCATGCTGTCGGTTCCCGCTCTCGCCCAGCAACCGCCTACGGACGACGACGCCCCGACCTTCCGCGTGGACCAGTTGGCGCTTTCCTCCCACGTCACCGTCATCGCTTACGGAGACCAGCGCTTCCACGATCATCTGAACTTCCTGATCGCGAACCCCAAGGCGCGGGTGGCGCTGGTGAAGAAGATTGCCCAGGAAAAACCCGACGCGGTGCAGATGTCCGGCGATGTGCCTTTCAGGGGCGCCGACCCGGACGACTATCAGGAGTATGCCAACGAGACCAACCCGTGGCGCGACGCGCACCTGAGGATCTATCCCGCGCTGGGCAACCACGAGCTCTCGGGCGGCGAAACCAAGGGCGTCGACGCGTGGTGGAAGGCCTTCCCGGAGTTGCAGGGAATGCGCTGGTACTCGGTCGCGCTGGGCAACCGGATCGCGCTTGTCCAGCTCGACAGCAACAGCGCTCTCACTCCGGGCAGCAAACAGATTCAGTGGCTGCGCGCGCAGCTCGCCGGCCTGGCGCCGTCGGTCGACTTCGTGATGATCAGCCTGCACCACCCGCCCGTCGCCGATATCCAGACAGAAGAGCACGTCAACCACAACCCACGCCCAAACGAGATCGCCCTGCGCGACTTTATTGCACAGGTTGAGCCCACCCTGCACGCGGCGATCGTCGTGATTGCCGGTCATATCCACAACTACGAGCGCGCCCAGTACAAGGGAGTCGCCTACTTGGTGAGCGGCGGCGGAGGCGCCGAGCCATATAAGGTCACGCGTACCAAGGATGACCTCTACCAGGACCCCGCCTTCCCGAACTTCCACTATGTAAAGTTCGAGCTTGAGAAGGACCAGTTGAAGGCAACCATGTACCGACTCGCCGATCCCGACGCCAGTAAATTGAAATGGGAAGAGAAAGACCACTTCGTTATCGCAATGAAGAAGTGATTCTGGATTGATACGCCAGGCGGCGGGGCGTGGGGCAACGCCGCTCGATCCACTCGGGGCTAGAATGTTCGTGTTATGGCTGGGCTCAATCCCATCGATGCAATCCGCCGCGCGGTCGCCGAGCGGGCGCGCAGGAAGCGGGTGCAGCTTGCCGCGGGATGGCCGCAAGCCACGGCGCACATCAACGGCTGGAAGGTCCTGCCGACCGGGGATGCCGCCAAATCGTTCGCCCAGACAGACTTCATCGAGGCCCGCTTTCACTTCCTGCTGAACGGCGAGTACTACGGCGGCTATGCGCGCAGCGTCGCCATGGGCCGGCGAGAGGCGGAGAAGCTCGCCGTGGGCAGCCCTGAGATCCACATTCGCTACAACCCGGTGAACCCCGACCAGGCGGTTGTGCTGGCCGAGGACAACCCATCGTTTCCATTCGCTATCATCTCGGGATAGATACGAAATCTATGGCCCCGGATAGATAAGATGAAGCTTCTCCGCGAGGCTGGTCTTATGTGCTCTGATTGTGACCTCAGCGGGGAGCGCATTGAACGTAGGATTCTGCAGCTTTGAGATCGCTTCCGGCAGGAAGACTGGCTCCAGCTCATTAGGCAGGCAGCCCATAGAGAACACCGAGACGCTGAAGCCGCCCGCTGGAATGTGGAGATCCGCGAACGTCACCTTGCCATCTAAGCCGGTCTTGAGCGTCTGTACCTCGCCTTTTTGGGCTCTGCGAGGCATCATAAAATTGTACAGAATGGTCACCGATACATTCTTCAAAGGCGCGTCGGTGTGCGCGTCCACCACATGAACGGTGAGGGACTGCGCGGAAAGTCCCATAGCAGCGAAGCTCAACATCAGGGCGCCAGTTAACCAAGAAGACCATCGCCATCTCAAGGTGTTCCCCCGGCCAAATTGGTCGCCAGATCCACATACAAATCCACGCAGTCCAGCAGTTCCTTCTTGCTAATCTTCTCGTCCGGTGTGTGGGCGACGTGGATGGAGCCGGGGCCGAGCAGGAACGGCTCGCCCCAGTTCGTCAGCGATGGAATGTCCGTGGCGAATTTGGCGATCATGGTCGGCAGCTTGCCCACGCGCCGCATGCGCACGCAGGCCAGGTCCAGCGAGAAGCTGACCTCGCAGCGACCGGCAACGACGCGGGTGATGGCGTCCTTGACCTCCTGCGAAGGCCCGACGGTGCGGACCAGCAGGTGCGCCTCGGCCTTGTCCGCAATGACGTTGGGTGCGTAGCCGCCCGAGATGAGGCCGATGTTCAGCGTCGAGGGGCCGATCTCCGGCTCGATGGGCAGTGGCATGGCCAGAATGTCACTCAACGCATCCACCAGCTTCGCGATCGCCGACTCGCCCAGTTCCGGGTAGGCGGAGTGCGCCATGCGCCCATGGGCACGGAGTTCCACGCGCAGCGCGCCCTTGGTGGCCAGCGCGAGGTGATTGTCGGTGGGCTCGCCGTTGATCAGGAAGCGCGAGCCACGCGGGTTGCGGTTGGCCACCTTGGCGCCGGCCGAGTCGCGTTCCTCGCCGACCACGAACAGCAGGCCCACCTTGACGCCGGCTTCGCGCAAACGGTCCGCGGCAGCGACCTGCGCGGCGATGATGCCCTTGGCATCGCAGGAACCGCGGCCGTAGAGGAACTCGTCGTCCTCGGTGCAGGCGAAGAACGGCGGCACCGTGTCCATGTGAGTGGAGAAAACCACATCGGGGGTGATGCCGGGCATCGCCGCGTAGACGTTGAAGCGCGGCCCCTCGCCGCCTCCGGGAGTGCGCGCCAGGTCGGGCTGCTCCACTGCCATGCGTTCGACCGCATAGCCCTGGGCGGTGAGAAAGTCAGCGAGAAACGCGCCGGCAGCCCCCTCGTGGTAGGAGATGGATTCGATGTTGACGAGCTTGCGCGTCAGGTCGATTGCGTCGATAGCCATGTGTAGTACAGGATAACCCGCGCGCCTGCGAAGTAGACTGGAAGGGACGATGACGACCTCCGCAGGCTCGCACGCCCGATCTGAAGCCACCTCCCATGTCCGCTCTGTCGACGACCTGCACGGTCCGGCGGGACGGCTGGAGGCGCTGCTGAACACCGGCCGCGACGATGCGCCGTACTCCGCGCTGGTGTGCCATCCGCACCCCGCGGGCGGCGGCACCATGCACAACAAGGTTGTCTATCATGCCATGAAAGCGCTGTCGTCGTTCGGGCTTCCTGTGCTCCGCTTCAACTTCCGCGGAACTGGCCTGAGCCAGGGCGAACACGACAACGGGCGCGGCGAGCAGGACGACGTCCGCGCGGCATTAGATTGGCTGGAACGCACCTTTGCGCGGCCGATCCTGTTCGCGGGCTTCAGCTTCGGCTCGCAGGTTGGCCTGCGAGCCTGCTGCGGCGATGCGCGGGTGAAGGGGCTGATCGGCCTGGGACTGCCGGTGCGCGCCGCCGGGCGCGATTACACCTACGAGTTTCTGCCCCGGTGCAGCGCGCCAAAGCTATTCCTCAGCGGGGACCACGACGAGTTCGGGCCGCACGAGGCGTTGACGGCGGCGTTGGAACTCGCGCCCGAGCCCAAACGCCTGGTGTGGATCGCGGGCGCGGACCACTTCTTTCAGGGAACGCCCGATTCGCCCGGAGCCAAGCTCAGCCGCATGCAGGCTGAGATCCGCAGTTGGCTGCAGGATACATTTGCGCTCAAAGGGAGCGTGTGAGCGGCGTAGACACCGCATCGCGGCACAGCCAGTCCAACAAAATGCGGTTTGACTCCTCCGGCATCTCCTCGTACGGGACGTGCCCGCAGCCCGGCACAACGCGCAACTCCGACCGCCGCAGGATGCTCATGAGCGGCGTGGCGGAGGCCGGATCGACCGCGCGGTCACGATCACCCCACACCAGCAGCGCCGGCGCCTGCGCGACGCTGGGCAGCACGGCCTCGAGCTTTGCCATGTCCGCGGCCCAGCAGTCGACGATGGCGAGGATGTGCTGCATCGTGCCCGGGACGCGCAGGCCATCTGTATATCGGTGCAAGCAGCTTTCCGTAATGCGTGCCGGATCGCCATACATTCGTGCCAGCGCCCATAGGTGCAGGCGAGCGGGAAGATACGGTCCCAGCCTGGCGGTCAACCGGCCCAGCGGCGCGGTGTAGGCGCGCACCAGAAAATCGCCGGCGTGGCTGAAGGGGTTGGCCGGCGCGAACAGGATGAGGCTGCGGACCCGCTCCGGATGCCGCGCCGCGAGCATCAACGCAATCGCCCCGCCATGCGACGAACCAACGATGTCTGCCGCGTCCAACCCCAGCGCGGTCATGGTTGCGGCCACGCGGTCCGCCGTAGCCTCGAGCCCCGCATCCAGCCCCGCGATACGCTGCGATTTGCCCATGTTGATCTGGTCGATGGCATAGACGTTGGCAATCGGGGCCAGCGCACCAAGGCACGCGCGCCAGTTCGCCGAAGAGCCTACCAGACCATGGAGCATCAACACCGACCTGCCCGTTCCAGCATGGAGAACATGCATGCGCGCGCCGGACACGTCGACAGACAGTTCTTCGATTCCCTGCTGTGCGGTACTTGTGGCCTGACGTTCCAATTCCTTCACCGCTGCCGCCTCGGCATGGCCGGACGCGCCAACTCTCGATGCTCGGTACTTGCCGAGCGCAAAGAGCGCCTGCCTTTGCTGAAGTTAGATGCTACAGGAGGGTGAATTGCGAGTGAAGCGCGGTCGCCGCAAGATCGCGCCCGGCGCGGCGCTTACGGAACCTGCAGCGAGCGGAATCCACGCACGGGAAACAGGCCGGTCCCGCGGTCTTCTGCGGGCGGCTGGCCGCGGAATGTAAACCGCAAGAAGAATCCAGCCGAAACGGCGTTGTAGTTGCTGGCATTGCTGGCGTAGAGGAACCCGCCGCCGTACCAGTGGCCGGCAAAGCGGTACGAAGCCTCGGAGTCAACCGAATAGTTGAACGCGGTAGTCACCGTCATCGGATATTCGCCGCAATTGTAGGACGGCGTCTGGGCAGCGGTGCAGGGCACGAAGATGTTCTGCAGCGCCGGATCGAGCGGAAAGAAGGGCGCGACCTCTTGCCGGAATGTCTGGACGCCAAGCGCGCCCCTCACCATGTAATGGAAGTTCGCATTGTGGTTCCCGTTGAACGTGATGGGCATCGCAGCCTGGAAATAGTACTCGGGGCTGAAGTATCCGCCCTGGCCATACGTCAACCCAACCTCGTTGTACGCGTAGTGCATGCCGGAGAACTCCTCGCCCAGCATCAGGCTGCCGTGGCCGGGCCAGTTCCCGACGCGGAGGTTCGCGCCGGCGGTGCCGCCGTACCGGTTGTTGTCGAGAACGTGCCGGCCGGTAAGGACTCCGCCCTCTCCAGAGATATAGAAGTTGGATGCGCCGCCGCTGTTTCCAAAATTGAGCCGCACTCCGCCGGTCGTCGCCAGCACGCCGCCCCAGATCGGGCCTGTAACCGGCGAGACGCCGGGATCGCGCAGGCCGGCGTAGGAGAGTTGCGTGTCCCGCACCGGTGCGCGCTCGGCGAAGAGAGCAAGATGCCCGCCCAGCGTACGCCAGCCAAATCGCCCGGTGAGGTTGTGCACCGGAAATTCGTAAGGGGTGTAACCCGCGGCCAGGCCGACGTTCTTTGTCGTCAACTGCAGCTCTCCGCCAATACCGTTGGAAAACTGCTGCGCGGGAGGGTTGGCTGTGTAGGCCATAAGGCTGCCGAGATATGGCAGGTTGCCGGAGACGACGGTGTATGCGNNCAGAATGTCCGATGACGGCTGACGCCTCGACCGGCGCCTCGACGTCGTAGAGCCGGTCGAGCCCCGCTGTGCCACTGCGATACCGCCCGATCCCCGTCCCCCCGAGCCAGCCGCTATAGGAGCCTTCGAGCGCGGCCAGCGAGTTCGCTGCCTGCTGGCGCGGAGTCATCGACATGGGCGCCTGCGATCCAAAAGCCCCATGCAGCGGCGGCAGATTCCGCGCGGCAAGTTCGGCGTCGGTAGGCGGAGCAGCCAACGGGTTCGGATTGATCGGCTGGCTGACTGCGGAAGAGTTCTCCGCTGGATTCGCTACCGGCGGGACAGGCGCAGGCTGCGCGGGAGCAGGTGCTGCCGATGCGGGTTCCGTAGGAAGCGTAACCGCCTGGGCAGCCGGAACGGGAGCGGTTGCAGGACTCGCCGGGCGAGCCCGGGCAACGGTCCCGGCAGTCCCGGGCTGGGTGCGCGGCTGCGGATACTGCTGCGTGCCAGTGTCGGGCACGCCGGAGGAATTCGCAGGCGGCGAGGACGGCTGGGGAATTAGTGCGGCGGCAATCGAGATGTCGGACGGGGGGTGGCTTTGCCCGGTCCGGGCCGCGTCCTCCTGCTGGCGGCGAACGCGCGCCGCTTGGGCGGCCGCCGCATTGGGGTCCGAGGCCAGCGACGGACTCTTGCGGTTGCCGGGAACATAGCGTGCCGTCGGCAGCACGTCCGTCATCTCCGTAGGTGGCGTCACTGGCGGCGGCGTGCTGTTGCCCAGTTGCACTGCGACCGCGGCGGAGGAGCGGGCCGCAGCACCTGCCACCGGTGGGACCGGACGGGGCGGCGCGATGTACCCAATGTACGGACGATAGGTCTCGTTGGGTACGGCAACTCCCGCGGCGGGCGGCGTCTGCGCGGCAGTTGGCGGCGTGGAGTTCTCCGCAGCGGCCACCGCACTTTGGACCGCCGGCCGATCCGTTGGAGCTTCCGGCGCAACGCGGGTCTGCGGCCCGAGCCCGCTTCCGTCGCCCTCCGGTGGCGCGGCGGGGTTGGTCAGTTGCGGCGGAAACGGGGCCGGGGCATGATTCGGATTGCGATCGGGGGGCGCGTACGCCCCGCTCTGCGGCGCACCGGCCGGAATCGCATCCGTGGTTGCGGGAGCCAGCAACATGGATAGGTCCTGCGCAGGAGTTGCGCCGGGCAGAGTGACCGGCGCCGGCCCTCCTGGCAGGGTCGCCGGCGTGCCCGCGTTCGCCCGCGACAGCGCCTTCAGCGACGCGCGGTAATACTTCATCGCCCGGGTCGTGTCTCCGCGCGCCTGCTCGAACTGCGCACCCAGCAGCAGAATCTGCGGGTCCGCGGGATATTTTGCCAGCCCATAGCGCAGCCATATCCCCGCATCCTTGTTGTCGCCCGCCGCCAGCGCCGCGCTCACAGCCGTCTGGTAGTCGGCGGAGCTGGCCGCAGTCATGTTCTGCGCCTTGTAGATCAGCACCGCCTGCAGCGGCTGCCCGGCCTGCGCATATCCGCTCGCCAGTTCGCGGAGCACCGCGGGGTTGTCCGGAAAGGACTGCGCAGCCGCGTTCAGGATGGCCTGCGCGCGCGCCGAATTCCCCGCCGCCGCGGCCTGGCTGGCGCGACGCACCGCCCAGTTCGTCCAGATGGTCTGCACGCTCGTCCGCTCGGCTTCGGTCAGGTCAGTCCGCGCGCCCAGGCTCATCAACTGGTGATACAGGCCCGCGTCGTCCATTCCGTTGTAGAGCAGCCACGCATTCTCAATCTCCAGCTTGGCCGGCGGGGCCGCGTGTTGCGCCGCATAATCCTGTTCCGCGCGATGGAGGTACGGCGCCGCCTCGCGCGACCGGCCCTGCCCCTCGTACACCGACGCCATGGTCTGCAGGTAGTCCAGATTCGTCTCCAGCTGGGCGCGCGCCGCGGCTGGAATCAACTGCACCTGGGCCAGTGCCTCGTTGTCGTGGCCGGTCAAATGCAACGCCGTCAGCAGCCCGGCCCACGCATCCGCGCGCGCGGGAGCTTCCCGCAGCACCTGCTGATAGATCGGGTAGGCAAGCTGCGGCTGGCCGCGCTGGATATCGATGTCTGCCAGCGCCATCTCGACTGCCGTCGCCGGCTTCTGCCCTGCGTTCGTCTCCTGGGTGATCGTCTTCTGCAGCAGATCCTGCGCCGCTTCCAGTTCGTTCTGCGACTTGCACAGCGCAGCCACGGTAACGGCGAAGGCAGGGTCGAGCATTGCCGTCTCCCGGGTAGCGGGCGGCATGCCTTCTACGATCGCCAGCGTCTGCTTGTCGTCCCCTTTCGTGCCCACCGCCGCAACCAGTCCCTTCCAGGCCGCGACGTTTCCACTCTCTCCGTCCAGTACCTGGCGATAGAGCGCCGCTGCCTGGTCCGGCTGGTGCAGGGCCACCAGCACGCCTCCTAGTTGAAGTTGAAGATCGGTCTTCAGGCCTTTCGCATCCGCGGAGAGAGGCAGTCCAAGCGCATGGTCCAGCGCTTTCTGTGCGTCGCCGTTGCGCCCCGCCGCCGAGTCGACCGAGGCCAACACCTGCAGGTACCGCGGATCGTTCTGCAGTTGGGCCTGGACCGCTGCGGGAGTCCGCTGCGCCGTTGCCAGCGCGAGGGAGCCGCTTCCGGCCTGGCTTTGCGCGAGCAGCAGGCCGCGCCAGGCATCCGCGGAAGCAGGCTGTCCCGCCACTGCGCGTTCGAACAGCGGAACCGCCAACTGCGGCTGCTGCTCTTTGAGCAGCGTACTTCCCAACTCTGCCATCGCCTCCGGGCTATCCGGACGCAGCGCCAGTGCGGCGCGATAGCGCTTTTCCGCCGTAGGCAGATCGTTCGCGCTCACCGCGGTCTGCCCCTCACCCATGATGAAGGAGAAGCGCGCCGCATCCAGCGCGGCCGAGAACGTCTTGTCGTTCGGTACGAGCTGTGTGGCTTGCTCCAGAAAGCTGACTGCGCCGAGGAAATTCCTCTGTTGCATGCGGACATACCCCATACCCGCAAGCGCCCCCGGGTTGCTGGGCTCCTTCGCCAGAATCGCCGTGAACCCTTTCTCCGCCTCGTCGATGCGTTTCGCGTTCAGCGCCTGGTATGCCGCCATTTCCGCCGCGCTCGCAGGCGACGCCGCTGTGCCGGGGGCAGGCGTCCGCGGCGAGGGCTGGCCGGCTGCCGCCGCATTCGGCCGCGCATGGGCCGATTGCAGTTTGGCCACGCGAGCGATGTTGGGGTCGTTCGGGTTGATCCGGCGCAGCCGCTCCAGGTACGTCTGTGCCAGCGCCGCGTTGCCGTCCAGCGTGACCGCGCGCGCCAGCCCGCCCAGGGCTTCAGTATTGTTCGGGTCCGCCAGCAGGACCTGGTGCCAGGTCTGCACCGCCAGGTCCCTGCGGCCGTGTGCCTCCAGCGCGCTGGCCTTGTCCAGCAGCGGCCGCGTCACCGATTGGGAAGCCTGAGCCGGGGACGACCCGGCCTGCGCTTGCGAGCCAGCCGGAAATGCGGTAAGCGCCATTGCTACGAGAAGAATCCCGGGGGCCCGGAGCCGAGTTTCACACAGCTTCTTGATCATCGCGACAGGAACCAGGTTAGTTACCATGGCTAACCTGAAGACTACCGCTTTTCATTCATCCTGTATCGCGCTTTTTGGCCCCACACCGCACTCACTTGAGGATATCTAGACAACAATAAGAGATTCGAGAATTTGCCCCCGAGGGCAGCCTGCTATCCCAGGCCCTTCTGGCCCGGGCGGCGTGAGTATCTTCCCTACTCGACCCCCTGCAGCCGGGTGCGGGNNGGGCGCGCCGCCGCAACCACGCCTGGACCAGCACCGCCATCAGGAAACACATCAGCACCGTCACCACCGCGACCAGCCAGGGCAGCTCCTGCAGCGTTCTGGCCACGGGTGCCAGCGGCGACGTCTCGCCCACCCGGTAGAGGTCGCCGCCAATCCGGTAAGAGGAGAATTGTGCCCCGTGCAGCACGCTGACCGACTGGGAAATGTCAGCCGACTGCGAGCTCTTCAGGAAGGCCGCAAGCAGGTTCGGAATCGATGCGGGGTCGCGCAGCACCAGCACCACCACGGAGCGGTGAGAACCGGCCGGCCACTCCATGCCCTCAATCAGCGCGTCGGGCAGGCCACCACTCACAAGCTCTCCGAACCCTGCGTGATCCTGGGTGCGCGACCCGCCAAGGCGCCACCATGGGTAGCGATCGAAGAATCCCGTTGTGTCGTGTATCTCGAGTCCGCTCGAATCCACGCCAACCGGCAGCGACGCGTGCAGGGTCTTCAGTGCAGGCTGGTCCTCCACGGTGCCCATTACCAGGTAATCCCTGGTTCCGTCGCCGGTCATGCCCGCAGCGTTAGTCACGGTGACATGCAGCACCGGGTATCCCGTCTGTGCGCCAAAGTGTCCCATCAGGGTGAGGAACATCTCCAGTTCGCCCGCGGACGGCCGGTCGGGAAGCACCACCGCCGTGTCGGCGAGGTCCGCCTTGCGCGTGAACGGATAGCCCGCGTTCGCAAATAGTTCAAGATTGGGCAGCGCCGCGGTGTGCGGAATGCCGGTAATGTCCAGGTACGAGTCCTTCAGCACCGCACCCTGCAGATTCAGCGGCGCAGCTTCGCAGTTTCCCTTGTTTGCGATGCGGAACATGAACTTCAGCAGCATCGTGTTCGCGTACGAACGCATATCGACCGTCGGTATGGGGATAACCGTCTCCAGCACCTCCGAGGCCTTGTCGGTGTGCGGCATGGGCGTCGAGCTGACATAGGCGCCGTTCATGTACACCTGCAGGGTGCTGCCGCTGGCCAGCGGGACGCTGTTGTACCGGTAACTCATATGGAAGGCCAGGTTGGGGATTCCGCTGTAGTCGAGGTCTGGCGGAAGGCGCAGGGTAAGGCTCAGCGGCACAGAGCCGTCTCCCTGCAGCTCACCAGTATTTGCCAACTGCCCGAGGTTCGTGACCTTGCCCCGGTCGGTGCTCAACCAGCGCGGAGCGTCGTCGGGCTGTCGCGGCGCAGGCAGCGTAAGCGTGCGGACGGGCACCTGCGGGCCCTGCCAGGTGTCTCCATGCAGCACCAGCGCGTCGGCTGCCAGCAGCAGGTCGTCCGCGTTGTCGCCGG
>PLUT01000175.1:19308-19698 GCA_003162875.1 Granulicella sp.
ATGGTTCCAATCGACACAGAAAAGCGCACCGGGCGCGATCCGCCGAGGATGCCGAACCACGATGCGACGATGCCCGCCGCCTGTATCGCTTCGGACGAAGGCTGGGTCAGGAAGACGATGGGCACCGTCGGCTGCGGGTTCACCTCTGAATCGTAAAACGGCAGCGGCAGCAGGTTGAGATCGTTCGCCAGCAGAAGTTGCGAGCCCGCGAGTTCGATAGTTGAATGCGCATCGACCTCGCTCCACAGGGTCGAGTTCGCAGGGTCTTCGCACTGCGACGCGTAATGTCCAATGAATTCGAATGCAATCTGGTTGTCATGCACCAGCAATTCTGCAGGCAGAGCCAGGGTGGCTTCGAGCAGCCCGTTCTGATCTCCGCCATTCACGGGC
>PLUT01000145.1 GCA_003162875.1 Granulicella sp.
GTGTCGCTGGCTAAGGAGTCGGGGCGCAAGACGGTATTGATCGACCTGAATCTACCGTTTGGAAATGCCGCTCTCGACCTGGGATTGACGCCCCAGTACTCCACCGTCAATGCGTTGCTGAATGCCCCCCGGCTGGACTCCAACTATCTGTCCACGCTGTTGACCAAGCATAATTCCGGGTTGTCGGTGCTGGCGGCGCCGGACAAGTTCGCGAACGTCCAGATCACGCAGGATGCGGTCGAAAGACTGTTCTATGTNNACCATCAGCAAGTCGCTTTTCGAACCGGGTTCGACGATCTACCTGGTGCTCCAGGTCAGCATTACCGAGCTGAGGAATGCGAATCGTCTGATTACCGAGTTGTTCAAGTCAAGCAGCATCAAGCTGGAGGTGGTGCTGAACCGGTTTACGCCGCGCACGCTGAGCATCGATGAAGCCAGCATCACCAGGGCGCTCACCATACCTGCGACCTGGAAGATTCCCGGCGATTATCCGGCCGCGCGGAGCGCGCAGAACACGGCGACTCCGCTGGCACTGGAAGACTCTCCTATTTCGCGGATCATCCAGCAGATGAGCAGATCCGCATGTGGTTCGCTCGATGTTCCGGAAAAGAAGAAGCGGTTCAACCTATTCAAGTAAGCGGCCGAGGCCCGGCCCTGGGGATGGCGAAACGTGGAACAACCGGATATTGAGAAATTAAAAACCGAGTTGCATCGGACCCTGATCTCGAAGCTGGACCTGGAGAAGCTGTCGCGAGTCAACTCCAGTCAGGCAAGGGCGTCCGTGGCCGACATGATCCACGAGATCGTGGTCAGCCAGCGAGTGCCCCTGAGCTTTGAGCAGCAGGAGAAGGTGCAGGACGACCTGCTCGACGAGGTGTTCGGCCTGGGGCCGCTGGAGCCTCTGCTCAACGATGCGACCATCTCAGACATTCTGGTGAATGACAAGGACCACGTATTTATCGAGCGCAAGGGGATACTGCAGCGGGTCAATGTATCGTTCCGGGACGATCGCCACCTGCTGCAGATTATCGACCGGATCGTTTCGCGGGTGGGGCGCAGGGTGGACGAGTCCACGCCCATGGTGGATGCGCGGCTACCCGACGGCTCGCGCGTGAATGCGATCATCCCGCCGCTGGCGCTGGACGGGCCGGCGCTGTCGATCCGGCGCTTTGGCACGGGCCCCCTGGCCCCGAATCAACTGGTGGAGTTGAAGAGCATTTCCCGGGAGATGATGGAAATCCTGGCCGCCGCGGTGCGCGCCCGCATCAGCATTCTGATCTCCGGCGGCACCGGCGCGGGAAAGACAACGCTGCTGAACATTTTGTCGCAGTACATCCCGAAGAACGAACGCATGGTGACCATTGAGGACGCGGCCGAGTTGCAGCTTGCGATGGAAAACATTGTGCGTTGCGAGACTCGTCCGCCCAACATTGAAGGGCAGGGAGCGGTGCGCCAGCGGCAACTGCTGATCAACAGCCTGCGCATGCGGCCCGACCGGATCATCATTGGCGAGGTCCGCGGCGAAGAGGCGTTTGACATGCTGCAGGCTATGAATACCGGGCACGAAGGCTCAATGACGACGATCCATGCGAACACCCCGCGGGACGCACTGACCAGGCTCGAATCGATGGTGGCGATGAGCAATTTGAATCTGCCGGAAAAAACTGTGCGCCAGCAGATCGCGTCGGCGATCGCGATTGTCGTGCAGGTCTCCAGAATGAGCGACGGCAGCCGCAAGGTGACCAACATCTCGGAGATTGTGGGCATGGACGAGAACGTGGTCAGCATGCAGGAGATATTCAAGTTCAACCGCAAAGGCGTGGGCCCCGATGGCAAGGTGGTGGGCGCGTTCGAACCTACCCATATTCGTCCGAAATTTCTGGAAAAACTGAAAATTGCAGGCATTTTCCTGCCCCATGACTTGTTTGAGCACACGCTGGAAGTGAACTGAAGGACTGAGAGGTTGGCAATATGCTGCTGCTCCTGGTGGTCGTCTTCGCGAGCGTTTTCCTGGTGCTGGCGCTGGTGCTGTTCGCCAGTGGAGCGTGGGCTTCTGACCGGGCCAAGCAGACGCTTGCACATCTGGAGTCGGCGCTGGCCACTAAAGTGCGGGATTCGCGGGACCTGATTGTCGATATCCGCAAGAGCGAACTGCTCAGCGCAGTTCCAATGATCAACCGATGGCTGCTGAGCTTCAAGCTGGCGCCGCGCCTGCGCATGATGCTGTATCAGTCCAACCTGAAGTGGACGGCGGGCGGACTGCTGATGATGATGGCCACCGCCTTCGCAATGATTGGCTATCTGGTCTATCTGCGCACGGGTGTCGTTCTACTCGGTCTGGCCATCGGGCTGATTGCTGCTTATGCGCCCTTTCTCTTTGTGAGCTACAGGCGCCGGGCGCGTTTCGACCAATTTGAACAGGGATTGCCGGAGGCCCTGGACTTGATGGTGAGCGGTCTGCGGGCGGGACACAGCCTGATTGCCTCGCTTCGCCTGGTGGCAAGCGAATCGCCGGACCCCATCGGCCCTGAGTTCCGCATCTGCTTTGAAGAGCAGAACTACGGACTGGAGCTGAGGACCGCGATGGAAAACCTGATCACCCGGGTTCCGCTTCAGGACTTGAGGATTGTGGCGACGGCAATATTGATTCAGAAGGAGAGCGGAGGAAATCTCGCCGAGGTGCTGGAAAAGGGCGCAAACCTGATCCGGGAAAGGTTCAAATTGAAGCGGCAGGTCCGCGTCCATACCGCTCAGGGACGATTGACCGGGTGGATTCTCTCCTTTCTGCCCCTGGTTCTTGGCGTCGGGCTGTACCTGATCGATCCCCAGACGGTGAGCCTTTTGTGGACGCGCCAGATTGGCAGGGAGATGCTCGGCGCGGCAACAGTCATGACGTTTGTGGGCGCAATGATTATTCGAAAGATTGTGAATATGGAAGTTTGACGGTGAGCTATGGGAATTGCACTGATTAGTTTTGGCGCTGTTTTCCTGCTGGTCGCGAGCGCGGGCCTGCTGCTGTTCTACCGCGAGGCGATGATACAGCGGATCGGGGAAGTTGTGAATCCGCGCGCGAAAAAGGCAGATCTGCTGAGCAGCATTCAGCAGACCGGCTCCTCGCTGGGCGGTTTTGTAGAGCAACTGAACCGCGTCTTACCCAAGAGCGACGCAGAAGTTTCAGTAATACAGAAGCGACTGATCCGCGCCGGCTTCCGGAAAGACTCGGCCGTGCAGATCTTCTACGCCGCGAAGATATTGGTTCCGCTGGCACTGTGCATTGTGGCCGTGGCTACTGGACTTGCCAGCTATAGCCCTTTCTTCGCATATGCCATTGCGCTGGGCCTGGGCTTTTTGCTGCCGGACTTCTGGCTGGGCAGAGCGATCAAGAAGCGGCAGAAGAAGATCCGGACCGCCCTGCCGGATGCACTGGATTTTCTGGTGATCTGCATTGAGGCCGGGCTGAGCCTGGACCAGGCGACGGCGCGCACGGCCGCAGAACTGAGCCTGTCTCACCCGGCCATCAGTGACGAATTGGACATCGTGGTGCTGGAGCAACGTGCAGGACGTCTTCGTTCCGATGCATGGAAACAATTTGCGGAGCGCACCGATGTGGACACGGTGCGGGTCCTGGCTACGGTGCTGGTGCAAGCGGAACAACTTGGGACGAGCGTTACCAAGACCCTGCGCGTGCATTCCGAAACACTCAGGACCAAGCGCCGCCAGCAGGTAGAAGAGCAAGCCGCGAAAACCAGTGTGAAGCTGGTCTTTCCGCTGGTGTTGTTTATCTTTCCATCGCTTTTCGTGGTGGTTCTGGGCCCTCCCATGATTATCATGTCGGAGAATTTGAATTCGCTTTTTGCTCACTAGAAGAAAAAGGAGGATGGAAGTGGAAAATATCACAATTATCCGGATAGTGGCCGCCGTGCTGTTTGTGGTCGTGCTGTTATTCCTCATTCAGCGCCGTCGCACCAAGGTTCAGTAGCCCGGATCGGCTGGTGATGTAGTTGAACTAACCGCTGCGAAAGTTGCTTGCCGTGCCTGGCTTTGCCAGACGGCCGGATTGAGGGATTGCTGTCATTGGAAGTGAGTGCAGTCGCCGGAGCATTGACCGCGTGCCGCGGGCACAAGAGTAAGCAAGATTCCGGATCGGCGTACTTCGTCGACGACTGCCATGAGATGTTTTCGCTCTTGTTGACGGTGCCGCTCGACTTCAAGGACGCGTGAGTCGGCGAAAGGCTTGATTTATGGAACGACGGAAGTATTGCGTATATAACCAAACCCGGGAATCCTTCCTCAGCCTCGGCGTCACCGCCGCGGATACCACGTTTGCGCGCCTGAGAGGGTTGATTGGGAAGCTGAGCCTCAAATCCGATGAAGGAATCTGGGTGGTGCCGTCGAGCGGAGTTCATACCCTGGGTGTACTGTTTCCTCTGGATTTGATCTACCTGGACGGGAACCATCGCGTTATTCATCTGGTCGAGCATTTCCCAACGTTTCGGATTTCACCCCTGAGGGCGCAATCTGAGAGTGTTCTGGAGTTGGGGGCCCATACCATTTATTCGTCCCAAACCCAGGTCGGAGATCAACTATTGATCTGCGTGGCGGAGGAGATGGAGCAGCACCTGAACCGCAGCGTTTCAGGCGCGGGAGCGTCGGAAATGATAGCCAGGAGATGAGGGGGGCCAATGAGGAGCAGGTTTGCGAGGCTGTGGTCGAAGGATCGTCGGCGGGCCAAACGGCATGCGGCGCTTCCGCTGGTGGCCTATTACTGGGGTGCAGTAAGTTCCGAGCCGCATCAGGTTCGGGATATCGGCGTCGACGGGATGTACCTGGCGACGGAGGATCGCTGGTACCCAAACACGCTGATCAAGATGACGCTGACCAGAAGCGACAAAGCTAAGGTGGAGCCCGACCGTTCGATTGCAGTGACCGCACGGGTGCTTCGAGCCGGAACCGACGGAGTCGGATTTGCGTTTATTTTGCCGTCTTCGATGCAAGCCGTCGATGCCGACAGCGACTTCCACCAGCAAGCGGATCTAAAGACCGTGAAGGCGTTCCTTGCGCGCCTCCAGGCCGACTCCGGGTACATTGTCGCCGAGTAGGGCTCTCTGGCCGGTGGTTTTGAGCTGCACAGAAGATTGCAGACCGGTCCGGCCGAATCGGGGTGGGTACCGGCAGCTACTCGGTTTCTTCGGGAATGATGAGCAAGACCTCCACCGGAGCGAGCTGCCCGTTTTGGCGGGCGGGTCTGAACTGCCACTGCTGGAGCGCAGTGAGCAAAAACTTTGCCTGCGCGAACTCGGTGGGAAAGACCACGGCAAGCCGCTCGAAGCGGCCAGCGAGATTGATAAATCCGTGGATCATCACCGCGTCCGAGGTGTAGTCGTTCGGGTCAAGGTGAGGTTGCACGATATCGTACGGCCAGGGCGCGTCCGGCCGGCCGGCGTTTGCGGGTGTGGCGGCTTGCGCGGCGGGCGGCACTGCGTACTGAAGGATCCACGCCTTGCCTTTGCCCAGGTGCAGATACACGGTGTAGACCAGCCGGCCGCCCCACAAGCCAACCGTCTCGGGATACTGCTCGGCCAATGTCGAACCCACGACGACGACGCCGAACTGGCCGTCTTTGTTCAAGTGGATGCGCGTGACGGAAGTTCCGGGACCCCCGTCGAGTCCGAGCTCCTGCTCCGGCTCGGCCTTGGCGCCTGATGGAGCGGCTGTCCCACCGCTGCCGCCGGCTTTGGCTTCCGCGGTTGCCGGGCTTGGCCCTGCGCCGTTGCCGGATTGCCTGCTCTCGGCGTTGCCGTGACCTCCCTCCCCGGAGTTCACCGCCGGCCCCATGGCCGGCGACGCGGCAACCACCGCGCGTCCCGGCGCATTGGCGAGTGGTATGGCAACGGGTCCCTGCTGCGATTGAAGATCGGAGAGGGACATGATCTGGGCCGGGGCTGGTTGCTCCAGCTGCTTGGCGTACGTTTCGGGAATGCGCCTGGCGGGTTCAGGTCCGCGAACGACGATGGGAGATGTGGTAGTTGCCGGCAGCGTTGGAAGGGCGGTGGCAAGGTTGGTCGACGACATCCTGATGTCAGCGGGTGTCAGTTCGCGGTTGGGCGGCTCGATCGACGGTCGCAGCTTGGCGATGAGGGCCTTCTGCGGCGGTGGAGCGAGGGTAACCACTTTGACCGGAATGTCCGGAGGCGTCCACCTGAGGACCAGTGGAATCGGCGTCGGGTGCTGGAGCAGGACGTCCGGCGGCGCATCGGGCTGGATCAGGATCTGGCGTCTGGGAAGCTGCGCAAGCCGGGTTGCCACGTCAGGCATCGAGGCTGGGCTGCCCCCGGGCGCCGGCAGGGGCGCCGCCGCAGCCTTCGCAACCGGACGCGGGACGCTGATTCCGGCGGTCTGTTCCACTTGCGGATCCGGCATGGGCACGTTCAGGACCCGGACTGTGTAGCGGCGGATGGCGGACCGGTTGGAAACTCGCGGCGCGCTCCGAATCCCCAAGATGAGGCAGGCGCACACCAGGCCGTGCACCACAACTGAGGCCACAACGGAAGACGAATCGCGGCGCAAGGGCAGCGGTGGTGGCGCGAAAAGTGTGATAGTGCGGGAAGACCTCATAATCACCCTGGCTGCGTTGTTCCGATTAATTGCAGCGTCGAATCCGTACTACCTCTGGTAGCCGATTGCGATGCGTCGATCTGCGGCTCTCTCTGCCCTGGTGCGGTGGTTGTTCTGCCATTCTATCCGGGCGAGGCCGGAGAGGTGCGGCCGGTCCCTCGGCTGGATCGAGTATTCTCACGCTACGAGTGCAATTCTCCGGCCAACCATCAGGGCCGCAAGTCGCTGCAAAATGGAGGGCTAAGGTCCGGATCGTGTCTGCCCGGCTACACAGGGTTTACGCTTGGTATACACCCGTTCACACTGGCATCGACAAATCCGTGTAAACCCATGATTTGGCGATAGACTGTAGGCGCATTCCTTTGGCAAGGAAATTGCGACAACCTTTCTTACATAACGCAGAACTGGCTCGAACGTAAGCCGGATAGGTTCCTTATGAACAAGAGAGCGCAGCTCATTCTCCTAACCGCGTTTGTCGTTGCATTGGCGGCTTCCTACGCCGTCTACCGCATCGTCGGCAATCGCCTGGAGATGACGCAAGAGAAGACCACCCAGGTGGTGGTGGCAGCGACGGACCTTAAGCTCGGATCGGTCTTGCGCAACTCCGATCTTGGGACGGCTGAGATATCCGGATCTTTGCCCAAGGGCGCAATTACCAACCGCCAGGAGGCGGTGGGGCGGGGCGTGATCTCAGACCTCTACGAGGGCGAGCCGATTCTGGAGAGCCGATTGGCTGCTCCCGGGGCCGGCGGTGGCCTGGCGGCGACCATTCCTCCAGGCATGAGGGCCTGTGCGATCAAGGTCGATGACGTGGTGGGCGTAGCCGGATTTGTTACTCCGGGGATGCACGTGGATGTGCTGATCTCGGGCAATCCTCCGGGGGCCAATGCGGGCGCCGATGCGGGCCCCGAGGTGAAAACGCTGCTCCAGGACATCGAAGTCCTGTCAGCTGGAACCGACATTCAGAAGGACACGGACGGCAAGGCGATGCCGGTCCAGGTGGTCAACTTGCTGGTAACCCCGGCGCAGGCGGAAGACCTGAGCCTGGCCAGCAAACAGACCAGTATCCAGTTGGTGCTGCGGAATCCGCTGGACACGGTGATTGCCCAACCGCCCGGCACTGCGATGGCAGCCCTGTTTGGGGACAAGAGTGTGCCCGCTCCGCCAAAGCTCTCCAAGCCGGTGGCTGCGCCTCACCCCGCGGCCGCCCCCGCGCCCAAGACGGTTGTCGTCCAGGTCTACAACGGATCGAAACGAAGCGACGAAAAATTTGTTGATGGTGAGGAGAAACCGTGAGAACGAAGATCGGCCCTTTCGTTGCCATTTCCTTTGCGTTGCTTCTTACAATCAGCGTCGAGTCGGCATCCGCGGCTCAGGCCCCGGCAGCCTCCCCTCAGCCGGCCGCGTCTCAGCCTGCCGCAAACCCGGGTCAGGACACGACCAACGACCTGGTGGTCGCGGCGGGAAAGGCGGTGTTGGTTGACTGCGCCCAGCCGATCGAGCGGATCGCGGTTGGATCGGTCGACGTTGCCGAAGCCACCGCGGTGAGCCCAACCGAGATTATGCTGAACGGCAAGACTCCCGGAGAGACCAGTCTGATCGTGTGGCAACAGGGCGGCGAGCGTCAGTTCTTCAACGTGCTGGTTCACGCCAGCAGCTTTGCGGCGGATGACCGTCTTGAGTCGCTGCGCCGCGAACTGCGCACGGAGCTTCCCGGGCAGACGCTTCGGGTCACCTCGGAGAATGGCCTGGTCTTCCTGCGCGGCACTGTAAAGGACCTGACCAGTTCCGAACGGGCGGTTCAGATTGCCTCCACGGCGGGCAAGGTAGTCAATTTGCTTTATGTCGATGTTCCTCCCGCAGAGCCGCAGATTCTATTGAAGGTGCGCTTCGCCAGCTATGACCGGACGCTGGCCAAGCAACTCGGCCTCAATCTGTACAGTCTAGGCGCGGCCAACACTGTTGGCTCCGTGACCACGCAGCAGTTCTCCCCCCCGACGGTGACTTCGGGGACTCAGGCGACCGCATCCACGGCCGCGACTCCGGCTATTGCTACCTTGTCGAGTCTGCTGAACATTGCCGTGTTTCGCCCCGACTTGAATCTAGGCGCAACGCTACAGGCTTTGGAGACGAATGGAGTACTGGAGGTCCTCGCCGAGCCGAATGTGCTGACCCAGAATGGCAAAGAGGGGAGCTTTCTCGCGGGCGGCCAATACCCATACCCTGTGGTACAGGGAGTGGGCGTCGGGTCCGCCGCGGCGATCACGATCCAGTTTCAGCAATTCGGGGTGCGCCTGAACTTCATTCCCACGGTTACCCCGCGAGGCACAATCCGCCTGCAGGTGGCTCCGGAGGTCAGTTCTCTGGACTTTGCCAATGGTATTACGATCTCGGGATTCATAGTTCCCGGCATTGACGTGCGCCGGGTGAAGACGGAGGTTGAGCTGCGCGACGGACAGAGCTTCGCCATCGGCGGCTTGCTGGACAACCGCTCGACCAAGAATTTTTCAAAGATTCCGTACCTTGGCGATGTTCCGATCCTGGGCAAGTTCTTCCAGTCCATTTCGACCAGCAGGTTGAATACAGAACTCATCGTGATTGTGACGCCGGAAATTGTCGCGCCGGTGCCGGCGGGAGCGCCCGTGCCCGCGCTCAAGTATCCGGACAAGTTCCTGCCCTCAAATTCGGGAATTCCCATGACCACGCCGGGCGCCGACGTTAGCGGGGTCAAGCCGCCTGCTCCTTCCCCACCGACGATGCCGGTGGAGAAGTTGATCGATAGCATGAAGCCCGAGCAGCCACTGGTGATCGACAGCGGGATGTCCCCTGCCGGCAGCGGCGGAGGCTCCACTTCAACCCAAGGCGCGTCTACTGGAACTGCGACAACCCAATGACGGCCGCACAGCGCCGGGCGGCATGACCGGCTGATGGTCCTGCATTTCGCCGGCGCAATCCCTGTGGGAGGCATAGCCTGCCGAAAATCGAAGCCAGCGAGGTGCAGCGATGAACGGCGCTCCGGCCGCACAGAATGCCCCCATGCGAAAGGAGCAGCCGCCGGCGCAAGCCAATCGATTGCGCACGTTCGCCGAGTTTCTGGTGGTGGTCGTCTGCACGCTGTCGCTTATCTTCACCGTGTTAGGGATCGGCGCTGGGGTGTTGGGAACCGCCGCTCCGGGGACGCGCGATTTTGTCGAGTACTGGGCCTCCGGACAGCAACTCACGCACCATGCAAACCCCTACGACGGAAGTGCTCTCCTGCCCATGGAACGCGCCGTGGGCTTTCCCTCCGGCATTCCTCCCATGGTCATGGGGAACGCGCCGCCGGCGCTGCTGCTGGTCTATCCGCTTGGCTTCCTCCAAGCCCGGACGGGAGAGATCCTCTGGTCGTTGCTGCTATTGGCCTGCCTGATCGTTTCGGTGCGAATGATCCGCGCGATACACGGGGCTCCAAACAACAAATTGCACTACCTCGCGTATGGGTTTGGCCCTGCGCTGGTGTGCCTGGCGGCCAATCAGGCGGCAATGTTCGTGTTGCTGGGACTGGCGCTATTCCTGCGGTTTCACCGTTCCAGGCCTTTCCTCGCCGGCGCCGCGCTCTGGTTTTGTGCCTTGAAGCCACAGTTGTTTCTGCCGTTCGGCTTGGTGCTGCTGGCGTGGATCGTCACGGCCAGGCGCTATCGACTGCTGGCCGGGGCGGTGAGCGCGCTCCTTTTCAGTATCGGCGTCGCTTACGTCCTCGATCCTTCAGCCTGGGCGCAATACCACCGGATGATGAGCGCTTCGCGCTATGACAAGCTGTCGATTCCATGCCTGAGCATCGTATTGCGCCAGAGCATCAGTCCAAACACCATGTGGCTGCAGTATGTTCCGGCCGCCATCGGCTGTATTTGGGCGCTCGCCTACTTCTGGAAGCACCGCCGCGCCTGGGACTGGCTGGAGCACGGCTCGCTACTGATGCTGGTTTCCGTGCTGGTCGCCCCTTATACGTGGATCGTCGACCAAGCCGTATTGATGCCAGCCTTGTTGCATGGGGTATACGTCACGCGCTCGCGAAGCCTGCTCGCGATTCTTGCCATCACCAGCGCGGTCCTTGAGATTGCGCCGCTGCGCGGCAAGGCGCTTATGCAATCGGCGTTTTATCTCTGGACCGTGCCCACATGGCTGGTATGGTATCTGCTGGCAACGCGATCGGCCAGACGCGAAAGTGCAGGCGCTCCGCCAGTCACGGTCGAGGGAATCACGGCCGTGATCGAGGTTGCGGGGTCATGACCGGGGGGCTTTCTGTCCGGCGCCCACACCGAAAACCAGCGAGGTAACGCGATGCCCCGCAGTTCCGACGCGCAAGGATTCCGCCTGCGAATACAGCAATTGACGCAACGGATCAAGTTCCGGACAGTCTTCGAGGTTGCCGTGGTTGGCATCTGCACCCTCGTGTTTGCGCTCAACGCAGCGGGCATCTTCACCACGCTGCTTACGGATAAGTACGCAGGGCAACGGGACTTTGTAACGTATTGGAGTGCCGGGCGCCAGCTTGTCCAGCGCGCCGACCCCTATGATGGGCCTGCAACCCTGCGCCTGGAACGCTCCGTGGGGTACTCGGCCGATACTCCACCTCTTATCATGCGGAACGCGCCGCCATCGCTGCCGATTGTGCTTCCGCTCGGCTTCCTCGGCGTTCGTGCCGCGTCGCTCCTGTGGTCCTTGCTCATGGTTGCCTCACTGTGGCTTGCGGTGCGCATGATTGCGGCCATGCATGAGCGAAGGATGAGCGGGCTGGATGTTCTTGGGTTCACGTTTGCGCCGGCACTGTCCTGCCTGATCTCCGGACAGATGGCGCTCTTTGTGCTGCTGGGGCTGGTCCTGTTTCTGCGCCTGCACCGGACTTGGCCCTTCCTGGCCGGCGCTTCGCTGTGGCTGTGCGCCCTGAAGCCGCAGCTATTTCTGCCGTTCGGCGTGGTCCTGATGGCGTGGATCGTTGTGAACCGCGGTTACAGGATTCTGCTTGGAGCGGCCTCCGCTTTCGCTCTCAGCACCGCGATTGCATGCGTTCTGGACCCCCTGGCCTGGGTTCACTATGTCCGGATGATGAGGGCCGCCCAACTGGAAACCAAGCTGATCCCGTGCGTGAGCACAATGCTGCGCCTTGCCATCGACCCCCGGGCGGTCTGGCTCCAGGGTCTGCCGGCGGCCCTGGGTTGCGTTTGGGCGCTGGCCTACTTCCGGCGCCACCGCCGCTGGGACTGGATCGAGCATGGCTCACTTCTGATGCTCGTCTCCGTGGCAGTCGCCCCTTACTCCTGGTTCATGGATCAGGCGGTCTTGCTGCCGGCGCTGCTGCACGCCTTGTACCGGAACCGCTCGCGAGGCCTGGTAGCCTTGCTCGCGCTGCTAAGCGCGGGCATCGAGTTGGCGAACCTCCGCGGCGTGCGGCTGACAAATCCGGTCCTGTACCCGTGGACTGCGCCGGTATGGCTCGCCTGGTACCTTCTCGCCAATCGCAGGGCCGACCGCGAGCAGGAGGCAAACCCGATCTGCGAACCATTGAGGGCGGAGTTACAGCCGTGACCGGGAAGCTGAGTGACCGCCGTAACCCTTCTCTTTCCTGTTGGGTACGGCGCAGATCCCGAGGTAGGCCCGCGGCGTCCTTCAGATGTATACGCGGCGCACCTCTCCGCGACCGGTCTGTAAACACGCGGTCACACCGAAAGCAGCCGGACTTTTAACCACACTTGTGTTTTCTGATAGATGCCCATAACACCAAAGTGGCATGCCGCTTGCATATATACAGGCAATCAGCCGACGGCTGGAAGCGCAATCTATTCAAGGAGAATTACAATGACGAATCGCCTTTGGATGTTGTCCGTGAAGATCCAGAACCTGCTGAGCCGCGAAGAAGGCCAGGATCTTGTTGAATACTCACTGATCATTGCCCTGGTTTCCTTTGCAGCGATCGCCGGCATGGGGACCCTCGCTAAGGACATCAACAATGCTTTCAATGCCATTGGCAGCACGCTGAGCACCAGCGTCTAGGCTCGACCAGGTCGGCTGACACTGGCCTCGATCCAGGTTTCGGGGAACATCCTATTGCAGCGGGAGGGGGCGCTGGGCAAGCAATTGACCCGGCGCGCTCTCCTGTGCAATGATGCAGCACCAATCCACCGAAACGGGAAAGTTGACCGAGGAGGCCCCAATGAGACTGCTGGACCTTTCTGCTAAGTTGCTACTCCTGCTATCGAAGGACGATGGCCAGGATCTGATCGAGTACGCTTTGGTGGTTGCCCTCATCGCACTGGGAGCAACAGCCGGGATGTCCACCCTTGCCGCGGACATCAACAATGCTTTCAATTCCATAGGCAGCACGCTTTCCACCAGCGTATAGGTATCGGTCGAGTTTTGGGACGGGTCACTCTGCCAGGGAAGGTGCGCGCGCAATCCGCCGGCGCGGCGTGCAGAGTGGAGGTGTGTTCGCGGGTCAGAAGAATGCCTTCATAGATGGAACGGCCAGACCAGTTGGACGGTCCTGGATAGAATCTGCGCGTGGTCCTTCGCGGGCAGGAAATCGAGATGGTTGCGAAACAGCGTGACCGTCTGGGCGTAGGACTGTTTGGGCAGAGAGATAGGCCAGTCGGTTCCTGCCATCAGGCGGGCCGCTCCAAATGATTCGTAGATCCGCTTGACCTGGGCCGCCGCGTCCGGGTAGGGGTAAGGCTGCGCCGAAAGCGACCACATGTGCGAGACCTTGACGAAGAGCTTGGGGTAGCGGGCGAGGCCGAGCAGCAGATCGAGTTGCTCGGGGTGGTCGAGAGGCGAGTCGGCCATGTGGTCGATAACGACCTGAAGATCGGGGTTGGCGTCGAGCAAGGGATGCAGTTCAGGCAGCCGCGTTACCGGGATCAGCAAGGTCATGGGCACTTTGAGCTGGGCGCAGCGGCGCCACAGCGGCGGCATCAGCGGACCGCGAATCCAGTCGCCCTGTGAGCCGGCCGCGGGACTGAGCCGGACGCCGCGAAAGCCTTGGACTTCTGTCAGGTGAGCCAGTTGGTCCGGGGCCGCGGGGTCTTCGGGATTGACGCGGCACACGCCGTGGAACTCGCGTGGGTAACGCTTCAGGACGCTGGCCAGATAGCTGTTGTCCCAACGGTAGTGGATGACCTGGATGATGACCGTGCGGGCCACGTCGTTGGCGCGCATCAGGTCCAGCAGCATCTCCGCCGTCGCGTCCTCGGGCGTAGGGTGAGCGCCCGCGGCGAAGGGGAACGCCGGATCGTGCTTCCAGACGTGGACGTGCGAGTCGATGAAGCGGAGGGGCGGAGTTTGCGCAAAGATAGAGCGCACCAGTGCGGCTGCGGCTGAGACTGCAACGAACTGGCGCCGAGTCCACATGATGATCTGGAAGTGTAGCGCACCCGCGAACTCGGGGGAGGGAAGAGTGTGCCCGGTACGGACCGGGGCCCCCTTTTCCACCGCGATTCCTTGACACGCCCGATATAATTTAAAGAGGGAAGCACAGGAGCGCGGCCTCGTGTCTGGCCCTTGTCTTTCCACTCGCTGCACGGTGGATGTTCCTGTAACGGCATAAATATAATTGACACACCACGCGCTGAGAGAAAGTGACGAATTCATGATCGAACAAATAAATGTCACCAACTTTCGATGCTTCAAGCATCTGGAAGTTCCCAACCTAAAGCGCGTAAACCTAATTGTTGGAGAGAACTCCAGCGGGAAAAGTGCGTTTCTTGAATCCGTGTTTATTTCGTCTGGTTCTCTAGCCCCAACCGTCGTATTCCAGATGCGCGGCATCAGGAGAATGGGAAATCAGATCGTCGTTCCGACCGATGCGCAGGCCTACCGAGGCCTGTGGGAAGACTTGTTCTATAACTTCGAGTACGACGAAAAGATTTCAATAAAGCTGACCGGCAATCCTAACTCTGACACCCGACACCTATCCGTTCAGTACATAAAACCAGTCGGCTCGCAAGAACTTCCGTTTGGCAAGCAGCCTCCCTCTAGTGGGAATAGTATGCCGCAGCAGATTAGCGGGATACCGCAGGTTGAATTCACCTGGAAACGCGCCGGACATCCGGCAATTGTATCCACCCCAAAGATCACATCCAGCGGGTTGCAGTATGACTCTTCGCGCATCGATTTCTTCCCATGCATATGGTTCACACCTGGGGCACACGAAACCACCGACGATAATGCAAAACGCTTTTCGGAGTTGGATAAAAAAGGAGAGATCGCTGCCGTATTGCGGGTCCTGAACCATGAGTTTCCTTACATCGAAAGCCTCTCAATCGACTACCACGCTGGCGTTCCCATGGTGTTCGCTGGACTAAAGGGAAAGCAGAGAAAGCTCCCCATTCCATTGGTGTCTGATGGGGTGAATAGGCTGCTGGGGATTTGCTTAGGATTGGCAAATTTCAAAGGTGGAACCATTCTTATTGATCAACTAGAGGATGGCTTTCATCACAAACTATTGCCGTCGATTTGGAATTCTCTTTACGCCTTGGCGAAGGAATTCAAGGTTCAACTATTTGTGAGCACTCACAGCTCCGAGTGTATCCGAGCGATGAGGCCAGTTCTGGAGGGCCATGAGAGCGAGTTTAGCTTACTTCGCGCCTCGCGCCGGGACGATGGATGCGCAATTGACTCTCTCCCAGGATCGTATCTAGAGTCCGCCTTGGAGCAAGACTTTGAAGTGCGATGAGAAAGAAGCTGCGGCAATAAATCCTTTCGAGCCAGAAAGCCCGTATGTGATCGTGTGCGAAGGATTTCACGATATGGCGCTGGTCTGCGCTTTATTGCGGCATGCGGGGATTACGAACTGCGACGTTACATATCCGAAGAAAAAGGACGGGGGAAACGGGAAAGACGCGATCAAGAAGGTAGTCGAATTGCTTGCGGGACGCTCCGCTCAGCTCAAGGGGGTTTTTGTGGTCACAGACGCCGACCTCGATCCGGACGACTCTTTCAAGACCATATGTGGGGCGTTTGTACCTCCGTTCAAAGCACCGACGGCAGCATTCACAATCCATCGTGGCAAGGACTATCGAACCGGTGTTTTTCTGACACCCGGTAAAGGAAAGACTGGAGAGGTTGAGGACTTGCTACTTCAAGTGGCACTCGACACGAACCCTCGGACCATCCAATGCATTGAGGATTTCAAGGTATGTGTCAACACAATGGGGAATTGGTCAGCGAATAAGCAGGCCAAAATGAAACTCGCTTGCTATATCGCGACCCAATGCAAAAATGACCCGTGCTGCTCTCCTGCCTTTATTTGGGCAACCAAAAACAAGGTGTTGGAAATAGCAAATCCGGTTTTCAAGGAACTATCAGATCTGCTGGCAGAATTCGCCGCTCCCTAGCTATCTATGCCCCTGTAACTCATTGATTCCAGCTATACTTCCATTTTAAGCGACCTGGAATCAGCGAGTTGCAAGGTTAGGGAAAATCTAGCCCCTGTGTTTTGTTGATCATAGGGAATTTGATAGGGGGAGGGGGGCCCCCGATCAAGGTTCAGAAGCCCCGGTCGAGTGCCGCAGTCTTGGCAATTGTGGGATCTTCCTTGTCGACGGGTGCGGCGGTGAGGGTCAGGGTTGCGGTTGGGATCCCGTCCGCACTGGCGGTGACGGTAATCCGGCCTGAGGTCCCGGTGGCACGGACCAGAGCAACGGCATTGCCGTCATAGAGCTTGCGCTCAGTGGCCTGGAACGGATCGTGGTCCATCATGTTGCCATTGTCGACGGCGACGATGGACGCCGGCCCAGTGGCTGCGAACTGAATCACTGTGGTCGAGTCGGGGATGCGAGTCCCGGCGTCGTCGACCAGCGTTGCAGTCACGTAGCGAACGTCGTTCCAGTCGGGAGTGAGTGGGGTGGCCGCTTTATCCGCGGTGAAGACAATCCGGGCTGGCTTGCCTGCGGTCTTCAGCTCTTCAGTAGCCACCACCTTGCCGTGGCTTTTGGCGACGGCCTTCAGCGTGCCTTGCACAAAGGGCACCTTGAAGGTGATGGCGCTCGCGTCGGGATGCAGCTTATCGCTGCCGATCGGCTTGCCATTCAGAAAGAGTTCCACCTCCTCGGCGTTGGTATAGACCTCAACATTCTCCGAGTGCGGTCCCAGGTCCTTCGGGGTCCAGTCGGCGAGCAGCGGTTGTCCGAAACGAACGGTCGGGTCGAGCGGCGGCGCAGCGGGCGCACCCGGAGTCGCTGGAGTAGCCGGAGTTGTTGGAGCACCCGGAGTCGCTGGAGCAGCTGGAGCAACCGGGGCCGCAGCCTGGTTGGTGCTGGTCGCGTCGGCGTATCCGGGATCGATCGGCGCGGGACGGGTGACGGCGACCCGGCGCACGATGGCGACCATTGGCGCGGTGGTCCACCAGCTCTGGCGCTCGAAGGCGCGCCCGCGCGGCAGCGCGGTGGAAAGCAGCAGGCCGGAGCCGGAGCCGATCGTCGGCCAGCGCCCTGCCTCGCCCAGGTAGTCGATTCCCGACCACAGGAACTGGCCGGAGTATTCGGGGTGGTCGCGCATGGCAACCCACTGGTTGCGGTCGTGTGTGTTCTCGGTGCCGATGATCTTGCGCGTCGGCTTGTCCGCGTGGGCCTTCAGAATCTCCTGCTCGCGGTAGTTCTGCCCGATCACATCCAGCAGATCGGCCAGGCCGTCCTCGTAGTCGTGGCTCGCGTTGGGACGGAACAACGCCTGGGTCACCGGCCGCGTCGGATCGTTCAGATGGAATGTCTTGACCAGGGTCGCCAGAATGGGGATCGCAATCTCCGGCTGCGGCGTGTCGTGAATCTCATTGCCGGCAGACCACAGGATGATGCTGGGATGATTGCGGTCGCGCATCACGGTGTCGGTCGTGTCGCGCACAAACCAGTCCTTGAAGTAGAGTTGGTAATCGTATGTGTTCTTGCCGACGGTCCAGCAGTCGAACATCTCGTCCATCACCAGGAAACCCATGCGGTCGGCGAGGTCGAGAAACTCCGGCGCCGGCGGGTTGTGCGCGGTGCGGATGGCGTTGACGCCGTACTTGCGCAACTCGGTCAGGCGCCGCTCCCACACCGCCAGCGGCACGGCGGTGCCCACTGCGCCGCCGTCTGTGTGCAGGGCCACGCCATAAACCTTGTGGTGGACGCCGTTCAGGAAGAAACCCTTGTCGGCGTCGAAGTGGAACTCGCGAATGCCGAACGGCACATCCTCATCATCCACCGCTTTGCCATCGCGCAGCAGCGTGGCATGGACGGTGTAGAGGGCCGGGTGGTTCAGGTCCCAGCGATCCGGCTTGGGCAGAACCGTCTCCGCGTCCAGGTCGGCGGTGGCGCGGGGAAATACCTGCAGGGGCTGATTCGACGAGATTTCCTTGCCTGCCAGAACCGGGGCGCCATTGGGCCCGGTGATGCGTACCCGCAGCGAGAGGTTCACCGGGGCAGCGGACTCATTGGTCACCGTCGCGGTGATGTGGATGGTCGCGGCGGCGGCGCTGATCTCCGGAGTGGTTACAAACGTTCCCCAGGGGACGATGTGGGCGTCGCCGGTGGTGATGAGCCGGACCTGGCGGTTGATGCCCGCGCCGGGATACCAGCGCGATGCAGGCTGCTGCGAGTCATCGACGCGCACCGCGATGACATTCGTGCCGGGCTGCAGGTGCGGCGTCAGTTCGTACTCGAAGCTGACGTAGCCGTAGGGCCGGTGTCCCAGCAGCGCTCCATTCAGATACACATCGCTGTTGGCCATGACACCGTCGAAGACGATGAACGTGCGGCGCTCGGCGGTCGGCGTCGCATCCGCGTCGGGAACCGTGAATGTCCTGCGGTACCAGCCAACCCCGGTGGGCATAAACGCGCCCGCACCCCTGGACGGCGCGTCTTCCTTCGGCGGGCCGGCGATCGACCAGTCGTGGGGCAGGGTAACGCTCTTCCATGCGGAGTCGTCGAACGCGGGCTTCTCCGCCCCCGGGGCGTCCGCCTGCAGGAACTTCCAGCCGGTCGTGAACTGTTGAATGACGCGAGACTTTTGCTGCGGTTGGGCGGCAGCAGGCGCGGCGTGCAACAGGGAAGCCAAGGCGATAAGAGCAGCGGCAAGGGGGAGGCGGAAGGACATCGAGGATGGCTCCTGTGGCGGAAAGGCCGGCGGTGCAGAGCAGGTTATTCCAGAGCAGAGGGAGGGCCAGCCGGGTGCGCCAGAGATTTATACACGGGAGACGATGCGACAGGGAAATAGTTTCGCAAATCAGCGTCACGCAAGGCCATGTCCTAGGCGGTGCGACCCTGTCCTGTTACACTCGTAAAGGTTGTCAAGAGCAAGGCAATGGCACGATCGGTTCCGCAATGGAGCCTCGATTGGCCAGGTGCCTGGCGTATGGTGGGGGGCTGTAGCTCAGCTGGGAGAGCGCCTCGTTCGCAACGAGGAGGTCAGCGGTTCGATCCCGCTCAGCTCCACCAAAGAATCGACAACCCGCAACCGAGCAGTTGAAGTGCGGCTGGTTTGTGCCCGGGGTTGTTTTCGCCCTTCCGCTTTTGCACCATTCTCCCCGCTGTCGCTTTCACTTGTTCGGTTCCAGTCCCGCCTTCCGATGGGGCATCAGCCAGCACTGCCTTGACGGTCTCATGGCCGTTGACACCGATCACGCACCGTCCGCGGGCCCAACCTAAGCGGGTCGCTCTTGCGTGGACCGCTTATCGCGGTTGCCGCCGCGGCGTCTCAGGGGCGAATCGCTCCGTGGCTCCCGGCGCTGCTTTCTACCCCAGCTTACCCAACTGTTCGCTCGCATCTTTTCCGGGCTTGCTGTTGGGTGCCAGCTTCTCCGCCATCTTCAGGTGCAATTGGGCATCAGCCTTGTCGTTGAGCTTGATGTAGATCATGCCCAGGTGGTATTGCATCTGGGCATCGTTCGGGAGCGTCTTCACCGCACCCTCCAGGAGATCGCGGGCTGCGCCGTAGTTTCCCTTGTAGTAGTAGACCCAGGCCAGAGTATCTGCGGACCACGGATTGTTCTGGGTAGCTGGATTGTTCTGAAAGATGCGCTGCGCAGTCTGCGCCAGCGTCAGGGCCACGTCCACGTTCTGATTGCTCTCCACCATCAGATACGCCAGGTTGTTGGCGGCGACGGCGTCGTTCGGGTCAAGCTGGAGCGCTTTCTTGTAGAGGTCCTCCGCTTTCGCTGAGTCGCCCTTCGAGTCCTCCAGGGTGCCGAGCACCAGCGGTGCCTGGGGGTCATTCGGGTGCGCCGCGATCCAGGTCTGCCACGCGGATATGGCGGCGTCGGTATTCCCCATTGCGACTTCGACCTGGGTATATGCTTTCACGGCGTCAGGGCTTCCGGGACTCAGCTGCATTGCCTTTTGCGAACTCGCCAGAGCGTCTTGCAGGTCCTTGGTCGCCATTTGAAGAGCGGCAAGCTGGACATAAAATCTGGCATTCTGCGGAGACTTGGCGATCTGCGCCTGGACCCGCGCGATTGCCTTGGCCGGCTGCTTTGCCTGCAGATCGCAGGCCACCAGCATACCCAGCGCGGGAACCGAGTTGGGGTCGTTGTCGAGGGCCTTCTGGAGCAGGGCTTCGCCTTCTGGTATATGCCCCAGGGAAACTCGTAGCCGGCCCAATTCGAAGTACGCAACGGAGTCGTTCGGGCTCTTCTTCAGTGCCGTCTGGAAGTCGGCTTCCGCCTTGTCGTACTCCTTGCCGACGACCTCCGTCATGCCCTGCCAGACGTAGGCGTCGGCGAAGTCCGGGTGCTGCTGGATGGTCTTCTCCGCAATTTCGGACAGCATGCTATTGTCGTTGCGGCTGATCGCGATTACGGCCAGCCCGCGGGCTGCCTCCAGATTGCTCTTATCGATTTTGGCGGCTGCCTCCAGGCTCGACTGTGCGGTCGCAATGTCTTGCTTGGAAGCTGCGACTTTCGCCAGCAAAAGCTGTATCTGGATATTGTTCGAGTTGTCCTTGGCTGCCTGCTTCAGCAGGGTAAAGGCGTCATCCGACTTGCCGTTGTTCAGCAGCAACAGCGCGTTGAGAACCTGCACTTCAGGGTCGCCGCCGTCGCTCTTGGTCAACTGAGCGGCGATCTGGCCCGACTTGGCATAATCCTTCTTCTCGTAAAGAATGCGGGCATAGGTGATCTTGATCGCTGTGCTCTTGGGATACTTCGAGGTCAGGTTGGCGAACGTGGTCTCCGCCTGGTCCATCTGCCCGGTCCTGGCATAAAACTCGGCGAGCGCCACTGCCACCGGCTTGTCGTTGGGGTTGTCCTCGACTGCCTGGCGAATGGTCTGCTCGGCCTTGGCTTTGTCGCCGCCGCGGAGGTAAAGCGACGCCAGCGTTTCACGCGCCTCCAGGTTCTTCGGGTCGGCGCTGATTGCCGTAAGATACTGCTGTACCGCACCCGGGATATCCCCTTTGCGGTCGAGCAGCGTTCCCAGCAGAATATGCGGCCTCGCGCTCTTCGGGTCGAGCGATGCGGCCTTGTTCAATTCTTGTTCAACGTTGGCCTCGTTCGCAGGATCTGCGCTTTCGTATATCGCCAGCGCGGTGTGATAGCGGGCCTGCTTGGGGTCGATCGCAATGGCGCGCTGGATGTCCTTCAGCGCTTCCGCATTGTCTCCTTTGTAACGCGCTATTCCCGAAAGCAGGGCGTAGGCATCCGCATTGTTGGCATCGATGGCCAGTACCGACTTTGCCTGGATCTCGGCCCTGTCGGGGGCGCGCCCGGCAAGCAGCAACTCGCCAAGATCGATCCGGGCCGGCAGATTCAACGGATCGATCTCCACCGTTCTCATCAACTCTTGATAAGCGGGCATTACGCTATTCGTCTTCATCAACGCCTTGGCCAGCTCGTAGTGCGCGGGGGCAAAGTTCTTGTCGTACTTCAGCGCGTTTTGGAACTGAATGACCGCCTCTCTGTACTTGCCGCTGGCCTCGTATCGCTTGCCGCTTTCCAGGTATTTCTGCTTTCGGACATTGGGGTCGCGGCTGCAACCTGTCGCGAAGACGAGCGCGAGCGATACAGCGACAGCCGCTGAAATCCGGGCGATATGCACTTGACGTAAGTTGAACATGGAAGCGTTCCTCTTCTTGTCTCGATCATTAGTTCTGCTGCGTCATATTTCCAATTGCGGGCCATGCGGTACCAGTATCGTAAACCCGCACAACTTGCTTCTCTCTTCAAATTAATTCGGGACGTAGGCGGGGAGTAACGGGGCAATCTGCCGGGCAAAATCCAGCGCGCGATCACGCGCCTCGGCCCTGTCCTCGCCTGCTACGACGGGCGTGATGATGCGAACCAGCGCCTCATCGGTACGGCCGTAACGGATCGAATCCGCCAAAGTGTACAGCTTTGCCTGATAGTCGCCGGGAATGCTGCGCCCATGCAGTTGGTACCAGTACAGGGCTTCGTCGGTCGTGGTTCCATTGGTGATCAGATAATCCCCAACCCTGTATTTCTTGCCGGCGGGGTCTGTCAGTTCGGCAACGCTCTTTGACTCGAAGACCCATCCCGCGCCCGGAAGACAATGTTGCGGCGAGTGGATCGATTGCCCGCTCCGCTGCGTCGGAAAGTATGCGATAAAGAGGCCGATGTCGGCGAGGTCCCCCGGCGACGCGCCGCGAGCATGGGGATCCGGCTGATAGTCGCGATTGAGAAAGTCGCCTTTGCCCAGGACCTGCAACTCTTCGTCGGGAATCTCAACCTCAACCGCGGTGCGCGAGCCGATGGTCGTCGGCAGCCCGCTCAGCGGGAGGCTGGGCAGGACCCGGTCCTGGTCGCCGCGTACGTGCAGCACCAGTGCGGTAAAGCTCATCAGCAGGACAACCAGCCAAAGGCGCGGGGATCTCATGCCGGTTGCCCGCCTTTCCGCCCCACCAGGCGCATCGCCAGATGCACAAGGTAGAGACACGCGAGCGATACCACGAACATCAACCATCCCTGAAACTCATGAAAGAACCCGAGTGCTTTTTCCGGGTCCCAATACTGCACGAACAGGCCGGTGCCAACAATCCGGACGACGTTGGCTGCGACCGCGATCGGGAGGCTGGACAGGGCAAGCACGATGCGTCGCCAGGTTGTCCGCTCCAGGAAATATCCGTAAATCACGGCGACGGCGAAGAGGCTCATCAGCGATCGGATCCCGCTGCAGGCCTCGGCAACTTCCAACGGCATCGAGGCCAGCCGAATCACATTGCCATCCTGCAGCACGGGAACCCTGAACAGCGGAAGGATCTGGCTTGCCAACTGTGAGGCCAGCAACTGCAACGGGAAGGTGATCTGGTTATAAAGAATCGTGGGCAGCGGAATCGCCAGCAGCAGCACCAGCAGCACAAACTTCAACTGACTCAGCATCGCTTTGCCCAACAGGGTCCACACCAGGCCGGCAACCAGCAGGACAAACGAAGTGCGCTGCAGGAACAGGTCTGCGCCGAACACGCCCAGCATCAGTTCGCAAAGGCCGAGGACGACCAGGGAGAGGCCCGCCCAGCTCGGCACAATCGGAGTGCCGGCAATTTCACGCCGTTTGTCCCAGAGCAGAAATGCGGCGAAGAAGGGAATCAGGAAGCCGTGGCCAAAGTCGGGTAGGTTGTACCAGTCGGTCACCAGCTTGACTGCGATCCGGTGATAGAGCAGGACCGACAGCAGGCCGAGAAGGACAACCGGCGCCCAGGCGATGGACCACTTCGGGCTCCCGTCTCCTGCGTGGGGGTCGCAAGGGATTGCGGAAGCCGGATCGACCGCGGATTCGGTCGTGGAATACGAAGAAATGGGAGGCGGCATGGAGCTCTCGTGCATGAAAGTGAAGGCAGGCAACTTCGTTCGGGCAATTCAACGCCCACCTGATTATCGCATGGGTCTTGCCTGCCGTCGCAGCTCGCCTGCCGGACTTAAGTTGATCAAGCCAGCACACTTAAGTGGAATCCCCAGGAGCCGATCGATGGAATAGAGTTTCTCTGAATGGGTAAACCGTTTCCCTTTGGCCCCATTGTGCTGGATGGGGTACCTTAGTGGCCGCCGCCCGCGATTTACAGCGTCTTACAGGTGTAGAATCAGTGAAACTAGAGTTGTTAGGCGGCATGCAATCGGTCGAAAGGCCCTCCTGAGAATAGCCGGGAAATAGCCGGCTAAATCGACCGGGAATCTGACTGCCGGCAACCAGCATAACCCAGGATGAGTCGGCCCAAAGGGAGGGCAGTTTTACCGGAAGCGCTTTTGCTTCCAGGGAGTCGCACTCCGGCGCTCCGCAAGAGAATTCAGACACGATTGGTAAGAATATGAAACTTCTCCGCGGTACACTTTTTTCCTCAATTGCATTTCTTGCCCTTGTCGTCACGGGCCTGGCCCAGCAGCCGGCAGGCAAACCTGTCCTCAGTGCCAAACCCGTCCCGACGCAGCCTGCTCCCGCACCCACTCCAGTGCAGGGAACGCCGATGATTTCGCCCGACTATGTCATCGGCGCAGACGACGTACTCGTTGTCACCGTGTGGAACGAGGGCCAGCTTTCTGGCTCCATGCCTGTGCGGCCGGATGGGATGATCACACTCCCGCTTGTTGGCGATGTGCTGGCCGCCGGGTCCACCCCTACGCAGCTTAAGGCGGATCTAACCACCCGGCTGAAGAAATTCGTCACCGACCCCGTAGTCGATGTGTCAGTGGCGGCGGTCAACAGCAAGCGGGTTTACTTCGTTGGGGAAGTAGGACACGTTGGCCCGCTCCAGCTAACTCCGGGGATGACAATCCTACAGGCAATCGCTACCGCGGGAGGGCTTACCCCTTACGCCAACAAGAAGAAGATATACATACTTCGCGGGGAGCAGGGGAAACAGCAGACGATTCACTTCAATTACGACAAGGCGCTGAAGAAGGACGATATGCAGGGGGTCTCGCTGGTTCCCGGTGACACCATCGTGGTGCCATGAAAAAGATAACCCAATCCGTCGCCGGGCCTGCGCGGGAAGAGCCCGCGAGTCGGCGATCGAGTCTGCTTCGCAGGAGTATGTCATGAAGTGTTGTGTGTTTCTGACCCTGCTGCTTATCACGGTAGCGCCAGCTGCGTTTGGTCAGGCCCTTCCGGCGGCGCAGGCATCGCCCATCTCGACCGGATTCGAATTGCCCATGACCGCAGGCACGCTGCAATATGCGGTAAGTGCCTCGGAGAGTCTCAGTTGGGGCTATTACGGCAACTCCGGCGTAACGGCAGGAACCAACCTGACCGGTGATCTGGGCTATATCTCCAACAGCAAGCGGGACCCATTCAGCGCGGTCATAACCGGCGGCCATTCCTGGGGGTCAAATAGCCCGTCCTACAGCTTTGTGAGCCTCGGTCTCTCCCAGGTGCTCAGCGCGGGCAGGTGGACCTTTCTATTCTCCGACAGTGTGGCCTATATGCCGGGAACTCCGACGACCGGCCTTTCCGGCGTTCCCGGGGTTGGCGATCTGGGCCTGACCCCGGTACCGGTAGGTCCCGACACCGGCCAGGGCATCCTCACTGACTACTCCAATAGCATCAGCAACGCCACTTCGGCCACCATTTCACGCCC
>PLUT01000280.1 GCA_003162875.1 Granulicella sp.
GTGGGGTTGACGCTGGTGGTGCAGTAGGTTCGAGGTTAATGGTCCAAGGTTCAAGCTGGGCGCTATGGGCGATCAGGAGGCCGAGAGCGAGAATCGTTCCAACTGAGCGGCTATCGTCCTAGACGGATTGGCCGGCACTGAAGCCGGAAGCCCAGGCCCACTGGAAGTTGTAGCCGCCGAGCCAGCCGGTGACGTCGACAACTTCGCCGATGAAGTAGAGGCCGGGGACCCTGCGGCTCTGCATCGTCTTTGCGTCGAGTTCGGCGGTCGATACCCCTCCGGCAGTGACCTCCGCCTTGGCATAGCCCTCAGTACCCGCGGGGACAATGCGCCATGCGTGGAGGCTGCGGTCCATGCGGGTGAGCGTGGCATTGGACAGGGAAGGGGGTGCGCCGTCGAGTTGGGCGGGCGCATGCAGGGCGAGCCAGCGGGCGGCAAAACGCGCGGGCAGGGCCGGTCCAGCTTCAACATTTCGCAGGGCGAGCGCGGCGGCTGCGAGGTCGCGCCGGGAGTCGGGCTGGGCGAGCGGAGCGAAGACACTGGAGCCCTGGCCGTGGGCGGGTGCGGAGTTTGGGTCGTGCAGCGGCGCAAAGCCGGGGGCGAGGTCGAGCTCGATGGGCTCGCCGGGCCGCCAGTAGGAGGAGATCTGCAGGATGGCGGGGCCGCTGAGTCCACGATGAGTGAGGAGCATTTTTTCGCGGAAGGTGCTTCGCACCGTCTTTGGCTTTGCGTTGGCCCTGTCGGATGACGCAGCTATAGAAGCGGTCACTTCCGCGGAAAGGCCGGCGAGATCGCACCAGGCAGCCTTGTCCTGCGGGTTGAAGACGAGCGGGACCAGGGCGGGTCGAGGTTCGACCAGGGCGAGGCCGAACTGGCCTGCCAGGTCGTAGCCGAGCGAGGTTGCGCCCAGTTTGGGGATGGAGAGTCCGCCGGTGGCGACGACGAGCGAGGCGGCGGCAAAGCTGCCGGCGGAGGTTTCGACGCGGAAGCGTGCGGCGGAGGAGTAGGTCCGGAAGACGGACAGGATGCGGGTTCCGGGCTGGACGCGAACGCCGGCGGCCGCGCATTCGGCCAGCAGCAGGTTGAGGATGTCGTGGGCGGAGCGGTCGCAGAAGAGTTGACCGAGGGTCTTCTCGTGCCAGGGAATGCCGTGCGCCTCAACCAACGCGAGGAAGTCCCGCGGAGTGAAGCGGGCGAGGGCGGACTTGGCAAAGTGCGGGTTGGCGGAGAGGAAGTTTTCCGGTGCGGTGTTGCGATTGGTGAAGTTGCAGCGGCCGCCGCCGGAGATGAGGATCTTCTTGCCGGGACTCTCGGCGCGCTCGAGCACGAGGACGCGGCGCCCGCGGCGTCCTGCCTGGATGGCGCACATGAGGCCGGCGGCGCCGGCGCCGAGGATGAGGACGTCGACTTCGGTCATCCGCGGAGAGGGGTGGATATCGAGATCGGCAAGATTTTTGATGGTCGTACGATTCTCAGGCTTAGTTTTCTCGCTAATTGGAATCTAAAGGTCATGGTTACCATGCGTGCACCGGTTGGAGTCAAGCTTACAAGCGTTTTGATGATGGTTGTCGTCTTGCTTCATCTGGTGGCGATACTTGCCAGTCCTCTGCCGCTGCGGTGGAGCATGTCTCACGGGATGCTGAGGTTTATTTCGACGGTGCTTGGCGCTGCTGTGGTCGGCTTCGCGGTTTCGGTGATGGAGTGTTTGGTGCTGTGGTTTTACTGGCGCGGCCGCAGATGGGCAATGTGGCTGGTGCTGCTTGGGTGCCTGCTGACGTTCGTCTCGCTCCGGCACTTTATTATTGGGCCGCCTGTGAGCCATGCGCGAGTGCTGATCATCTACTATCGGATAGCGGTTGCGGTAGTGGTGACGATGTACCTGTGCACTGCGCAGGCGCGGTCCTGGTTCACGCTGCACCCGGGACACGGGATGATTGCGGATTTGGAGGGAGAGCAATGAAGATCGACACGAAGGATTTTCTGGTGAAGCCGGGAGAGAAGGTGAAGCTGAAGGACTGGCCGACGCGCGTGAAGACGATGTGCTGCTCGAAGGAGGAGTACAAGCAGGTTCTCGAGAAGCATGTTAGCGACTTGAGCTCGCTGCAGGAGCTGCTATACGGGTCGAACAAGTATGCGCTGCTGCTGGTATTTCAGGGGATCGATGCGGCGGGCAAGGATGGCGCGATCAAGCACGTGATGTCGGGAGTGAATCCGGAGGGTTGCGAGGTGGCGAGCTTCAAGCAGCCGAGCGCGGAGGAACTGGAGCACGACTTTCTGTGGCGGGCAGAGCAGAAGCTGCCGGGGCGCGGGCGGATTGGGATCTTCAACCGGTCGTACTACGAGGAGGTTCTGGTGGTGCGGGTGCATCCGGAGATTCTGGCGGGTGAAGGAGTGGCGGATACTCCGAAGAACAGGAAGGACGTGTGGAAGCAGAGGTATCGCTCGATTCTGGATATGGAGAAACACCTGGATCGCAATGGGACCCGGATTGTGAAGTTCTTTCTGCACCTGTCGAAGGAGGAGCAGAGGAAGCGGTTCCTGGCGCGGATCGACGAGCCGGAGAAGAACTGGAAGTTCAGCATGGCGGACATCCACGAGCGCAAGTACTGGAAGGACTATGGCACCGCGTTCGAGGAGTGTCTGCAGGCGACCAGCACGCGTCATGCACCGTGGTATGCGGTGCCTGCGGACGACAAGGAGAACGCACGGCTGATCGTCTCGCAGATTGTTCTGGACACGCTGGGCGAGCTGAAGATGTCCTATCCGAAGACGACGCCGAAGCGGCGCCAGGAGCTGCTGGCGATCCGGAAAGAACTGGCGGGATGATTCCAGTTGTAAGTGGTCCAGAAAGCTGTGGGCTCAGCGGCGGGGACTGAAGTCCCGCCCTTTCAAGACGACCAAATTGAGCCGCCAGCGAACGTTTGCCGACCTGAAAAACTGAGAACTGGAAACTGTTTTAGCTTGGCTTCCAGACCATGTCGACACGGACGGGGATATCGTTCTTGATGGGAATGGTGAGAAAGGTGGGCGCCTCAATCTTGAAGTCGGTGAGGGTTGCGGGAACGGTGCCCGTGATGTGATGCGCGCTGCCCTCGATTGCCTGATGGAAGAGCACGTGGGAGTAGTGGGCGGTGTTGCCGGCGAACTGGACATCAATGTCGCAGTCGAGCGTGGGCGATGCGAGCGCCGCCTGCGGCAGGCGGAGGCGAACGCTGACGATGGGGAACTGGGCGCCGCGGCTGGTCTGGATCATGTGCAGATCGCGGTTGCTGTCGCCGGAGTCGAAGGACTTGACCGCGGCGGCGACGAGGAAGTCGCACTGCCCAGCGTGGCAAACTCCTTTGCCGCGCGCGGCGTGGCTGACGCCGTCGACCTCGTGCATCGGATGCGACATGTGATAGCTGAGAGTGGACTGGTCGAGGAGCCAGGTCTGGTCGGGCTGGGACGGACCCGCCTGGGCGTGAATGGGGGCGAAGGCGGGCAGCGCGAACAGCAGGACGGCGAGCACGGAAGAATGCTTCATGGGGCCTCGGAGTCTAGAACTTGAGATGGATGGGCCAGGATACGGCGATGATGGCTGCGCCATAGCTGATCGCAGTGGCGGCGGCGACTCCGGCGTGCGCCGAGGCGATGCCGTGGACCTTCTGACCGCTGTTGATCTGATTGAAGGCCATGGCGCCGAGGATGGGCGTAAGCACCATGCCGGGCGCGTGAATGTAAATGAGGTATTTGTGCCATTTCACGCCGCCGCGCGCGTGCTCGTTGGAGACCTTGGGAGCGCGGATGGCGTAGGAGGCGGTCCAGGCGTACATAGCGACGGCGGTGGCGCCGAGGGCGACGTGGATGTCGCGTGACGTGGTGTTGCCGTAGTTGCCGTGTTCGGGTGGCGCGCCGACGGCGCTGATGCAGGCGGCGGCGACGGGGATGACGGTGATGAGGCCGAGGCGCTGGTGGAGCTTGAGCATGTGGGTGCGGCGGTCCATGATGGCCTGGCGCGCGGCGCTGCCCTCGGTATCTGCCGGCGTCAATCCGAGGTCGCCAAGCGACGGCGCGCCGGGCGGAGTTGGCTCGCCCTGCGTGGGCGGCTGCGAACCCTGCGCGGGCGATTGCGCGGAAGGGGAAGCGTTGGATGACTGGGCTGCGGCACGTTCCAGCGCGGAGTCCGCCGGAGCCACGGGCAGCGGCGCATCGGGAAGCGTTGGCGAATCTGCCAGGGCCGCGAGCGTAACGCCGGGAGCGCCGTCCTGCTGGGCCGTGGCGGGCCGGGCCGCGCCGCAAAGCAGGGCGAGAGAGATTCCGCCGATGAAGAATCCGGCCCATCGCGCGCGCATCCATTCGTGTGTTTTCACTGCCTATCCTCCTCTGTCGCCGCTAATTCTTAGACAACTAAGAATTAGCTTGCATCCCCTTTATACCTGCCGGGAGGGAAACGCGCAAAGTCGCACGCCAACCCGGGTGTCTCCTTCGAGGAAGAGATTTGCAGGGGCAGCGCAGGCGGGGCGGACCGGGGCGACGGGCGAACGATCCTACGCGGCGGCTTTCTTGTGCGGCGAGGCGCCGTTGAGAGCCTTCGCGCCGGGCGACTTCTTGCGAATGCGCTTGAGAACCTGGGCCAGGGTGGTCTCGTTCATGGCCAGGACCCCTTCCTCGCGGACGCGCCGGAGCAGGCCGGCAATGGTTGGATCGGTGAGCACGAGCCAGTCGCCTTCCGTGGCCAGGTAGACGTCGCCGAGGCCGATCTGCTTGGGCGCGAGCTTGAGCCGGGCCCCCCCGTGGGGACCTTTGCGCTGTTCCACCAGGCCCTTCTTGTGCAAGAGGAGAAAACAGCGGCGAACCATAACCGCGCTTTCCTTGAGTGTCTCCGCGATTGCCGCCGAGGTATGCATGGTGCTAGGTTCCGTGCCCAACACCGTCAGGATTTTGAGACTGAGTCCGAAACGACCGCTTTGTGCCATGCAGGCCAAACTAACACAACAGGGCTCAACCCGACTACGGCAAAAATGGGTTGAATGCACGGCGGCAAGTCCGCGCGAAGGCTGCGGTTTCCGCCGACGCGGGGCGGCGAAATGCTATAGCCTTCAGGAGTGAACATTCTCTTTGTTGGGGACATATTTGGGCCGGCAGGACGACGCATCGTTCGCGAACATCTTGACCACGTGATGGAGACCAACCAGGTCGACCTGCTTATCATCAACGGGGAAAACGCCGCGGGCGGGTTCGGCATAACGCCCTCGATTGCGGAGGACTTGTTTGACCTGGGCGCGCACGTCATCACGACCGGGAACCATGTCTGGGACAAGAAAGAAATCTTCGAGTACATGACGGTGCCCGCGGACTCGCATGGACGGGGGCGCAGGGTGCTGCGGCCGGCAAACTATGCGGTGGGGACGCCGGGTTTCGGGGTGTATGAGGG
>PLUT01000221.1:0-187 GCA_003162875.1 Granulicella sp.
CACGCCGTAGCCTACTTCAACGTGGACGAAGCCGTAGCCGGCCCCGAATTCAACGCCGGCGCGGTGCCTTCGCTGCGCCAGTTTCTGCGCGAGATCGCCAATCAGGTGCCGTCGCCCGCCGGCGGAACCGTCCTGGAGCAGTGGCGCCAGGCTGAGGAGCAGCACCGCCGCGACCCGGCTTCGGCAA
>PLUT01000221.1:284-24147 GCA_003162875.1 Granulicella sp.
CATGGCCGACGCCGACGTGCTGCCTTACGATTACCGGATCTATGCGGAAGAGATTCGCCGTTATCTGGATCAGGCACGCACTCGCGCCGCCGGTCGCGGATTGGATCTCGACTTTACCGGCGCGCTGGCCGCCGCCCGCAGTTTCGCCGCTGCCGCCCAGGCTGCCCACGAACTTCAGGAGCCCGAGCATGCGCCGCCCAACGCCGCCGCGCTCAATCGCGCGCTCTGCGCGGCGGAGCACGCGCTGCTGATCCCGGCGGGCCTGCCGACCCGTCCCTGGTATAGACACAGTATCTATGCGCCCGGCGAATTCACCGGCTACTCCGCCGAGGTGATTCCGGGAGTTAGCGACGCCATTGAAGCGCTGGAACCGCCGCGCGCACAGGCCCAACTTGGCGTCCTCGCTCAGGCCCTCGACCGCGCCGCCGCAGCCCTCAACCAGGCAGCGCAGTAGTCTCTCCGCAGCCGCACCCCTCAACATACAACTTGCGCTGCATTCCAGGTCCCGCGAGTGCTATTCTCCCCGTCCCAAATCCATCAGATGATCCATTTAGAAGCGGCCGAGCCGGTTTCGCAGTCAGCGTGGAACCGTGATCTCCTCACAAGGTGTCACCCTGCGCATGGTGCGGAGGCCGGAACTTGTGAAGCTGTTCCGCTGCTTGCTAAGGGGCCCCGAAATGTTCCACGAACTGATCCTCGCCATCGCCTTCATCGCAATCGTCGCCGCCCCTGCCATCGTCACCGCTTCCCCGGGTAAGGATAAACGGGATCGCCTATGATCCAGGCCCGCGCACTGACCCTCTCCCCAGACCTCTGCTCCCTGCCAACGCCCCATCGGATTTCTCAGTACGTGGCCGGCATGGCTTTCAACTTCAGCAAGATTGAGATATCTCACCATCCGGCGCCACGCAAAGCGCCCCAGGCACAGCCAAAGCCCGCGTCTTCCGCCGTCCGGGCCTAGCCTGCCGAATCTGCAAGTTTCGCCGGCAATTCCGCGGCGGCTGTAAAAACGAAGGGCCGCACCTTAATCGGTGTGGCCCATTGTTTTCCGTCGCACCATCGCGCTTACCGGCGCAGCGCCATCTGGTCCGTCATAATCTGCGTCAGGTCCGGCTTCTTCAGTCCGTGCTCCTGCTCGTTGAACTTGTCTACCTTGCTCGACCAGTTCATGCTGCAGAACTTCGGCCCGCACATGCTGCAGAACGCCGCCTCCTTGTAGTAATCGTCCGGCAGCGTTTCGTCATGCATCGCGCGTGCCGTCTCCGGATCGAGTGACAGCGCAAACTGCTTGTCCCAGTCGAACGTGTACCGCGCATGGCTGATCGCGTCGTCGCGGTCGCGCGCGCCTGGCCGCTTCCGCGCCACGTCCGCCGCATGCGCCGCAATCTTGTACGCGATAATTCCGTCCTTCACATCCTTCTCGTTGGGCAGGCCGAGATGCTCCTTCGGCGTCACGTAGCACAGCATCGCCGCGCCGTGCCAGCCGATCATCGCTGCGCCAATCGCCGACGTAATGTGGTCGTAGCCCGGTGCGATGTCCGTAACCAGCGGCCCCAGCACATAGAACGGCGCGCCGTCGCACAGTTCCACTTCCTTATCCACCTGCAGCTTGATCTGGTCCATCGGGATATGTCCAGGCCCTTCGATCATCACCTGCACATCGGACTTCCACGCCGACCGAGTCAGTTCGCCCAGCGTCTTCAACTCGGCAAACTGCGCCTCATCGCTCGCATCCGCCAGGCAACCCGGCCGCAGCCCATCTCCCAGCGAGTAGCTCACGTCGTACTTCGCCATTACCTTGGTGATGCGGTCGAAGTTCTCGTACAGGAAATTCTGCTTATGGTGCGAAGTCATCCACTGCGCCAGGATCGCGCCGCCGCGGCTGACAATGCCGGTAATGCGCTTCGCCACCATGGGGATGTACTGCACCAGCACGCCGGCATGAATCGTGAAGTAGTCCACGCCCTGTTGCGCCTGCTCCTCGATCACCTCCAGATACAGATCGATGTTCAGGTCTTCAAGCCTCTTCACCCGCGCCAGCGCCTCGTAGATGGGCACGGTCCCAATCGGTACCGGCGAATGCCGCAGAATCTGCTCGCGGATCATCGGAATATCGCCGCCCGTCGACAGGTCCATCACCGTGTCGGCGCCGTAGTGCACCGCGGTGTGCAGCTTGCGTAGCTCCTCGTCCACATTCGACACCATCGCGGAGTTCCCTATGTTCGCGTTGATCTTGCACAGCGATCCCACCCCGATCGCCATCGGCTCCAGCTCCGGATGGTTGATGTTCGCGGGAATGATCATCCGCCCCACGGCAACTTCGTCGCGGATAAACTCCGGCGCCAACTTCTCCACCTGCGCCACGTAGGCCATCTCTTCGGTGATCAGCCCCTTGCGCGCAAAATGCATCTGGCTCACGTTGCTGTCGCCAGTGCGCGCGGCTTCTTCCCGGCGCTTCACGATCCATTCCGCCCGCGGCGCCGGCACCTGGTAGTCATTGCCCACAACCCGCGCTCCACTGCCGTTCGAGCTCGCGCCATCGCCGTTGGTGTGCGCTCCGTTGCCGTTGGCGCGGTGGCCATTCCCGTTTTCGCTCATGCGGAACCTCTTAACTGTTGGATTGCATTCCCTGGCTCGAAATGCCGCTTGCCGCGACCAGTTCTCTCAAGAAGTATACTGCCCGGAACCGCTCGAAATCCGTCGCACTCCCTGCGAGAAAACGCTGGTCAACGATTATTCCCACCGCAAGCCAATTGCTCACGATATTCTGAGTCCGAGGATACCCTCCATGACAGTTTGGCGTATAGGTGCCTGGGCCCTTGCAGGACTGCTCTCCGCGACGATCGCCTCCGCGCAGGTCGGCGCCTATGCGCTCTTCACCGGAGCCAACCTCGACCTGCCCCAGACGTCCGGCTTGCCGCCCACCACCACCACCACGGCGACGAAGATCTACGGCCCCACCTTCGGCCTCTACGCCGACCTTCCGATCCCGGTGGTGAAGATCGGCGCTGACCTCCGCGGCTACCTGCTCAACGGCAGCGGCAAGCAGCACTACAACGGTGTCATCGGGCCGCGCGTAGAGGTCGATCTGCCGGTCGTTAAGCTCAAGCCCTACGGCGAGTTCCTCTTCGGCGTCGGCAGCTACAAGGAATTCTCCACCGACGCGACGCAGCAGCACATCGACTACGAGTACGTCGTTGGCGTCGACCGCAAACTGATCGCAATCTTCGACTGGCGGATTCTGGAGTTCAGCTACTGCAACTACTACAACGGCACCGTCCCCACCAAGGCACTCAGCACCGGCCTGGTCGTCCGCATCCCCTGAGGCTTCTGTCTTTACACGCAGCTTCGGGAACGGCACAGAGTGCTACTGATTCACGCCGCTCGCCAGGAAGCCGCCATCCACCACCAGTATCTCTCCGGTAACGAACGCCGACGCATCACTGGCCAGGAAGATCGCCGACCCCACCAACTCCTCGGTTTTGCCGAACCTTCCCATCGGCGTGCGCATCCGCAGCTCCTTGCCGCGCTCGCTCTTATCCAGCAGCTCCGCATTCAGCGCGGTGCGGAACACTCCGGGTGCAATCGCATTCACGGTCACGCCCTGCGCGCTCCACTCCACCGCCAGCGACTTGGTCAACGCGCCGACGGCCGCCTTGCTGCATGCATACGCGGTGACTTCCTTCAGGCTGACAAACGTGTTCAGCGACGCGATATTGATGATGCGTCCATACCCATTGGCCAGCATGTGCCGCCCGAACACCTGGCACGCGCGCAGCGTCCCGGTAACGTTGGTGTCCATGATGTCGTCCCACACGTCCTCAGGAAAATCGACCGTGGGGGCGCGCTTGATCTTGCCCGCGCAGTTGATCAGGATGTCGACCTTGCCCCACGCCTTCACCGTTTCGTCCAGCAGATGCTGCAACGTGGCCCGGTCGCCCACGTCGGAGGTCAGCCGCAGCGCCTTGCGGCCCTTGGACTCAATCTGCGCAGCCGCCTCGTCCACCTGCTCCTGCCGGCGCGAACTCGCCACAACGTCGGCGCCCGCCTCCGCCAATCCGACGGCCATGGCCAGCCCGATCCCCGACGTTCCTCCCACCACCACCGCGGTCTTTCCAGTCAAATCAAACAACGAGTTTGCCATCGAAATCTTCCTCTCTCAACTCTTGCGTACACGCACACTCTCAGTTTGTCATTCTGACCCTGACCCTGAGCTTGCCGTAGGGGAAGGGGAAGAATCCCCGTATTTGCCTCTTGTACAGCCAGCGAACTACCGCTGGATGCGCGCCGATCCGCCTTGCGCGAACTGCACCACCTGGTCCAGCGTCGCCATGGTGGTATCTCCGGGGAACGTAGTCATCAGCGCGCCATGCGCCCATCCCAGCTTCACCGCCTCATCCGGCGTCTTGCCGCTCAACAGCCCATAGATGAACCCGGCTGCGAATCCGTCGCCGCCGCCGACGCGGTCCAGCACCCTCAACTCGGCCGTCGGCGCCGTGACCGCAGTCCCATTCACCCATGCCACGGCGCTCCAGCTGTGGTGATTTGTGTTGTGCACCTCGCGCAGCGTCGTCGCCACAATCTTCGTCTTTGGGAACCGCAGCACCACCTGCTCCATCATCCCCAGGAACGCGCTCGTATCCAGCTTCGAGCTAGCCGCCTGCGCGCTCGCCGCAACCTCCGGCCCATGGAACCCAAGCCCCTTCTGCAGGTCTTCCTCGTTGCCGATCAGCACGTCAACATTCTCGACAATCTGTCCCAGAACCTCGTGTGCGCGCTTCATCCCGCCCTGCGGCTTCCACAGTTTCTCGCGGTAGTTCAGGTCCAGCGACGTCACCACGCCGGCCTCGCGTGCCGCCTTCATCGCCTCAATCACCAGCGCGGAAGTGGTCTCAGACAGTGAGGAGAAGATGCCCCCGGAGTGGAACCACCGCACGCCCGACGCGAAGATGGCCTTCCAGTCGAAGTCGCCCGGCTGCAACTGCGCCGCCGCCTCATTGCACCGGTTGTAGAACACAATCGGCGCGCGGATCCCGAATCCCTGGTCGCTGTACACCGTTGCCATGTTCGGCCCGCTTACGCCGTCGTGCTTGAACTTCTTATAGAACGGCTTCACGCCCATCGCGCGCACACGCTCGTGAATGAGGTCGCCAATCGGATACTCGACCATTGCGCTCGCAATTCCGGTGTTCAGGCCAAAGCAGTCCGACAGGTTCGCCGCCACATTGAACTCGCCGCCGCTGACATGCACGGCGAAGTTGGTCGCCTTGCGGAACGGAATAATGCCCGGATCGAGCCGCGTCACCAGCGCGCCCAGCGAAAGTAGATCGAGCGACCCCTTCTTCGGTATCTCAAAACCTAAGCTCACGACATTCTCCTTCTTGCCTACTTGTCATTCCGCAGCATAGCGGAGGAATCTGCCTGCCTAATTGTCATTCCGCACCCTGAGCTTGTCGAAGGGGGAGGAATCTGCTTCTTCTTTGTTCGTCATTCTGAGCGCAGCTCAGAATCTCCGTATTTGTCTTTTCTCTCAGCCCTTGGATCGGTCCCATCGGTGCAAATCGGTGTTAAGCCTCTGCCTCTACAACCCCAGAAACACCGGTTTGATATGCCGCTCCCACAGGTTCGCGGTCACGTTCTTCGCGACCACATCCTCATTGGCCTCCAGCGCCTGCAGGTAGCGCGGCCCCAACTTGGCCGCGATCTTGAACCCGACGTGCAGCAGTTGGCGGAAGCTGGGATTGTACGCGGGATTGGACTGGTCATGCCGGAGCGCCGCCGCATACTGCTTGCCGGTCCAGCCGTTCACCTCTGCCGCCGACGGCAGCTTGCTGTCGTCGATGTCGATCACCGTGGCATACGGCGCGGTCAGTTCGTCCTTGTGCGCCAGCGCCTCAGAGTAAATCTCCTTGGCAATCGCCAGCCCCGTCCCGTCCGACTCCGCCAGCCCGATCAGCTCTTCCAGCCAGTTTGTGCCTGCCGTCTTCAGGTGCACCCCGGCGTTGAACTTCTTCGCGCCGTCGTGAATCGCCTTGTAAATCGAGAACTTGTCGGAGCCCGAGTGGACGCTAAGCTTCAGGTTCTCCGGCAGCCCATAGCGCTTGATGGCGAATGCAATCGTCGCCAGGTCTTCCTCAAACTCCTTGGCGAACTGCTTCACGTCGCCCACGTAGTCCACACCCTTGTTGAAGCGGCCCGTAAACTTCGGCGCAATCGTCTGGATGGGAATCTTCTCGTCCGCGATCATGGCCAGAATAATCAGCAACTCGACCGGCGTCTGCGGGAAGTCCGTCTCATCCATCGAGATTTCCGGCACAAAGCGCCCCGCACCCTTGTTCTCCAGCAGCAGCCCGTAGATCTCGCCCGCATTCTGTACCGCCGCCAGGAACTTGTTAGCAACGCCCTCAACGAACGCTTTGTCCGTCTTGAACGGCTCCGCAATGCCAGGAATCGTCACCGTCCCCACCAGCTCAGGATGCGCGCCAAGAAACGCCGCCACATCCTCAGGCTTGGCCGGCTGACCGATCAGGTCGGCCACGTCCAGCGTGAAGAAGTTGCTCGAATCCAGGAAGCGCTGTACCGTCTTCAGGTTGATGTGGTCCGCGTCGACGAAGTAGGGCTTGGTCCAACCCATCTCTTTCACCGCAGCGTCCGCGGCCGCCCGTGTCTCCACCGGCTCCGATCCGATGATGGTGTGCTCGCGGTTCGACTTGTTCCATACCGGCACAACCTCGACGCCGGCGTCCGCGGCCTTCATGCACGCGGCCAGTTGGGCCTTGGCTTGGTGGGCAAAGCGGTCACCTACTCCGATGGAAAACTTTGGAAGCGTCAGATTTTCAACTGCAACATGCATTTGTGACTCCATTTCAATGTTCAGGCTTAGTGGTCCAACCAATTCTTCAGCCGTCCCAGCATACCGGCTAGGAGGCAGACGGGCAAATCTGCGCTGCGAAAGACTTGCCGACTCAGTTCAGTGAAGCCAGCATCCTGCGCGCCGCGGGCTCGTATGTCTTGCTGCCCAGGTAGGAAAACTGCAACGGCGTTCCCACCACGTAACAGACCAGCGCCTGATAGCCCTTGACCTTCGCCTCTTCGCAGACCGAAGTAAACTTTCCATCGTGCAGGTCGAAGAGCTGCGGGTCGGAGAAATCCGGGTTTCTCCCCTGAAACTCAACCACGGTGGCCTGCTCGCGCTGAGCGGACTCCATCGTCCAGGGCGCATTCCGCGAGTCGGGTCCGCTCCGGTCCCCCAGCGCTACCCCATCGGTTTCGGAAACCACCCATTCGCGCTGAAAGCCGGCGATAATGCCTTCGCGCGGGTGCTTTACCGGCTTCCAAAGCACCGGAACCTGCATACTGTAGCCGTCCACCCGCGCGGTCTGGTGAAACCTGATCGGGTTCAGAATCAACCCCTCTACAATCGCAACCGCCACAACAATCAGAACAATTCCCTTTGTCGACAACTCCAATTTCACTGCCATCTCCGTTCAGTCATTTGAACCTGCTTTTGTACGCCCAAAGCCCAAGCCCCGGGTTCGAGACGTAGAAAATCTCCTCTCCATCCACAATGTTCCAGCCATCCTTCAGCTTTGCCGGATCGTACTTTGCGCAGTACGTTGCCAGGTCGCCGAACTCGTAGTGCGCGCCCTCGATCTCCGCCCGCGTCAGCCCGCCCGGGCAGTACCGAATCCTGAACCGCCCTTCGCTGGATCCGTGGATCAGGTGTGCCGCTGCCGACAGGTTCCCCGCCAGCGCCGGATCGTTCTTCACCGCCTCCAGCGTCGCCGGCGTTCCGCAGTATCCGTACTTGCGGATCAGCTTGTCGATCGTCGGGTCCTCGCCAAACTCGTGCACGCCCGGCGCCAGCACAATCAACTCGGCGTTGTCGGCCAGCGCCATGCGGGTCCGGTAGACGCTCTTATTGCCCAGCCACGTGCTCTTGAACTCGTGCGGATCGAGGAACACCACCGCCTTCGCGATCTCCCGGTCCATCATCGCGAAGTTGACCTTCATGCTCAACTCCGCCGCCCGCGCGAAGCACTCCGCGTCGTCGCCGACGAACAGGCCGTTGATCGCCAGCTTGCCGGCGGCGTTCTTGCTCACCACGGTCAGCGCATAGACGATCGGCAGGGCCTGCGCAAAATGTTCGCTGGCGTAGTTCAATACCCGCCGAACCGGGGTGTCTGCCCGGCCCATCATCCGTTCCATGCCGTACACCGCGCCCAGAAAGTGGCTGCGATGAATGCCCATTACGCCGCCCGTGCCCACGAAGACGTTTTTGTTGTAGCCAGCCATGCCGACGACTTCATGCGGAACCACCTGGCCGATCGACAGAATCAGGTCGTGCCCGCCGTCCCGCAGCAGCTTGTTCACCTGGGCCGGCCACGAATACTCGAGCTTGCCCTCGCTCACTTCGCGCACAAACTCGCCCGGAACCTCGCCCAGCGTCACAATGTCGTTGCGCCAGTCATGCACTCGGAACAGGTCGCGCGGCGTTGGGCCGTACATCGTCTGGATCTCGTGGTCAGTCATCGCCTTGTGCGTGCCCAGCGCCGGCAGAACGTCGGTCAGCGCTTCGCCGTAGTAGTTCCACGCGTACTCGGTCAATTGCCCGGACATCGAATGCATGCGGGTGAAATCGGGTGGGACGGCCAGCACTTTCCTGCGTGCGCCAAGCTTGTCCAGCGCGGAAAAAAGCCCGGCTTTCACCTCGGCGGGGGTGAACTCGGTGGTTGGCGAGCCGGCTGCAAAAAATAGACCCATGCCGATGATTCTACTCGCCTCGGTCCACTCCTGGCCGGTCGCCGTCTGCCTGCGCCGACTGCCTGCGCCGACTTCCTGCTTTGACCTGTGCTCCCCGTCACAAACAGGCCCTGGGCCAAGCGGTTAAACTTTTCGCCACCATGGATGTACTCCTTCTGCACCGAATCCATTTCGCGTTCACGGTCACATTCCACTACCTCTTTCCCCAGCTCACCATGGGCCTGGCCCTGCTGATCGTAGTGCTGAAGACCGTCGGCCTCATCCGTGGGGACGAGCGCTACAGCCAGGCCTCCCGCTTCTGGGCCAGGATCCTCGCCATCAACTTCGTGCTTGGCGTGGTCACCGGAATCCCCATGGAGTTCCAGTTCGGCACCAACTGGTCCGAGTTCGCGCGCCGCACCGGGGGCGTCATCGGACAGCCGCTGGCCATGGAAGGCATATTCTCCTTCTTTCTGGAGTCCACCTTCCTCGGCCTCTTCCTGTTCGGCGAGAAGCGCCTCTCGCGCTGGCAGCACTGGGGCGCCGCATTTATGGTGTTCGTCGGCTCCTGGATCTCCGGCTTCTTCATCGTCGTCACCGATGCCTGGATGCAGCATCCGGTCGCCTACCGCCTGATGCCCAACGGGACCTTTGAACTCACCAGCTTCTGGGGCCTGCTGCTGAACCCCTGGGCATGGCTGCAATATGCGCATACCATGTGCGGCTCCGTGGTTACCGCTGCCTTCGTCATGTCGGCGGTCGGCGCGTTTTATGTGATTGACAAGCGCAGCGTCGAAGCCGGAAAGCTGTTCCTGCGCGTCGGCGTCATCGCCGGGCTGCTATCCTGCATCGCGCAGATCTTCCCCACCGGCGATCTGCACGGACGCTACGTTGCCAGGTATCAGCCGGCCGCCATCGCCGGCATGGAAGGGCTTTTCCGCACCCAGACGGGCGCGCCCATCGTGCTGCTGGGCCAGCCCGACATGGAGCAGCAGCGCATCGACAACCCGCTGGCCGTCAACGACGTGCTCAGCTTCCTTGCCTACGGCACCACCGCCGCACAGGTCAAAGGCCTCGACCAATTCCCCAGAGACCAGTGGCCCACCACCCTCCCGCTGCTCTATTACAGCTACCACATTATGGCTGGCCTGGGGACGTACTTCGTCCTGCTCATGGCCATCGCCGCAGTCTTGCTCTGGCGGGGAAAGCTCTACAGCTCAGGCTGGATCTTATGGCCCATCCTGTTGAGCTTTCCCCTGCCCTATATTGCCAACACCGCCGGCTGGATGACTGCCGAAATCGGCCGCCAGCCCTGGGTCGTCTATGGCCTCATGCGCACGGCGGACGGCTACTCCAAATACGTGTCGGCCGGCAACAGCCTGTTCACGCTGCTCGGCTTCATGGGGATGTACAGCCTGCTTTCGGTGCTCTGGATCGTCCTCGTCTACCGCATCATCGAGAGCGGCCCCACCGCCATCGAGCCGCATTCCGATCCCAAAGCGATAACCGCCTAAACCCTTACAGGAGCAACCATGGGAGCAATCTGGTTCTGGATCGTCGCCGTCATGATCGCGGCTTATGTCGTCCTGGATGGGTTCGACATCGGCGTGGGCATCCTTTACCCCATCCTCGCGCGCAACGAAGCCGACCGCCGCATCATGCTGCATTCCATCGGGCCGGTGTGGGATGGCAACGAGGTCTGGCTTCTTGCCGGCGGGGGTACCCTCTACTTCGCCTTCCCGCTGCTCTACGCCTCCGCGTTCAGCGGCTTCTACCTGCCGCTGATGATCGTGCTCTGGCTGCTCATCGGCCGCGGCATCAGCATTGAACTGCGCATGCATATGGCGAATGGCGTGTGGCGCAGCTTCTTCGACGGCCTTTTCTTCGTCTCCAGCGCGCTGCTGGCAATCTTCCTCGGAGCCGCGCTCGCCAACGTAATCCGCGGCGTCCCGCTGGGCGCGGACCAGTACTTCTTCCTTCCTCTCTGGACCAACTGGCGCGTCGGCCCCCACCCCGGAATTCTGGACTGGTACACCGTCATCGGCGGCCTGGTCGCCCTCATCGCCCTCGCCACCCATGGTGCCCTGTACCTGGCCATGAAAGCGCCCGGCGCGTTGGAGGAGCGCGCGCAGCGAATCGCCGGGAAGGCCTGGATCGCGCTCTGCGCCATTACCCTCATCAGCCTTCCCGCGACGACGATCGTCCGCCCGACCTCGTTCAACAACTATTACCGCCACCCCGTTCTCTTCGCGATTCCCCTCCTGGTGGTGGCCTCTCTGCTCGGCATGAAGGCGTTTTCCAGCCGCCAGGATCACCTCAAGGCGTTTCTGTGCTCGTGCGTCTACCTCGCCATCATGCTGGTGGGCGCCTGTGCGGGGCTTTACCCAACTGTGCTTCCCTCTTCCCTCGATCCGGCCGGCGACATTACCGTCGCTAAAGCGCTATCCGGCCCATACGCCACGCACGTCGGCCTCATCTGGTGGTCGCTGGGCATGGTGCTCGCGGCAACCTACTTCTGCATCAGCTACGGAATGTTTCGCGGCAAGGTCTCCACCGACCCGGACGGCTACGGCCACTGAAACACCCGGGCAGACGCGAACCGGGGGGGATCATAAAAGTTGATCGACGGCTACTGGAGGGATGCGGTGAAGGAGCCCCTGGCTAAGAAGAAACCTGCTGACGGATGGCACAAAGAGAAGTAGCATGGCGGGATGCAGCTAAAGTTGAGGGTGAACGGCGGGAACGCCATCAAAGGATCGGTAGCGGGCAAAGGGATTTTGGGCGCAAACATCATGATTCTTGTCCCTGCTGCGGATGGAAGCAAAATAAGCATAGCGGCGAGCATTCGGGCGTTTGAATTATCGGGAACGTCGGAGTGGAGAGTAGACAAGTTGTCCGTAGGTGACAAGATTGAGATTGAGATTCTGCCCAGCAGTGATGCCGACCCTCCTACAGAGAAGCGGGAAAGTTCTAGCGAGCCGAGGCTGCTCTTTTCAGACTCGGATCAAGCGCGAAATGCGCTGGTAGCAGCCCATATTTGCAATGAGCAACTGCAAGGGATTCTTCGGGCAGCAGGGCAATCTGAACCGCACGATGAGGCCATCAAGATTCAGAGGGCTATTGCATGGCTCGTTCAGAATCTAGGTTCCCATCTAATTAGGCCAACCGTGCATCGGCACCCAGAACTCTTATCGGAGGCAAAGGACTTGGGTCTGCTCGACTGACTACGCGCAGTTGCGTAAAGGACATACTTCCGTAAGAGTTTGAACCCGGCCGGCACTTCTGCAAGGATATCCATCAGGCCCTGCGCATTAAGCGGCGACCGCTGCCGCACTCAGTTCGCGCCCTGAAGTCCCTGGGCTCCGGCATGAAAGTATGCCGCATGACCGACGAACCACCCGGCGAACAGCGTTACCGATGGAGAATGATCGCGCTGGGTATCCTGGCTCTGGCCCTCGTCTTGTGCATTATCCGAGAGCTCTACCTTTCGGCCCATGTGATCTCAAGCAGCGCCCACTGAGTCTCCGCCCCTACCAATGATGCCCGCCGCCGCTGTGGCCGCTGGAGTGGCCGCCGCTGGAGTGTCCGCCGCCGCCGGACATCTTCGGCTCCTTAAACTTCGGCTCCCCAGCCGGGTGCCCCACTTCTCGCTTCTGAGATGTGGGTGCTTCGCCGCAAGAATTGACTGCAAATCCGGACGTAACATTGCGCCATTCGGACGACACTTCTGCCCCTTTTTCCGCCGCGATTCCTTGACACAGCCCGTATAATTAAAGAAGAGCCAAGCAGCGCTCAGTAGCCTGCCCTGAGCCTGTCGAACGGGTCGTGTCCCACACTACTGGACCGGACCTGGAGCCTGTCGCGCTTACTGGCCGCAGCGTGGGGAAACGAACAAATGCATCGACGGCAAAAGTGCGCGCACTTCCTCTGGTCTTATCCAGCACGCGATATATCCGGTCGAACCGATTTAGTATCGAGGTTCGAATCTAAGTCATTTCCTGAGAATATCTTGGAATCAAATGCCGGGGGGAGGGGGTACCCCCAGGGGAACGGCGCCAGTCAGCGTCTCAACTTGCGCGCACTTCCTCTGGCCTTATCCGGCACACGATATATCCAAACCGCACAGATTCTGTACGAAGTACGGATCTAAGTCATTTCCGCAGAGCCATTTCGGACTCAAGTACCAAGGGGCTCAAAAGCGCTGCCACAGCTTCGCGGCTGCAGCTCTCGCCTTGGCCATGATTCCCGGTTCGTCGATGCCAGGCAGCTGCCGCTCCTGCATCACGATCCTTCCGCCGATGATGCTCGTGTCCACGGATCGCCCGGAAACCCCGAACAGCAAGTGGTTGCTCGAATTCGCAGCCAGCAGCGGCGTGGGCGGATCGTAGTTCACCACAATCACGTCCGCCACCGCGCCGGGAACCAGTTTGCCCACCTCGCGTCCAAAGCATTCGCTCGCCATGCGGGCATTTTCCCGGAACAGCATGGCCGGCGGCTCTGCCCAACCCAGGCTCGGCTGGCCGGTCTGGTGCTTGTGCAGCATATTCGCGACCTTCAGCGATTCGAACATGTCGCAGGTATAGCCATCGCTGCCCAGCCCAACCCTCACCCCGCGGCGCATCATCTCCAGCACCGGGGCGCAGCCCACCGCATTCCCCATGTTCGACTCGGGATTGTGCACTACGTTGGTCCGGCTTTGCTCCAGCAGATCGATCTCGTGCGAATCGACGTGGACGCAATGGGCGGCGATCGTTCTGCCGCTCAGGATTCCCAGATCGTGCAGCCGTTCGACCACTCGCTTTCCATGTTCCCGCCGGCATTGCTCCACATCCGCAGCCGCCTCCGCGGCATGGATATGGAATCCGGCGCCCAGTCCTCCGGCAACTTCCGTGCAGCGCTTCATCGTCGCATCGCCCACGGTAAAGGACGCGTGCAGTCCGAAGAGTCCTCGCAGCAGCGCGCCCCCCGATTCCCGGCGATGGCGCAGGAACTCTCGATTCTCCTCAATTCCCTGGTCGGCGACCTCCCTGCCCTCGCGGTCGGTCACCTCGTAGCAGAGACAACTCCGCACTCCCGTCTGCTGCGCAGCCTCCGCGATGCGGAAGAGACTCCCGCGCACCGCGCCCGGGCTGGAATGATGGTCAAAGATCGTGGTCGTCCCATTGCGGATGCAGTCGATCATCGCCACCATCGCGCTCAGGGAAACATCTTCCAGGCTGAGCACCTTGTCCAGGCGCCACCAAAGCCGTTCCAGAATCTGGGTGAAGTCGCCCGGCGCATCGTCCTTCAGCGCCATCCCACGCGCAAACGTGCTGTACAGGTGCATGTGGGTGTTGATGAGTCCAGGCAGGATCAGCCGCCCGCGCGCGTCGATAAACTGCGCTCCGGGATAGCTTCGCTGCAATTCACCGGTCGCGCCGACCGCGGCAATCAGGCCGCCTTCAATCGCAACGCAGCCGTCCTCAATCAGCGATTGCCGATCGTCGCGCGGCAGCAGCCGGCCATTGCCCACCAGCAGGATTGAGCGTGGATCCGCGCCGTGAGGATTCATCTTGCGAGGATTCTAGTGAACTGCCGCACGTCTGCATTGTGACCCGCATCACGGATTACTGGAAAATTCTGCGGAACAATCGCTGTACGGCTGTTCTCTAACTGGTAAGCGACACCGGGCAGGCCAGGCCGTGAAACACAAATCTCTCTCGGACAACAGCAGGGGCCGGGTCGGTTCCTCCGTTCTAAATTCCAGCACTCGAGCGAGTGAATGGCAAAGCTCAGCGTTAGCGTCTGCGGTCTTGAATTCGCGAACCCTATTCTGCCCGCCGCCGGTCCGCCCTCCAGGGATGGCGCCACCCTGCAGGCGGCAGCCCGGGGAGGCGCCGGTGGCTTGGTCACCAAGACCGTCTCGGTGGTCCCCGCCGTTGTGCCGCGTCCATGTATGGCGGAGATCCGCGGCGGCTTCCTGAATACAGAGCTCTGGTCGGAGTTGGCCGTTGAGCAGTGGATCGAGACCGAGTACGCGCTGGCCCGCTCCACCGGCTTGCCCGTCATCATCAGTCTTGGATACACCGCCGATCAGATTCGCCAAGTGGCTCCGCTGGTGCGACCCTTTGCCGATGCCCTTGAACTCTCAACCCACTACGTCGGCAACGACATCGCCCCCATCGTCAACGCGCTGAATGCGGCCAAGGCAGCAGTCGATGTCCCCGTATTCATCAAGCTCAGCCCGCACCCCAATATCCAGGAGATCGCCGTCGCACTGGAAGACGCCAGGGCGGACGGCCTGGTCATGATCAACTCCTTCGGTCCCTGCATGAGCATCGATCTGGAGACCGGACTGCCCCTGATGGGCAGCAAGGAAGGCTACGGCTGGCTCTCCGGTGCGGCCATCAAGCCGCTGGCCGTGCGCTGCATCTACGACGCCGCGCGCGTGGTCAATATTCCCATCTTCGGCGTCGGCGGCATTGTCAACGGCCGCGATGTCGCCGAGATGTTCATGGCCGGCGCCTCGGCGGTCCAGGTATGCACGGAAGCCATTCTGCGCGGTCCCACGGTCTACGCAAGGATTGCTCGCGAGCTGGACGCTTTTCTGGAGCAGCATGGCTACGCATCGGTCGACGAGATCAAGGGCCTCACCATCCGCAAGATGGCGGAGCGCGGCGCTCCGCAGGCTGAGCGCCCGCCCAATGTGGATATGGAGCGCTGCTCGCTGTGCGGCCTGTGCGAGATCAGCTGCCCCTATCGCGCGATATCCACGAGCGAGTCGGCTCTGCTGATCGATAAGCACAAGTGCTTCTCCTGCGGATTGTGTGTGAGCCGTTGTAAACGCCAGGCATTGGCCATGGCACAGTAGATTTCCGAGGCACGAGGGCTGTTAGGAGCGCGGACAAGATGAGCTATTTCACCGGACTTCGATGCGTGCATTGCGGGCGCGAATACAACCCGGACGAGGTCGAGTACTTCTGTCCAGCATGTGGCTATCACGACGGCATTCTGGATGCGCAGTACGACTACGAGTCGCTGCGGAAGGTGCTCAACCACGCTTCCCTGGCCGCCAATCCGGATCTGTCCATGTGGCGTTATCTGCCCTTGCTGCCGGTGCAGGATGAGTCCTCGATTCCGGATCTGCACGTCGGTTGGACTCCGCTCTACGATGCTCCCAGGCTGGCCGCCGAACTAGGCGTCGCCCTATGCTGGGTCAAGGACGAGGGCCGCAACCCGACCGCCTCCTTCAAAGACCGCGCCAGCGCCATCGGCGTTGTCAGGGCGCTGGAGCAGCGGGCTGAACGCATCACCTGCGCCTCCACCGGCAATGCCGCGTCCTCCCTGGCCGGATTCGCCGCAGCTGCCGGAATCCCCACCACCATATTTGTTCCCGCGCGCGCGCCTGAGGCCAAGATAGCCCAGTTGCTGGTCTATGGCGCACAGGTCTTCTGCGTGCAGGGGACCTATGACGAGGCCTGGGAACTGTGCATGCAGGCCAGCGCCGAGTTCGGCTGGTACAACCGCAACTGCGCCATCAATCCATACCTGATCGAAGGCAAGAAGACCGTCACGCTGGAGCTCATTGAGCAGTGCGCCACCGTCACCCCCGGGAGCTATCCGGACTGGGTGGTTGTCTCCGTTGGCGATGGCTGCACCATTGCCGGAGCATGGAAGGGCCTGCGCGAGATGCACCTGCTCGGCTTGCTGCCGCGCCTGCCCCGCCTCCTTGGCGTCCAGGCAGATGGCTGCCAGCCGTTCGTCACGGCGTGGCGAACCCACACCGCCCTCGCTCCCTGCAACGCCGACACCCTGGCCGACTCCATCGCCGTCGGACATCCGCGGAACTTCCGCAAGGCCATGGACGCGGTCCTGGAGTCCCACGGCGCATTCGTCGCCGTCTCCGACCAGGAAATCCTCGACTCCATTCCCCTGCTCGCCCGCAAAGCCGGGGTCTTTGGCGAGCCCGCGGGCGTCGCCGGTGTGGCCGGGATCCAGCGCGCGCTGGCGTCGGGCATCATTCTCCGATCGGAATCCGTCGCCATCATCATGACCGGCAATGGACTCAAAGACATTCAGAGCGCAATCCGGTCAGCCGGACGCGCAATCTCCATACGCCCCGAGATGGAAGAAATTCGCAATGCGGTAGGAGAACCCATTGCCGTTTGAAACTGCGCCGTCTTGGGGTCGCAGCAAGAGGAAGGTGAAATCGATGACCCAAATTCCCTTAGGCCCGAACTACGATGAAATGCTCGGTCCCGGACTGCTCGCAAAGGACCTGCGCGCCCGCGCCGTCGCCGCGCTGACACAGGACGAGCTCGACCCCATCAATCTCTTCAACATCACCTGGAAGGACGCCAGCAACCAGGTTCGCAAACTTGTCCTGCCGCCCGCGCTCACCGGAATCGATGCCAACGTCGTGGTGCTGCTCGGCTGCGGGTTTCCCTCCGGATCGCACAAGGTTGGTCCAGCCTACAGCACGCTGATCGAGGGACTCGTTGACGGCGAGATCGTTCCCGGCGAGCACACCATCCTTGGCCCGTCCACCGGAAATTTCGGCATCGGCACCGCGTACGTCTGCAGGCTGCTTGGCTTCCGCGCCATCGTCATCATGCCCGACACCATGAGCAAGGAGCGCTATGCGCGCATCCGGAAGTATGGCGGCGAGCTCGAACTGACTCCCGGCTCCGAGTCCGACGTCATCCTTACTCTGGAAAAGACGCGCGAGCTCATGAAGAACCCGAAGTACAAGGCGCTCGCCCAGTTTGAACTCTTCCCCAACTACCGTTTCCATCGCCATGTCACGGGAAACAGCGCCATCGAAGCCGTAAGCGGCGTGGGCAATGGCCGCATCGCCGGCTTCGCCTCCGCGCCCGGATCGGCGGGAACGCTGGCTGCCGGCGACCAGATCAAGGTCGCCTTCCCTGAGGCCAAAATTGCCGCGCTCGAGCCGTATGAATGCTCAACCCTCGCCAACGGCGGGCGTGGACAACATCGCATCGAAGGCATCGGCGACAAGATGATCGCGTTGATCCACAACGTGCTCTCGACCGACTTCGTCATTCTCATTAAGGACGAGGAGACCCTGCAGGGCGTCAAAATCTTCCACGATGGCGTCGACTCGCTGGTGAAAATCGGTGTGGCCCGCGGCTTCGCCCTCGGCCTGCGCGACCTGTTCGGGCCGTCCGGCATCTGCAACGTCATCGGCGCAATCAAGCTGGCCAAGCACCTCCGCCTTGGCCCCGGAGACAACGTCGTGACCGTCGCAACCGACGGCTTCGACCGCTACAACTCCGTGCTGGACGATCTTAACCGCCGCTATCTCGAACTCACTCCGACCGTGTTGGACCGCTGGGCTCACGACATACTGCTGGGCGCAGCCGACGACCACGTCTTCGACTTCCGCAAGCCCGCCGCCAAAGAACAGCTCTTTGCGCAAAAAGAGAGCGACTGGATTAAGTTCGGCTACACCAGGCAATTCCTAGACACCATGCGCCACCAGGACTTCTGGGATGCGCAATACGCCAAGGTGCGCGACTACAACCGGAAGATCTCCGCCGCGCGTTCGCTTCCCGCCAAGGAGCTTGAAGCATGTTCCACTTCACGCTGAACGGGACCGCCGTCACCGTCGACGCAGATCGAAGCCTGCTCGACTATCTGCGTGAGGACGCCCGCCTGACCTCCGTGAAGGACGGTTGCGCGGAAGGCATTTGCGGCTCCTGCTCAGTATTGGTGGAGGGCAACGCGGTACGCGCGTGCAAGCTGACCATCGCCCAGGTCCACGGCAAAACCGTCGCCACCGCCGAAGGTCTCTCCGCTCGCGACCGCGACGTTTTTGCCTGGGCCTTCGCCAGGACCGGCGCAGTGCAGTGCGGCTTCTGCATGCCGGGCGTCCTTATAAGCGCGAAGTCGCTGCTCAACCAGAACCCCGCGCCAACTCTCCCTGAAATCAAGTCGGCAATTCGTTACAACCTCTGCCGCTGCACCGGCTATTCCAAGATCGAGCGGGCGATTCACCTCGCAGCCGCTGCATTCCAGGACGGCCTCAGCCCTACCGCGGACCCGGCCGACGATTCCGCTCGCGTGGGCACGCGCACAGCTCGGGTTGACTCTACAGAAAAACTCCTCGGCTCCGGCGAGTTTGTCGACGACATGCAGGTTCCCGGCATGCTCCACGCCGCCGTGCTGCGCACGCCAGTTCCGCGTGCCCTCATCCGCAGGATTGACATCTCCGCTGCCCAGGCCGCACCCGGCGTCGTCGTCGTACTTACCGCCAAGGACGTGCCCGGCGAACGCCTGCTCGGTCACGTCGTTCACGACTGGCCGGTGATGATCGCCGAGGGCGAGGAGACCCGCTACGTCGGCGATGCACTCGCGATACTCGCCGCCGAAACGAAAGACGCCGCGCGCAAAGCGCTCGACCTGATTCGCGTGGAGTACGAAGAGCTGCAGCCGCTTCTGTCTCCAGTTGCCGCCCTGGCGGAGGGCGCGCCGCGCCTGCATCCCAACGGCAACGTGCTCTCGGAAACCAAGGTGAAGCGCGGCAACGTTGACCGTGCGATCGCCGAGGCGGCGCACGTCGTCAGCCGGCACTACTCCACTCCGCGCCAGGAGCACGCCTTCCTTGAACCGGAGAGCGCGCTGGCCGTGCCCACCGGCCCCGGCACGCTTACGGTGTATACCGCCGGCCAGGGCGTGTATGACGATTATCGCGGCATTGTGGAGATGCTCGGCGTTCCCGACGACAAAGTTCGCGTCATCAGCAAGCTGGTCGGCGGCGGATTCGGCGGCAAGGAAGACCTCTCTGTCCAGCACCATGCCGCGCTGTTGGCGTGGCACAGTGGCCGCCCTATCAAGCTGACCTTCACTCGCGCCGAGAGTTTCCGCGTCCATCCCAAGCGCCACCCAATGGAGATGGATTTCACCACCGCCTGCGATCGCGATGGCAAGATCACCGCGGTCCGGGCTCGCATCGTGGCGGACACTGGCGCCTACGCTTCGCTTGGTGGACCTGTGCTGCAGCGGGCGTGCACCCACGCCGCCGGTCCCTACCAGATCGACAACGTCGACATCGAAGGCTGTGCCGTCTATACCAACAACATTCCCTCCGGCGCTTTCCGCGGCTTCGGCGTTACCCAAACCACCTTCGCCATGGAGAGCAACCTCAACCTGCTGGCCGCGCAGGTGGGCCTCACCCCGTGGGAGATTCGCTTCCGCAATGCAATCGAACCCGGCGGCGTGCTCTCCAACGGACAGATCGCGGACGCGGGTACCGCGCTGAAGGAGACGCTGCTTGCGGTAAAGGATGTAATCGATGCGCATCCTGATGCGGGCATTGCCTGCTCCTTCAAGAACAGCGGCAAGGGCGTTGGCGTTCCCGACGTCGGGCGCGTCAAGCTCAAGGTACAGGATGGCCGCGTCGTCATCTGCACCAGCGCGGCGTGCATGGGACAGGGACTCGCGACCGTGCTCGTGCAAATCGCGGCTGAGGCTGCCGGCCTGCCCAAGTCCGCGATCGCTGTGCATGCACCGGACACCATGGTCACCCCCAACAGCGGCACCAGCACCGCATCGCGTCAGACGCTGATCACCGGCGAAGCCACGCGCCGCGCCGCCGCTGCCCTGAAGCAGGAATTGGCGCTGCGCACGCTGGACCAGCTTGAGGGCCGCGAGTTCTACGCCGAGTACGACTGCGTGACCGATCCCATGACCTCGGACAAACCGAACCGCTTCAGTCACGTTGCCTATGGCTACGCAACTCAGGTCGTCATCCTCGACGATCAGGGCCGCGTGCAGAAGGTCGTCGCCGCGCACGACGTGGGCAGGGCCATTAATCCGAACGGCATCGAGGGGCAGATTGAAGGCGGCGTGGTGATGGGCATGGGCTATGCGCTGACGGAAGACTTCCGCGTACGCAACGGCACCCCCGCGGTCACGCTGGGGACGCTTGGCCTCCTTCGCGCGTCCCAGGTCCCGGAGATCGAGTGCCGCATCATCGAAAAAAATGACGCCGCGTTGGCCTACGGGGCCAAGGGAGTGGGAGAGATCGTCATGGTCACCACCGCCCCCGCCATCGCCTGCGCCTACTTCCAGCGCGACGGCAAGCTGCGCACCAGCCTGCCGCTCGAAGACACGCCCTACAGCCGGCGCGGCCGGCACATCTCAGGAGTAACCAAAGAATGTTGACACCAGATCGCAGCCAGCAAGTAATCCAGTTGTGCCAGGAACTCATCCAGCGACAAAGCTACTCCGGCCAGGAAGGTTCTGTGGTTGAGCGCATGAAGCAGGCCTTCCATCAATGGCGTTTTGACGAGACAGTCGTCGATTCCTACGGCAATATTCTCGGCCGAATCAAAGGCAAGCGCCCGGGCAAGGTGCTCCTGCTCGATGGGCACATCGACACCGTTCCCGTGCCCGACCCGTCGCGATGGACGCACAATCCATATGGCGGAGAGATCGCCGAAGGCAGGATTTACGGTCGCGGCTCCTCTGACATGAAGGGCGCCGTCGCGGCCATGGTCGCCGCCGCCGCCTTCTTCGCGGAGGACACCAATCGAGACTTCGCCGGCAGCGTCTATGTCTCCGGAGTGGTCCAGGAGGAACACTTTGAAGGCATCGCTGCCCGGCAAATCAGCGAGCGCATTCACCCCGACTACGTCGTCATCGGCGAATCCTCCGAGATGAACCTGAAGCGTGGACAGCGGGGCCGCGCCGAGATCGTGGTTGAGACCTTCGGCAAACCCGCGCACTCTGCCAATCCCCGCGCCGGCATCAACGCCGTCTACGCCATGGCGCATTTGATTCGCGAGATCGCCAAGCTCAAAGCGCCTGTGCATCCCATCCTTGGCGAAGGCATTCTCGAACTCACCGACATCAAGTCTTCGCCCTATCCCGGCGCATCCGTCGTGCCTGATTATTGCCGCGCCACCTACGACCGCCGCTTGCTGGTGGGCGAGACCCGCGAGTCCGTGCTCAAGCCGCTGCTCGAACTCATTCGCAATTGCAAGGAACGCGACCCGAAGTTCGACGCCAGGGTCTCTTTCGCCTCCGGTGTCGAGCGCTGCTATACCGGCGACGAGATCCGCGGCGAAAGGTTCTTCCCCGGCTGGGTCTTCGACCAGGACGATGCGTTCGTGCAGACCGCTCTCGCCGGGTTGCGCAGCGCCGGTCTCGATCCCGAGATTACTCAATATTCCTTCTGCACCAATGGCAGCCACTACGCAGGCGAGGCCGGCATCAGGACCATCGGCTTCGGTCCATCCAGAGAAGACCTTGCGCACACCATCGACGAATACATTGAGGTCGATCAGCTGATAAAGGCAACGGAAGGCTACCAGGGAATCCTGCAGGCCGTATTCCAGGAAAGGTTGACGGCAGTATGAAGACGCTGATCAAGAATGGCTGGATCGTCGACGGCACCGGTCGGCCCCGGTTTGCCGCGGACCTGGTGCTCGAGGATGAACTGATTGCAGCCGTCGGCAACGCTGACCAAGCCGCTTCCTTTGATCGTGTGGTCGACGCGCAGGGCTTGATCGTCGCTCCCGGTTTCATTGACACCCACAGCCACTCCGACCTGGAAGTGATGGTCAATCCCTACGTTGAAGCCAAGATCCGCCAGGGCGTTACCACCGAACTGCTTGGCCAGGACGGAGTCTCCATGGCGCCTCTGCCGAAGAGGTTTATCTCTCCATGGCGCAAGAACATCGCCGGACTCGACGGCGACAGCGACCAGGTGGACTGGGACTACGAGACCACCGACGGCTACTTGCAGGCGCTGGAAGCCAAGGGAGTCGGCCTGAATGAGAGCTACCTGGTTCCCCACGGCAACGTCCGCATGGAGGCAATGGGTCTGGACAATCGCAAGCCCACGGCCGAAGAACTCGCGCGCATGTGCGCCATCACCCGCCGCGAGATGGAGGCCGGCGCCTTTGGCCTCTCCACCGGCCTCATCTACATACCCTGCGCTTACGCCGCCACCGCGGAGTTGATCGAATTGTGCAAGGTGGTCGCGGAGTTCGATGGCGCGTTCGTCGTCCACCAGCGCAGCGAAGCCGATACCATCCTCGAGTCCATGCGCGAAGTCATCGAGATCGGCCGCCGCTCGGGAGCCAAAATCCACTTCTCCCACTTCAAAATCTGCGGCCGCAAGAACTGGCCGCTCATCGACCAGGCCCTCGCACTGCTGGACAGCGCCGCCGCGGAAGGAATTCGCACGTCCTTCGACCAGTATCCTTACGTGGCCGGAAGCACCATGCTCAGCGTAATCTTGCCGCCGTGGGCGCACGATGGGGGCGCCGACAAACTCATCGAGCGCCTGCGCGACCCTGAACTCCGCCGGCGCATGGTCTACGACATCGAGCACGGCATCCCGGGCTGGGACAACTTCGTCGACTTTGCCGGCCTCGACCAGATCTTCGTCACCAGCGTCAAGACCAGTGCCAATCAGGACCTGGTGGGCAAGAGCCTGCAGGAGATCGGCGAACTCCGCCACGCCAATCCGTATGACGCCGCGTTCGACCTTCTCCTGGCCGAGGAAAACGCCGTCGGCATGGTCGACTTTTACGGCGCTGAAGAGCATGTAATTCGTTTCCTCACCCGGCCGGAACAGAATGTTTGCACCGACGGGCTGCTCGGCGGCAGGCCCCACCCGCGCGTCTTCGGATCGTTTCCCCGCGTCCTCGGCAAGTACGTTCGCCAGCAGCAGGCGCTCACCCTGGAAGACGCTGTGCGCAAGATGACCTCCAAGCCCGCCGCGGTCTTCGGCTTCGAGCGGCGCGGCTCCTTGAAGCCAGAAAACTTCGCCGACGTTGTGATCTTCAATCCCGACACCATCCTCGACAAAGGAACGTTCGTCGATCCCATCCAGTTTCCCGAAGGCATCGAGCATGTCTTCATCTATGGCCGCCACGTGCTCGACTCCGGCCGGATTGGCTGCGACCGTGCCGGGAAAGTGCTCCGCAAATTTCACGCGCGTTGAGTTTGCGCTGCTCCGCCCGGCATTTGATTTGAAAGGGCGCGGCTTCGCAGCTTCCATCTGCTTTGAAAGGGCGCGGCTTCGCAGCTACCATCTGCCTTGAAAGGGCGCGGCTTCAGCCGCGCCGATAAGTGCCATGAATCGACAGGGCTTTAGGTAGTGTCTGAC
>PLUT01000339.1 GCA_003162875.1 Granulicella sp.
TGGCGCGGACCTCGGGGGAGATGCGGCCCTCGAAGTTGCGGTTGCCGGAGAGGACGCTGACGGCGACGAGCGAGTGGTCTTCGATCGCCTTGCTTACGTCGGTGGGCAGCGGGCCGGAGTTGCCGATGCAGGTGGTGCAGCCGTAGCCGACGGTCTGGAAGCGGAGGGCGTCGAGGTACTGGGTGAGGCCGGACTTGTTGTAGTAATCGGTGACGACCCGGGAGCCGGGTGCGAGCGAGGTTTTGACCCACGGGGGCGTGCTGAGGCCCTTCTCGACAGCCTTCTTGGCGAGCAGGCCGGCGGCGACCATGACGTAGGGGTTGGAGGTGTTGGTGCAGGAGGTGATGGCGGCGATGACGATGGAGCCGTGCGCCAGGTAAGGGTCGGGATCGATGCCGAAGCGGGCCTTGACGCTGGTGGGCGCGGCGGCGTGCGAGTCAGGCGCTATGGGCGAGGGAGAGCCTTTGCTGCTGGTGACATTGCCGTTGCCGGAGGGATGGCCACCCTCTGCCTCCCAGCGGACCATCTGGCGGGCTGCTTCCTGGTTGCCGTTGGGGCCGAGCAGGGAGGGAAGCTGCTTCTGGAAGCTGGCAGCCGCCTGGGAGAGCAGGACGCGGTCCTGGGGGCGCCTGGGGCCGGCAACGGAGGGTTCTACGGTGGCGAGGTCGAGCGACAGGGTCGAGGAATACTCGGCTTCGGGCGCGCTGGNNGGGAAGATGCCGCAGGTGGCGCCGTATTCGGGGGCCATGTTGGCGATGGTGGCGCGGTCGGCGAGGGGCAGTTCGGCAATGCCGGGGCCGAAGAACTCGACGAACTTGCCAACGACGCCATGCTTGCGCAGGGCTTCGGTTACGGTCAAGACGAGGTCGGTGGCGGTGGCGCCTTCGCGGAGCTTGCCGGTGAGGCGGAAGCCGACGACCTGGGGAACGAGCATGGAGACGGGCTGGCCGAGCATGGCCGCCTCGGCCTCAATGCCGCCGACGCCCCAGCCGAGGACGCCGAGGCCGTTGACCATGGTGGTGTGGGAGTCGGTGCCGACGAGGGTGTCGGGGTAGGCGAGGACGGAGGTCTGCTCGACCGAGGCCTTGTGGCCGCTGGCGGCAATGGCGTCGAGGGTGCGGATCGGCGCGGTGGTGAATACTACGCGGGCGAGGTACTCGAGGTTGACCTGGTGGCAGATGCCCATGCCGGGCGGGACGGCGGAGAAGTTGCGGAAGGCCGTTTGGCCCCACTTGAGGAAGGCGTAGCGCTCGCGGTTGCGGGTGAACTCCAGGGCAGCGTTGAGGTCGTAGGCGTTGGCGTTGCCGAATTCGTCGACCTGGACGGAGTGGTNNGGGACGCCGGTGAAGTCCTGCATGAGGACGCGGGCGGGCATGAAAGCGATCTCTCTTGACGGCTCCGCTTTCGGATCCCAGCTTGCGAGGAAGCGGATGTCGTCCGCAGTGACGGAGTCGCCGTCTTCGTGGCGGAGGAGATTTTCGAGCAGGATGCGGAGGGAGTAGGGAAGGCGGGAGAGGTTGGTTTTGGTGGATTCGGCGAGGGCATTCAGCCGGAAGATGTTGACGGTTGCAGCGCCGGAGGTGAGGGTTCCGGCGCTGCGGAAGGAATCGGGGTTTGCGGTCATCGGTTTTCTCCGTATATCGGTTTAGAGCGCAGGGTCGGGGATGAGCACCGGGCGCGAATTCTTGGGGCCGTAGCGAGCGCATCAGGCGCGCGCCGGCGGGAAGAAAAAGCCTATCAAAAATTCCGGGTGTGTGCGGGGCGACCAGTCAGGATAGACCGGCGGGAGGGATCAGGACCTGCCCCGGGCTGGACTAAGAGCGACCGCGGTCGTGGCGGCCGTGGCGGAAGCGCTTCGTCCTGGGGCGGTCCAAGACCATTGAGGAAATTCTACGATATGGGGTAGCGGCGAGGGAAGAGTCCTGGCGCCGCCGGCGTGCCGGCAGGTCATTCCTTAGGACAAGAGATGCCACTTGTGGAAGAGCAGCACATAGCCGGCGAGGAATGCATTGGTGGTGGCGTGGGCGATGACGGCTTCGCCGATGTGGCCGCGGCGGAGCATCGCCCAGGCGTAGAGGAGTCCGGCGAGCGTGCCGGCGATCCAGAAGTGTCCATGCAGGAGTCCGAAGGCGAGGGACGAGACGGCAAGGCCGAGCCAGGTGAAGGTGGTGAGTGGCAAGGCTTCGAAATCCGGCGCGGCGATGCGGCGGAGGAGAAAGCCTCGGAAGGCCAGCTCCTCGGCGATGGGTACGGTGGTGACGGCGGCGAGGACGCGGAAGACGATCCAGCCAGCTCGGATAGACGAGGGTGAGGATGCGAGTGCGGCTGGCATTGGGTCCGCGGAGGCGGTCTTCGCGAAGGCGTCGAATGCGATCCAGAGGGCAAAGACAAGGATGCCGATGGACGGACCGAACCAGGTGAATCTCCAGTTGAGAGTGAGGTATCGCTTGCGCAGGGTCCACAACACTGCGGCGGCCGCGAGGAATCGAATTGGGTAGAGCCATTCGAAGTCGCTGCTGGCGGCGGTAGTGAGCATGCCCACCGCAAGGATGGTGACGAATGGCAGCAGGTAAGGCAGCGAGGGGTTTTCAGAGGGCTGGGCAGCGGCTACGGGCTTCGCATCTTCTGCGCTCCTGATCCAGGGCACGTGTGTGGCGGCGACGCAGAATCCGAAGGCGACGGCGTTGAAGGCGATCCAGCCGGCCTGGGAGTGAAATCCTCCGGCGGCGATCCGCGGCGCTCCGGCGTTGCCAATGAGGATCAGCGTGGCGATGCGCGCGGCGTTCAGCAGGAAGATGGTGGCGACTCCGGCGGGAACGAGAATCAGTGCGTGCGGGAAGCGGCATTCGCGCCGGAAGAGCCATAACCAGCACGCGGAGAACGCCAGGATGAGCCCTATGCCCTCGAGTCCCGAGCACTGGGGCGCGATGGTCACCTGGAAGTTCGGCGTACCGAGGAGCTTGGCGGCTGGGTCGGCGACGACTGCGGAGACGAATGGCTTGAGGAAGGTCTCTGCGAGAAAGAAGGTGAGGCTGCTGACGGGCGCCCACAGGGTGCGGATGAAGCTTCCGAGAATACCCACGGCGACGGCCAGCACCAACGCGAGTGTCCAGAGCGAGCCTGTGGCGCGGAGGAACTGCAACCACAAGCGGAGCGGCAGCAGCGCGAAGGCGGCGAAGGCGATTCCGGCCAGCCCTGCGAGCAGCCAGAGGGAAACGGCAACGCCCGGCGAGAGTTCTGGAAAGTGATTGCCATAGAGAGTCCAACAGAGAGCGCCAAAGACGGCCATGGCGAGGAGATGTGCAACCAGCAGGGCGAGCCGCAGGGGCGCCTGCTCTGCCTGGCGGGAGATGGTGGAGAGTGCGGCGCCCTTTCCGATGTGGGCAAAGGTGACGAAGATGGCTGTGAATCCCACGATGGCGCGCACCGTCCATGCAGCCCACTGGCCGATGAAGCCGATGATTCCGCCGCGCGCGATGAGTGCGACGTTATCTAGCCACACGGAGAGAACGAGCGATTCGCCGGTGAAGAGGATGGCTAAGGCAACCAGCCGCGGAAGCAGGCCAAAGGGCCGATGATGAGCCAACTGGGACTTGACGCGGTCGTGAGGAGTAGCACGGGCGGACAGAAGAGGCATCGAGATGGGCCGGAAGACAGCAAGAGCACCCGCATCGGATAGCGGGTGCTCCTGAGGGTTACGGAACTTGAGGGCTTACTTGCGGCGGCCGCGGAACATGAGCAACATTCCAGAAACCAGCGCGATTGCACTGCCGGCCGAGCCAGCCGGAATCTCCGGAGTGGCGACGGGTGATGCCATCGCAATGGTGGATGCGCCTGCTACCAACAGCAGGATTCCAAGAGCTGTTTGTGCCTTTTTCATGTGATTTCCTCGGAAATAGAATGTGCAGCAGTTTTTGACTTTGATGGTTTATCTGCGGCGACCGCGGAACATGAGCAGCATTCCCGATACCAGGGCGATTGCACTGCCGGCCGAGCCTGCGGGAATCTCCGGTGTGGAGGCGGGTACTGCCATCGCAACGGTGGATGCGCCTGCTACCAGCAGCAGGATTCCAAGAGCTGTTTGTGCCTTTTTCATGCGATTTCCTCGGAAATAGAATGTGCAGCAGGTCGTTACGGGCCTGGATAGAGCAATCGGTTGGCCGTTGGCGATTATTGAAACTAAGGGATTTATTGAAATTTCCACATAGGCCAGTGCAATCTTTTGCATAGGAATGGGGAAAGATGGGAAGTTCCCTTCCCTGAGGGTTAGTTCTCCGAGGGCATCTCGACGTGGTCAATGACCAGGGTTTCGACGCTTCGCCTTCCGTTGCGAGCTGCCCTAGTTTGCTGAGGGCATTTCGACGTGGTCGATGACGAGGGTGTCGACGGGGCCTTTGGCGGACTCGAGCTTGAGGCCGAGCTGGTCCTGGATGGCGGTAAAGATGGAAATGACATTGGGGCCACCTTGCTGGGCGGCGACATCATCGGACCATTTGAGAGTGATGTCGGCGTGGCCGGCGAGGCCGGTCTTGTCGTTGACCTGGCGGTGGACCTCATCGGAGAGGGCGGCGGCCACGTCGGCCATGGAGGCGCCTTTGCTGGTGAGGACGAAGCTTGTGTCCTCGCCGTTGATGTTCCAGTTGCTGTCCTTGAGCTCGTCCTGGGAGAGCTTGACCTTGGGGCCGCCCTTGGCGACGACGAGGTCGTAGACGGGCATGGTTTTTGGCTCAATGTGCACCTTGAGGTGGAAGCGGTCGGCCAGCAGGAGGATAAGCTTGGCCTGGTCCTGCGAGGCGGTGGTCTCCGGCGGCTTGCTTCCATCCGAGGGCACGACTTTGGCATCGATGTCGAAGCGCTGGTCCTTGAGCGCGCCAGGGATGCCAGTGACGCGGTCAGAGGGGACGTCGTAGGCGAACTCGATAATGTAGTCAAGCGGCAAGTTGCGGACGATAAGGGCGTCGTCGTGGAAGTTCAGGTTGCCGGAGTCGGCGCCCTTGTTGTTGGTGCGGACGGAGGCGACGTCGTAGGGCGCGGTGGTTTGCGACAGGGCGATGAGGCTGGCAGGGCCTTCGTGCTTGAGCTGAGCGTGGGCGGCGGAGGCGAAGAGGATGATGGCAGCAGCAATTGTGAGCCGCCTGCCTGATGCGAGTAAGGGACGATGGGTCATNNTCTCCGGAAGTATACGGCGGTGAGCGCGCGCGGGTTCCGAAGAAAGTGGCGGGCGGTTTGTGCGATGATGCCAAGGTTGGCGCATTCCAGGCCGCAATCTTTGCGAAATTGAGGGGAATTATGCGCATGGGGAATCGATGGAGTGTGGGGTTGGCGATTTTGCTCGCGATGTCCGCGGTTGCGGGTGCGCAGGGCCGCAGCAGCGCCGGGAATGCAAGCAGCGGCAAGGGTGACCTGCAGGTCTATTTTGTGGATGTGGAAGGCGGGCAGTCGACGCTGTTTGTGATGCCGTCCGGCGAGAGCCTGCTGGTGGATACGGGGAATCCCGGCGGGCGCGATGCGGCGCGGATTGTGGCGGTGTGCAAGCTGGCGGGCGTGACCAGGATCGACACGCTGCTGGTGACGCACTACCACACCGACCACGTAGGCGGATTGCCGGAAGTGGCGAAAATGATTCCGGTCGGGCGATTCATCGACCATGGCGTGAACCGCCAGACCGAGGGCGCTGAGGGCAACGCGACGGTTGCGGTATACGACGCGTACCAGAAGGTGCTGGCGGATACCCACGCGGAGCACCTGACGGTGAAGCCGGGAGATGTGCTGCCAGTGAAGGGGATGCACGTGGAGGTGGTGAGCGCGGACGGCGAGGTCATCGCCAAGCCGCTGGCGGCGGGGGGCGAGCAGAATCCGGCGTGCGCGAGTTCGCCGGAGAAGGAGGCTGAAAACTCTGAGAACGATCGGTCGATTGGGATGGTGCTGACGTTTGGCAAGCTGCGCATCCTGGACATGGGCGACCTGACCTGGGCGAAGGAGCGGGGGCTGATGTGTCCGGTGGACAAACTGGGAAAGGTGGATGTGTATGTCGTGTCGCACCACGGGCTGGACCGCAGCGGCAGCCCGGCGTTTGTCGACGCGATTGCGCCGCGGGTGGCGATTGAGGACAACGGCCCGCACAAAGGCGGCGCGCCGTCAACGTACGAGACGATCGAGGGCACGTCGAGGCTGAAGGATATCTGGCAACTGCACACCGCGGAGGTCCCCGGTGCGAAGAACGTCGCGGAATCGCGCATTGCGAACCTGCCGGCCACGCCTGCGAGCCCGGACGCAGCGAACTACATCAAGCTGACTGGGCGCGCCGACGGCAGCTTCTCCGTGACCAACGGACGGACCGGAGCGACCGTGGACTACCCCGCGAAGTAGCACTTCGTGCCGTTCTGGACGCTTCGCGTGAAAGACAGTACCGCGTCGAGTATCGGGTGCTTCGCGTGGGACATCGGGCGCTTTCATGCGAAGCGTCGGGCACGGAATCCGGGAGCGGGGTTCGATTTGCCCCGGTCTCCCGGTATTCTTGCGCGCCTAACACGCATCTCATTGACTGGACGCGCTCGTTCGCGGGCGGAACCAGATCGGGGACATTGAGATGAAGGACGGGCTCGCAGCAGCTACGGCATTTGGGGCGGCAACGGCAAGGGAACGCAATATCGACGCAGGACGCGCAGGACGGGAGCGAAGACCGGGGACGCGGTTGCGGACGTTGCTTGGCCTGGGCCTGGGGGTGGCTCTGGCATGGGGTGTGGCGGGCTGCCATAAGAACGCGGCCCAGGACTCAAGCGACCCGGCAAATGTGAACCTTGCGGCGGCGGACACCGGGGCGCCCGCGCAGGCGCTGGGGCAGAACGAGCAGGGCCCGAACCAGTCGCAGAGCGAGGACTACTCGCAGCAGCAGCCGCCGGCGCCGATTGAGCGGCAGGCGCCTGGGGGGTATTACGACCCGAACGCCGGCAATGCGGACCAGCCCCAGGATATCTACGACAGCGACCTGACCGACGAGCAGGCCAGCGAGCCGCCGCCGCCGCTGCCGGACTATGAACAGCCAATGGCACCTGGGCCGGACTACATCTGGGCTCCGGGTTACTGGGCATGGGGGCCGGATGGATACTACTGGGTTCCCGGGTATTGGGTGGAGGCGCCGTACGTGGGCGCACTGTGGACGCCGGGCTACTGGGGGTTTGGGGGCGGGTTCTATCGCTTCCATCACGGCTTCTGGGGGCTGCACATCGGCTTCTATGGAGGCATCGACTACGGCTTCGGATACTCGGGATATGGGTACGACGGCGGCTATTGGAACGGCGGCCAGTTCTTCTACAACACGGCCTACAACCGGGTGGACAGGAATGTTGTCCGCAATGTGTACGCCCACGGGAACGGCGGCGGCGGCAGGTTTACCGGCGGGGTGAGCTACAACGGCGGCCGGGGCGGCGTGCAGGCGAGCCCGCGACCGGCGGAGATTGCAGTGATGCACGAGCAGCGGCGTGCGCCGATGCCGGCGCAGGTGGCGCTGCAACAGCAGTCGGCGCAGAACCGGCAGCAGCTATACAGCCAGAACAAGGGGCGTCCAGCGGCGGCGGTGAGTGCGCGCGCGATCGCGTCCAACCACGCGATGCCTGCGGCTCTGCCGCGTGTGGCAACCCCGGCGGCGGGGCGCGGAGCCCAGCAGAATGGGCCGCAACCGCAGAACCGGCCAGGACTGGAGCAGCGAGGCCCGCAGGCACAACCACAGGGCCGGCCGCAGAATCAGCCGGAAGCGCGGACTGCGCAGCCACAGAATCGCGCACAGCCTCAGCCGCAGAATCGCGCACAGCCTCAGCCGCAGCCGGAAGCGCGGCCTGCCCAACCACAGAATCGGCCGCAGGCGCAGCCACAAGGGCGGCCGCAGAATCAGCCGGAAGCGCGACCTGCGCAGCCGCAGGCGCAGCCTCGGCCGCAAGCTGCACAGCCGCGGCCACAGCCTCAGCCGCAGGCTAGACCTGCGCCACCGCCGCCGCAGCACGCGGCGCCTCCTGCGAGGCCGGAGGATAAGAGGGACGGACGTTGAAGGGATTGTGCCTCGACCTGAAAGCTGACTTCAGGCTGCCAATGCGGCGTGGTTTATGGGACCGATTCTAGCGGCTAAACGCGAGTTGACCGAGCAGGATGGCGTTGAGGGCGATGATGACGGCGACGGTAAGCCAGCCGGCGATGCGGGTGCGGCGTGCGCTGGCGAAGCTCTGCATGACGTCGCGGCGGTTGACCAGCAGAAGTAGCGGGATAAGCGCGAAGGGCAGCGCGAAGCTGAGGACAACCTGCGAGAGCACGAGGATCCGGAGCGGGTCGAGGCCGGTGGCGATGATGGCGATGGCCGGGATGACGGTGATGGCGCGGCGCAGGAAGATGGGGAACTTGATGTCGAGGAAGCCCTCGATGATGACCTGGCCGGCCATGACGCCAACGGTTGAAGAGGAGAGGCCGGAGCAGAGAAGGGCGACGGCGAAGACGGTGGCAGCGAGGGTTCCGAAGAGCGGGCCGAGGGTGTGGTACGCCTCCTGAATGGTGGGCTGGAGGTTGCTGGTGTGGACGAAGGCGACGGCGGCCATGAGGATCATGGCGGAGTTGATGAGCCAGGCACCGTTCATGGCGACGAAGACGTCGATGAGTTCGTAGTGCAGGAAGCGGCTGAGGATGGAGCGGCGCGGCAGCAGCGTCGGCTGCTTGCGAACTTCGAGGTCCTGTAGCGTCTCGCTGGCCGGGAGGGCGGAACCGGTGAGCTCTTTGAGGCGTGGCTGCACCAGCGCGGAGTGGAGATAGACGACGTGCGGCATGACGGTGGCGCCCAGCATGGCGACGGCGGCGTAGATGCTGTCGTGGAAGTTCTGCGCAGTGGAGCGGTCGAGGGTGGGCAGCAGGGTGGCGATGGTGGCGAGCTTCCAATCGGGATGGACGAGGAAGACCTCGAAGGCGTAGGAGACGCCGATGATGGCGACGAAGCCCATAATGCCGCGCTCCAGCCAGCGGAAGCCGGCGAGGTCGAGCGCGAGAATGGCGAAGACCAGGACCGTGGAGACGAGCGCAGCCGCAAGCAAGGACTCCTTGGGAGTGAAGCCGCGGGCGTAGAGCAGGGGGCCGAAGAGCAGGTCGAGGCCGATGGCTGCGCCGAGGAATTCGGCGAGATCGGTGGCGACGGCGGCGATTTCGGCGGCGATCCAGAGGCCGAAGGTGGTGGGCCGGGAGAAATATTTGCGGCAGTTCTGGGGCAGGGTGAGGCCGGTGACGATGCCCAGCTTGGCGGAGAGATACTGGATGAGCATGGCCATGGCGTTCGACCAAAGCAGGACCCAGAGCAGGCGGTAGCCAAACTGCGTGCCGCCCAGGATGTTGGTGGCGAAGTTGCCAGGATCGATGTAGGCGACGGAGGCAACGAAGGCCGGGCCGAAGTAGGACCACATCGGGTTGCGATGGAACTTGGGCAGGGCGGCAGGCGCCGCGCCGGATGGACTGTCGAGAGAAGAGGCCGCGAGCGGCGCGTCCGCCACTTTGGCCGAGACGCGGCCCGGGCCTTCGATTGGGGAGAGATCAGCCATTCCGCTCCGTGGAGATTTGAGCCAACCTGCGAAGATCGGCGCCGGTCGAGCCGGGCACCGCGGTTGATGGAGCCCGGTACAGACACCGGAGAGATATTAGGTTAGCCTACTAATCACTAGGTATACCTAAATTGGAGATTTAGGTCAAACTAACAAGGAACGAGTAGTGGGTCAGTTTGAGGAATCTTCCCCCAGGGGCTAAAGCCCGTACCTTTCAAAAACGGGATCTTATGTACGGGCTAAAGCCCGCGCCTTTCAAGACGGGATCTAAACTGACCCGCTGCAAAGAACCGGAGATGTACATGCCAACGCACCGCCGGGCGAACGGCAACACCGAATCGGTGGACAACTACCTGAAGGCCATCCTGTACCTGGGAGGGCGCGAGGAGTCGCGGGTGACGATCAAGGCGCTGGCGGAGCGCCTGTCGGTTGCGCCTGCCTCGGTGACGAACATGCTGCAAAAGCTGGCCGCCTCGCCGGCGCCGCTGGTGGCGTATGAACGGCATCATGGCGTGGTGTTGTCCCAGGCAGGAAAGCGGCGCGCGCTGGAGGTGGTGCGCCATCATCGGCTGATCGAGACATTTCTGTATGAAGTGCTGGATTACCCGATTGAAGAAGTGCATGAGGAGGCGGAACGGCTGGAGCACTTTATCTCGGAGCGCTTCGAGGAGCGGATCGCCGCCAAACTGGGGCATCCCAAGATCGATCCGCACGGGCATTCGATCCCGACCATAGAGGGAGAGATGGCGGCGCGCGAGTCCATGTTGCTGGCGGACGTGGTGCGGGAAGGGACTTTCGTGATCGACAGCGTGTCTGACCGGGATGCGCAGAACCTGAGGTTAATTGAAGCCTGCGGGATTACGCCAGGCGCGCGGGTGCGCGTGAGGAAGAGCTCGGCAAGGGGTTGCGACGGCTATTCCGTGCGGGTGGGGCGCTCGGCGAGAGTTTTCGACCTGTCGCGCGAAGTTGCACGGGACGTGCGCATCATCCGCCTTGCGAAGTAACGATTTGATGCGATGGTCGATCACCGCGGCAGGTGCATCCGTGGAATAATGAGGCCCGATGCCGCTTATTGTTTTTACTTCCCTGCTCTTTCTTGGGTCGTTCGTTGCGGGGTGGCTGGGTGCGCTCACCGGACTTGGCGGCGGGGTGGTTCTGATTCCTTTGCTGACGCTGGGGTTCCATGTGGATATGCGGTACGCGATTGGAGCGTCACTGATCTCAGTGATTGCCACTTCGTCAGGCTCCGCCGCCGCCTATGTTCGCGAGGGCTATTCGAACGTCCGCATCGGGATGTTCCTGGAGGTTGCGACGACCTTTGGAGCGGTGCTGGGGGCGTTCCTGGCGACGCGGGCGCCAACGCGCGTCCTGGCGATCCTGTTCGGGCTGGTACTGATCTACTCCGCGTGGCTTTCGCGGAACCAGGCGGCGCTGGCTTCGGCGAAGGCGTGGCCCAACCCGTGGTCCGACCGCTTGGGGATGTCGGGTTCGTTTCCCGATGGCAGAGGGGGCAAGCAGGCGTATCAGGTGGACCGTATCCCGTGGGGTTTTGCGACGATGTTCGGGGCGGGCACCTTGTCGGGGCTGCTGGGGATCGGGTCGGGCGCGGTGAAAGTGCTGGCGATGGACAAGATCATGCGCATCCCGTTCAAGGTATCCACGACCACCAGCAACTTCATGATTGGGGTGACGGCCGCAGCCAGCGCTGGCATCTATCTTGCGCGCGGTTACATTGATCCTGGACTGGCGTTTCCGGTGATGCTGGGCGTGCTGGCGGGTTCGTTGCTGGGAGCGAAGGTGTTGGCGCAGAGCCGGGTATCGTTGCTGCGAACGATCTTTGCGTTTGTGATTTTGGCGCTGGGCATTGAGATGATCGTTAACGGCTGGCTGGGGAGGGTGTGACGATGAACCCGAATTCCGCTATGTCCGCGCCGCAGCATTCGCCTGCGGAACGCGATTCGCATCCTCTCGCGGAGAGCTTCGACGATCGGCGGATGGAAATCATCATGGGCCGGCTGCTGCAGGTGGGAGTGCTGCTGGCAGCGACCGTGGTGCTGACGGGCGGAATCCTGTACTTGATGCCGCGAGCCCACGAGCGATCGAACTACCGGGTATTCGTTGCCCAGCCGCTTCGATTGCGCCATCCGGCGGCGATGTTGCGTGGGATCGCCCAAGGGGATGCGTTGGCGGTGATCGATCTCGGCATCCTGCTGCTGGTCGCGACGCCGATCTGCCGGGTAATGTTCGCGGTGATTGCCTTTGTTCTGGAGAAGGACCGGCTGTACATTGCGGTAAGCGCGATCGTGCTGGCGGTACTACTCTTCGGGATGCTGCGCGGCGGCTGAAACAAGGCGAAGCACTCGCGCGTGCATGAGCGGACAGGGCGTGGGGAACGGGCAAGAGAATGGCGGCCAGGTTGGCCGCCATTCGGTGAAATGAAGCCCGTAGATCCGGGCGATAGGTTAGAACCGGAAGCGACCCGCGAACTGAAAATCGCGCGGCGGGATGCTCCTGTTCTGACCGTTGACCTGACCGAAGCTGGTGTTGCCGATGCCCTGCCAAGCCGTGCTGTTGATGTTGAAGAAGGTGGAGTTGAAGAGGTTATCCACGTCCGCCTCGAACTGGAAGGTGATGTTCGCCTTCGCGCTTTCATGAATATTGAAGGTGCGCCGCAGGCCCATTTGGACATCCCACCAGCCGGGTCCGTGCAGGCCGTCTGGAGCCGAGCGGGCGACGTTGCCGATCTTCGTGGTTATGTTAGGTTCAGAAACGGACCCGCAGGTGTAGGTGGGGTTGGCCGCATACGAATCGACACATTGGAAGGCCTGCGGATTGATATACGAGATGGTGTTGAAGTTAACGGCATTGGATCCCGGACCGCGGCCCCATCTGCCATTGATGCGCACTTGGCGCTTGTCGAATGTAGGGCTGTAGTCGGGCAAGCAGGTTAGGCCGGCGGGAGCAGGACTGCTCCCAAGGTTGCCGACGCCGATGGCGTTGGACATGCAGCCCTGGTTGTTTGTGATCTGCAGCGGGTATCCATCGCGATAGCGATAGATGCCCGAGAGCTGCCAGCCTCCGCCGATGAGGCCCATGAGGCGGTTGGTCGCGAAGAACGCCTGCCCGCGACCGATGGGGAAGGCATAGACCCAGGTAACGTCGAGCTTGTTGGTCTGGTCGTTCTGCCCCAGGCCGCGATCAATCTCGTTGGCGCTGTAGAGTTTGGTGAAGTTTCCATCCTGCGGGCCAATGGGGAACTCGCTCCTGTGGTTGCCAGTGTCGTCGATCTGTTTCTGACGGGTGTATCCGATGGTTCCGGACAGGTTGTGCCAAGGACGCTGAACCAGCAGCATCTGGAGCGAGTTGTAATTGGAGTTTCCGGTATCTCCCCAGAGGTCGGACATGGTTTTGAACTGCGGGAAGGGCCTCAGGGACTGGCCTATGGTTGCACCCGTTCCGTTGTAGAGGGGATAGGGAAAATTGGAAGCCGCGGTAATGACTCCGCCACTCGGGGTAGCGCCTGTGTAGGATCCGCCGGTCGAGTAATCGGTTCCAATCAGGCGGTTATAGTCCGGGGAGAATTCGTTATTAGCGTAGCCACGGCCGCCGCCGCCGCTGAGGAAGTGGGTTTCCGATCCAGAATAGGAAACGGTGAGGACCGCCTTCTTGTTGATCATGTGCTGGATGGAGAAGGCATAGGTGATGAGCTGCGGACCGCGCCCGCCGTAGTACGGGTCGGCAAAATTGACCCCCTGGGCATTGCAGGTCTTGTTATCGGAGGTGTTGCACACGTAGTCGTTCAAGTGGTCGGCGAAGACGGGCCCGAAGGGATAGTTGCCGGTCGATGCCAGCGGATTGACCGTGATTCCGGGCAGAGTCCACGGCGGGAAGGTGGAGAAGGGACTGCAGGTGCCTGCCGTGACGCAGGGGACTGCCGGGCCATAGCCGGTCGTCAGTTGGGGCTGGGTACCCTGGCTGGGTGGAGTCTCAACCGCGGCAGGACTGGAGTTGGCTGGGATCAAAGGATTCAGGAAGAAGGCTGGAGTCGAGTTGGTTCCACCCTGGCTATACGTGGTGGTCTGCTGAAACTCTCCCGAGTTTCCCGAACCGCCGGCTGCAGTTGCTCCTCCGCCTGCGCCACCCGCGTGGGTGAGCTGGATGCCGAAGTTGGCACTGAAGACCGTGGCTGGCGTGTAGGCGTAGGCGAAGCCGAGGCGCGGCTCAAAGTTCTTGTTGTAGGGGTGAACCGGGGTGGTGCAGTGGCAGATATAAGGCGCGTAGGCGGGGGTGGTGCTGGCGTTGGGGAAGCCGGCAAACTCGATTACGCCCGGGATGCCAACGATGGGGTTTATGGTGTTGACATTCAGGAAGGAGAGGCGATCTTTGACCTCGTGGTAGGGCTGGAGGTAATCGTAGCGGAAGCCGAGATTCAGGGTCAGCTTGGGGCTCACCTGCCAGTTGTCCTGGACGTAGGGCGCCATCGGCCTGAATCGTCCGCCGACTTCGTTGATGACCTTGGCGGTGACGCTGCCGTTGGAGTAGACCCCGACCAGGAAACTGGCGAATGCGTCGCCGTTGCAGTTGGGGTACAAAGGGCTGCCGGTAGTGCAGGTGGGCCCGGCGGTGTCGTTGGCATCGGCGGTGAGGTTCAATGTGTTGCTGTAGCCGCCGACAGCAGGGTTGCCACCGTTGGCTTCGAGCCACTGCACCTGGGCTCCGAACTGGATGTTGTGGCGGCCATGGGTCCACTGCAGGTTGTCGATGACGGTGTAGCTGTTCTGGGCGGTGGGGCCGGTGCTGGCGGTGGACGCCCAGGCAGGCTGCGGCTTCTCATTCCCGGGGATGGGGGGGGCGCTGCTGTCATTGTGGAAGGTCACAGAGGGCATGCTGTTGGCGGCATTGCCCGCAGGCAGGTTGTTGATGCCTGCGGCGGTGGAGTTGCATGGCCCCAGGGATTGCCCGGGGAGGGAGCAGAAGCTGGAGTGGGCGTTGGCTGCCGCCTGGGTGCTATCGGTCAGCGAGAACCCTTCTCCCCAGCTACGGGTGTAGCTGTACTTGAGCGAATTGATCATCGTCTGGGAGACGATGTAGGTGTAGGAAAGGATGCCGGTGGCGGTCTTCTGGGCCTCGTATGCGCCGCTGGCATAGGGTATGGGGAGCTGGGATTGGTTGGGATAGTCGGGCAACCCTTTGCCATATCCGACCAGACCGCCGAGGCCCAGCACCGAGAACTTGTTGCGCGTGTTCAGGGTGTAGTCGAGACGAACATCGATGTCATAGTTCGACGTGCCCAGGGGAAGGCTGGCGAGGTAGTTGGTTTGGGTCGCACCGTTGGTGGGCAGGGGCAGGGCGCTCGCCAGATACTGCGAGATGGGAGAAATCGCGGATGGGGGGACGACGTTGTTGGTGCCAATGCCATTGAGCAAACCCTGATATGCCTGACGCGAGCCGTACCCGCCGCTGGTTGGGTCGTTGAGATAGGCGGCCTGGGAACCTAACACGTCGGTGAAGTTGTATACGCCGGTAACGACGGTGCAGTGTCCCTTGGCATCGTAAGCGAGCCCGCGCTCGGCGCAGGTGGGCACGGTGATGTATGACGGTGTATTGGTGACCCTCGATCCGACATAGCCCTCATAGCTGCCGAAGAAGAAGAGCTTGTCCTTCATGATGGGACCGCCGAGCGATCCGCCGTAGTTGTTCTGGTGCTCGCCCGGCTTTACCGCAATGCCGGTTTCGGCGTTGGCCACCTTGGCGAAGTAGCCCCAGGTGTCGAACATGGTGTTGCGGACGAAATCGAAGACGGTGCCGTGGTACTGGTTGCCGCCTGAGTTGATGGTGTAGTTGGTAACTCCGGCTCCGCCGAACGATGTGGACGCGCCGCTGGTTTGCACGGAGAACTGGTTGACGGCATCCACCGATACCGCATTCATGACGGGAACGCTGCTGCCTTGCTGGGCGATGCTGGAAACGGGCACGCCTTCGATGTAGTTCTCGTTGAGGTTGGTCTGGCCGGTGCCTCCATAGATGCCGGAGTTTCCGTTATTGGTGCCCTGTCCGGTGTTGTTGTCCGGATTTTCCTGCACGCCGGGCATCAGGTACTGGAATGCGGTCGGATCGCGCGGGCCGCCGTTCATGGAGAGCGGAAGCTGGGAATACAGATCGTTTTCGATGGTGCCGCCGAGCGTCGCGTCGGTGGTATCGAGGGGCGACGGAGCGTCGGTGACTGTGATGGTTTCGCTGGCGCCGCCGACGGAGAGCTTAATGTTCAGGCCGAGCATGGAGGCGTTGTCGACGGAAACATTCTCCTGGAGGTGCCGTGAGAAGCCTTTGGCAACCACTTCGACGTTGTACGGCCCGACTTGCAGAATCATCGAATAGACCCCGTCGTTGTTGGTCTTCTTCGTTGTCGCCACCCCGGTATCGGTATTGGTCGCGGTGACTTCGGCGTCTCTAACGACAGCGCCGGTTGGATCGGTGATGGTCCCCTGAATGCCGCCGCCGGCCGTGCTCTGAGCATGCAGCGCCAGGCCGCCCCACAGGGCCATGCCGCAGCAAAGCATCAGGCAGACGAAGAGGGAGCAGCATTGTGTGAGGAGACGGCGTGAAAGCCCGAGCGGCAAAGACCCAACTGTCGTGTTGCGATACATAGTTTTGCTCCATCTAATTTTGTTTTGCGCCGAATAAGGCTTTGGGCTGAAATGGTTCCCAAAAAGCCTTGCGCCGGTAACTAGAAACGTAAAAATACTGATGAGCCGGAACGCGAAAAAAGTATTTGGTTACGAAGGTGATTGTCAATAAGAAAATGTTTCGCCGTTGAAACGGTTTAGTGTGATCCCCCGGCAATTTTGGCGGTCGTGCCAAACAGAAGCGGGCGAGCGTTGCCGGGAAGATTTAAGTTTTCAAGCTTCACGCAACATGCTACTTTGTTTCCTGCCCAGATTCACGCTGAATTTGCGTTCCCGCGGAAAAAAGTGGGTGTGAGCCGACTCGGCCGGCGGGCATTGCCGGAGATGTACGGAGACCTGGCCGGGGCAACCCTGGAGAGCGAAATCCTAAGCAAACAACAGCGCGATTGTGCCCACTCCGACGGACCGGGGGGTAGTGAACCTGTGGCATTTGGCCTGGGGCGCAAGAGCAGGATTCGGCTGGGCAGAGCCCTGTTGGCGGCGATTGCGTTGACTGCCGGCACGGCCGAGCTTGGAGCGCGTGGAGCGGAGTCGGAGCCGACAGGCCAGGCGGCGGTTGATTCCGGCGCCGCGGCAGCCTCCCCACAGGGCGCACCGCAATCGAGCGGGATTACGCTCCGCGTGACTTCTCGGGAGACGGTGGTAGATGTGACGGTGACCGATGCGAAGGGCCAGCCGATCCAGAATCTGAGGCAATCCGACTTTACCGTAAAAGAAGACGGCAAGCCGCAGGCGCTCCAATCTTTTCAGGAGTACAAGGAAGCGGACACGCCGACGGCCGAACGAATACCGCCCAAGCTGCCGCCGAACGTATACAACAACTTGCAGCCCGTTCCGACCACCGACGCGGTGAATATCCTGTTGCTGGATGCCTTGAATACGCTTCCCGCCGACCAGATGTTCATGAAGCAGGACTCGATCAAGTATCTGAAGAGCATGCCACGGGGGACGCGGATTGCGGTGCTCAGTCTGGGCAGCAGCCTGCGCATCCTGCAGGGATTCACCTCCGACCCATCGATTCTGATTGCGGTCGTCGACAGCAAGAAGAACCGGGCTTTGCCGTCTCCCTTCATTGACAACGACAGCGCCGGGGTACTCGATTCCCAGGTGGACAGTCAACTGGAGGCGGATAACGCGGATCTTGAGAGCGATAGCACCGCGGCGCTGATCCAGCAGTTCGAAAACGAGAATACGGTCGAACAGCAGGACGTGCGCAACCGGATGACGCTGGAGGCGCTGAACCAGATCGCCGCTTATGTGGCCGGCATCAAGGGACGGAAGAACCTGATCTGGTTTACCGAGGGGATGCCGCTGAACATCTTTCCCAGTGGAGGCGTTAACGACCTGCAGGGAATCACAGACTACGCCAAGGACCTGCGCAAGACGGCCGATCTGCTGACGACGGCAGAGGTCGCGGTGTATCCGGTGGACGCGCGCAAGTTATTCAGCAACCCGGCCGCCGGCGCCGACCAGCATTTGACGAGCATCAACGCCAGGACGGCAGCCAAGGTTGCGACCACCGAGGGCGCCTTCCAGCAAAAGAAGGGCGGGGAGCTGCTGGGGATGGAGGCGGTGGCCGAGGCGACCGGCGGCGCGGCATATTACAACACCAACGATCTGAAGAGCGCGGTCAGCAAGGCAATCGATAACGGGGCCAACTACTACAGCCTTTCCTACGTTCCTCCGGACCTCAACTTTGACGGCAGGTATCACGCCATCGAAGTGGAGGTGAACCGTCCGGGCGTTCATCTGGCGTACCGGCGCGGCTACAACGCGGACGACATTCTGGACAATGCGATCACTCCCGCGCTGCCACTAACCACGACCGCTCCGGAGCCGTTCGGAAACGATATGCAGGCCTCCATGCAAAGGGGCGTTCCCACTTCGAGCCAGGTCCTGTTTGACGTTCGCGTGGCGCCCAGCACCGAGCAAGCGAGGCCGGACGATCCTCCGATCTTCGGCACTCTCGACCCCAAGCTGACGGACAAGCGTCTGGTGCGCTACGAGCTTGTTTACCTGGTGCCTTCGCGGCAGATTGCATTCCGGGAGGGTCCGGGTGGGACCCACACCTGTTCGCTTGAATTCGACCTCGCCGCCTACGATGTATTTGGCAAGCGCATCACGGGTTTGAGTCAGACCATCAGCCCGCGGCCCTTAACATCCGAGCAGTATCAGCAGCGGTTGAAGTCGCCGTTTCAGTTTCTGCAACAGCTCGATCTTCCACCCGGGGAGATTTTTCTTAGAGTGGGCATTCTCGATGCCGTGGCCGACAAGGTCGGCACGCTGGAGATTCCGCTGAAGGTGAGTAAGAATCCGGCCGGAGCAACCGGTCAGCCAGGAGGAAAAGGTGGCAATTAGGCCTTCATTTCCCCGAGGCGGCCCGGCTGGAAGATTTCTCTTGCATGTCTCTTCGATCAGAACGTATTATGCCCCTTATTTTTCGAAACCGTTTCCTATGGGAAACCAGCCAGCGTCCTGGGGGTCACTTTGCCCGGGCTGCCGGATCGCAAATGTACTTATTAAGGACTAGGTGACCCCGATGCTCTTCCGCAAACACATCGTCTCGACGCGCACGCTCTCCCAACTGGCAGTAGCCGTGGTTCTCTCTGTGGCCGGGGTAGGAACTGCAATGGCCGCGAACTCTGGCAATGCGCCGTTACTAGTGCCGTATACCCAGGTGACGGCCGCCGGCAACGCCCAGTTCATAGGTTCGACGGCTACTACGCCGTCGAGCGGCTATACCGGCGAGGGGTTATCGGCGATCTCGTACATTTACTGTTCGGCGACGATCACCGCCAACTGCGTCTATACTTCGGCGGCAAATCTCCAGGGGACCGTGGTGACGGGTGCGGAGTTGAATGCGCCGCACATGGTCGCGGTCGACTCGGTGGGCAACCTCTACATCACCGACACCAACAATGCGCTAATCCGCGAGGTCAACGCGCAGACGGGAATCATCAACACCATCGCGGGAGCACTTTTTCCGTCGGGCGGAAAAGCCGTGACCGGATGCTCGGACGGCGCTCCAGCGGTCGGGTCCCGGCTCGGGGCCGGACTCTCCGGGATCGCGGTCGACGGGTACGGCAACGTCTACTTTACCGACAGCACCCAGATGATGGCTGCTGTCATCTACCGGGGTGGGGCGCAGGTTGCGGCGTTTATTCAAGCGGTGAATCCGGGTGCGGTAAAGGCCGCCGGCGGAGTGCTGCCGGGGTACATCTACCACATCGCCGGAACGATTAATGTGGGAAACCCGACCAACACCGGCGCTACCTGCGCCTCCATGGCTACGTATAACGGCGTCATCAGCGACAATGCTCCGGCGTTCGAGAACACCGCCGCTCCTCCGGTCGTCCAGGGAGCCACGCTGAATAAACCCGGCCTGATCAGCCTGGACAGTGCGGGAAATATCTACATTGCGGACGTCGGCGACGCGAACGTGCGGGTCATCAATACGCAAGCGACCCCACAGACGTTCTACCAGTACACGGTAGCGCCCGGGTACATGCGTTCGATTACGAATTGCAACGGTAACTCGACCACCCAGGGCGCCCAGGTGACCATCCTATGCCCCGGCATCTCCACTACCCTTCAGGGCACAGGCATCAACGGGCCGGTGAACGAGGTTCCGTCCACGAATCAGTGGGTAGGCAGCTACACCGACGCGTACGGCAACACATTTCAATTCAACGGGACGGGAAGCGGCACAACCCCGCCGGGCATCTTTACCGGTGTGGCGTATGCGGGCGGGGCTCCAGTTACCAATCTGCTCGATGCGGAGGCCCCGTTCCTGACTAGCGCTTATGGTCCGAACGGAGTTGTAACCGGCCAGAATGCCGCGCCACCGGAACTGCCGCTGGTCTACGGCGACTGGTACGTCACCATCGATAACCCGGCGGCGTCCACGATCACCCTGCTGAGCGTCGTACCGCTTGCCTATGGCATCAACAACATCGATGTGTCTGTCCGGGCGACGGACCTATCGGAGGACACGTTCGGCACGATTTGGTGGAACGACGGCCACTATCCGGCAGTCAGCCGCATGGACCAATACTCCTCGACGGTGACCCAAATCACAGCTGGCGACACCGCCAACGGCGCAGCGCACGCAAGGGCTGTGACGACCGTTGCAGGCGTATACCAAACGTTTGCTACGTTCACGAACCCGTGGTACTGCGTTTATGGCTCTTCCGGAGCCGCCAACAACTTCGGCCCAGTGGTGTTAACGAACCCAGTGTGGCCGATTACTTACGACCCTTCCGGAGATGGCTGCCCCGCGGCCACCGCCTACATAAGTACGGCTAAGTACGGCCAAGTATCGGATGGGCAGGGGAACCTCTTCCTAATGGATAGCGGCTGGAACCTTCTGAGGGAGATTCGCGTAGGCAATGATTTCCCCGGGACCGCGCTAGCCAGCGCGAAACCGAACAATCCGATCACGCAGCCTATCCAGGTCCATTTCGATGCGGGGAACCCTCCCGCCGGCGTAAGCGCTACGACCATTCCGGATGGCGGCGCGGTGGGGTATACCACGTCTGCATTTTCGATCACGCCTTCGACGGACTTCGCCATCAACACGACCACGCCTGAGTGGCCCATGGGTTCGTTGGTCAACGGCAGTATGTCGGGCTTTAACAACACACCCTTATCCAACAGCGGCAACTTCCAGCTGTGGCCTCCGGCGTCGAACCCGACAAACATTGTCGGCCTTCCGACCTGCACACAGCTGGGGATCTCACTGGTTCCGGCGGATACGGGATACGACTGCCTGGTCTACGTGACCTTTAATCCGGCCGCGGTGGGATTGAGACAGGCGCAGTTGGTGGCCCACACCGCAAATGGGGGGAACTATACCTTCCAACTCACCGGTATTGGTGAGGGCGCGCAGATGGCGATTGATGGTGGGCAGGGAATCCCGCTCACGGTGAATTCTTCGGTCGCGTTGGGTCCAGTTCCCCAAGTGGCCGTAAACTCGGCGGGCGTTGTCTATATTGCGGACCCGACGAACAACCGAGTTGTGGCCCAGCCGACCAGCGCCTTCAACGTCCCCAATGGACCTGCAACCACGGTCGGGACCGGTTTGAGCGGGCCGATGGGCGTAGCCGTCGATGCGGCGAGCAATGTGTATATCTCCGACACGGGTAACAACCGGGTGGTCAAGGTGACTCCGGGCGGCGCCCAGTCGGTTCTTGGCAACTATGTTTGGATTGCGGGCGCGACTTGCTACCCTGCGACCGGGAGCCCTGCGGGCGATTGCACGCTGCCCACCAACGTGCCTTCGGTAGCGGCTCTTGGACCGGATCCGACGCCTGGCGCCGTTACTGGAACGACTGCACCACCGCAGTATCAGTTCAAGGCTCCTCAGGGCCTGGCAGTCGATACGAAGGGGAACGTCTACGTTGCCGATACCGGCAATGGAGCGGTAGTGGAAATACCGGCCAACATCAATCTAGGCGGCGCAATTCCTCTGCTCGTCGGCACCGGCGTGGCGGGGTTTGTGAGCCCGGTTGCCATCGCTGTCGATTCGCAGAACAACATCTATGTTGCTGACACGTCGAATCCCGCCGGCGAGGTGGTTCGCATCCCGCCTGGCGGCGGCGATCTGCAGCCCGGCAACGTGGTGGGACTTGGTGCACTGACCCACCTTCCGCTATTTGGCGGCCAGGGCATTACGACTCCGAGCGGAGTTGCGGCGGATGCAGCGGGGAACGTCTATATTTCCGACAGCTCGACCAACCTGGTATGGGTGGCGCCCGCGGCTGGGTCGCCCAATGGGCTTCCGTACGCCCTCAACCTGAGCGGTCTGAACAGCCCGGGGGGAATTGCGCTGGACCCGAGTGGAAACCTGTACGTTGCGGATTCGGGCAACCACCAGATCGTGGGTGTTAACCGCATCAATCCGACGGTTCAGTTCGGAATCGTGCCGCAGGACCTGGCCACTGCGTCGGGTGTCGCCGGTACACCGGTGGGCTGCCCGGTCGCCGGAGGCAGCCAGCCATGCACGGGCGTGTTGACGGTGACCAACATCGGCAACCAGCCTCTGACTCTCGCTCCAGCGGCGAGCTTCCAAGCGATTTCGGGCTCGGCGGCCTCTGCGTTCAGCACCGGCACGGCACCCCCGAATTGCACCACGCTGTATGCAAACCTGGTCTTGCCGGCGGGAGATAGCTGCACCATCTCCCCGACCTTCCTGCCGACGAGCAGCAGCTCAGCCAGCGCAACGCTGACGGTGAATGGGACTCAGTCGGTGGCGTTGCTTGCCAACGGCGGGAACCCGGAGGCCGTCCTCACCCTGACGTCCTCGGTAGGGCTGACGCCTGCCGTGGGCTCGACGGCGGTCATAACCGCGACGGCCACCAATCCTCATATAGGCGGCACTCCGGCGGGCACGGTCACGTTCACCTACGCGATCGACGCCGGGACTGCCAACGCCGGCCTATGCGGCGCGGGTGGGACTTCAGGACCAGTCACCCTGAATGGCAGCGGCGTGGCAACCTATACGCTGCCTACGATGGCGCAGGGCCTGGCCTACACCGTAAGCGCGGTGTACACGCCTGCGACAAACGATCCGGACGGCCTTACAGACGCGACGCCGATTGTGCTTACCGTTCCGGGGATATTATCACCGACTTCGGTAACGGCCAACTCGGTCACCTATACCTACGGGCAGCTAGTTCCGGCGATCACCGGGTCCATCACTCCCCCGCTGCCTGCGGGCGTGACGGCGACCTTTAACCCCGGCGGCGCGAGCCAATTCTCCCCCGTTAACATTTATGACATCGGGGTGACCTTCAGCGGCACAAACGCCTGTAGTTACGGCTCCCCGGCTGTAACGACTTCGGGTGGAGGACCCGCACTCGCCACAGTGACCGAGAACCAGGCCCCGTTGACGGTTACCGTTCCCGATTACACAACGGTGTACGGAGCTGCATCGTTCAACTATGCCTCGCAGATGACGATTACGGGAGCAGTGGGCAACGACCTGAGCAAGTTGAGTGCGACGTTCACGAACGGGCCACCGACAGTACCTCCAGTCGCCATGGACTCATCGGTCCTGAATGTCGGCGTGTACCAGGTGTACCCGACGGTATCGGGCAAGCCGAAAGGCAACTACAACATAACGATTATGCCAAGTACACTCAACTGCAACACTTACAGTACAATCCCTGCAGCCTGCACGGGATCGGTCACCCATGTGCCGGGAGGTTCGGACAGGGTGATTCCGGCGCCTGCGGGAATCACGGTCACGCCGGCCGCGGGCGTCTGCAACGCGAACTTCAGCACCACCGTCCCTTCTTTGCCACCCACCGCGACCTGCGAACTGCCAGCGAACGTGAACAAAGGAAGCTTCGCGCTTTCGGTGGGCACGCTGGTCACCGCCGGGAACGGAATACCCAATGGTATGGTGACAGTGACGGATAACTTTATCGCGATCACGCCTACCTTCTTCGACACCAGCACCGCCTTGCAGCCGTTGCCGCCAGCATCCGGGGTGCCGGCCTGCTCGTCAACCGTAACCTCCAATTGCTACGCTGCGATTTGCACGGCGGCGATGACCAACTGCTACACTTACAGTCCGCCCTGCACGGCATCGCTCATTACCAACTGCAACATTCCGTGCTCGTTAACGGTGACTGCGAACTGCTTCACCCAGCCCTGCTCGTCGACGGTGACCAGCTACTGCTACAACACCTATCCTCCATGCTCGGCGACCGTAACCAGCAACTGCAATGTTCCGGTGAACATATCCGGTGGAACCGGCACATTTGCTCTGCCGGCAACGGAGAACACGCCGGCAATCCACTACCTGACCTTCACCTACAGCGGAGACCTGCCGCTCTGCACGGCGACATCGGGCACCAACTGCATCCCACCGGTTTGCTCGACGGCGCAGACAACCAACTGCGTGCCGCCGCCTTGCACGGGGTCGAACGTACCGCCTTCTTGCATCGTCGGCGGGCCGGCAACCCTCAGCGCCAGCGACGCCAAGGGCAACTTCGTGTGCTCGGTGGCAGGTGGCTTAGCTACTGCATCCTGCCCAACGACGCAGAGTGCTGCGTTCCCGCTGGTGGTTGACTTTGCGGACTTCAACATCACTTCCACGTTCGTTCTGATCGACGTCAATCCGGGCGTCGTTCCCAGTGGCAATGGTCTGCCTTCGGCTTCCGGCCAGAGTTCGTCTACTCTGGAGACGGGAACGCTGCAGCTGCAAGCGGTGTTGGGCTTTAACGGCGGCGGCAGCAACACCGGCGTTGGTATCGGTCCGATCAACGTGGCTTGTACGACAAGTCATCCCAGCTACATCAGTTGCTTCATGACGCCGACGACTTCCTGCCTCACCACGGGCACCAACCAGTGCCTGCCGGCACAGGCCAGCGCGGGGACCAACGGAGCCAGCGGCGTTACCACCTCCACGGTTGTCCTCGCTGTCTCTACCCCGGTGTCGGAGCCGATTGGCTTCAACACTTCACAGGTGCGGACTGTCGCAACCAGGACGGCACTTGCCTTCCTGCCGTTTGGCGTCCTCGCCTTCTGCGTGCGTCGCCGGCGCAGACTGAGCCAGGTGTTGTGGATGCTGATCGCCATCTGTGCGGTGAGCGCCGGGATGATTGGTTGCGGTGGCAATAATTCGACTCTTTACACGCCGATTCCCACTGGAAACCAGAATGTCGTCGTCACCATAAGCGGCACAACACCGCTCCCCGCCTTCACGGGAACGATTGCGAATGGCAGCGCGTCGGTAACGTCGATCTCCAGCACGCTCGACCTCGCGGTGGGGCAGACGATTGCAGGGACTGGCATACCCGCGGGCGCGACGATTGCGTCAGTACCGGTTGCCTTCACGGGCACCATTGCCACTGGCAGCACGACGGTAGCGAGTGTGTCCTCCACGACCGGTCTTGCGGCTGGACAGGCGATTAGCGGGACCGGGATTCCAACGGGCGCGACCATCGCCACCGTCGGGTCGAACACGATCACGCTCTCGTCCGCCGCGACCGCGAATGCCACGGAGACGCTGGCTGCCGGGCCGCTCACGCTCTCGGCTAACGCGACGTCGAGCGCCACCGCCGATGCACTCACCGCGACCTTGGCGGTATCCAGGTCGTATAGCATGCCAATCTACATTTTCTAAAGAAGCGCTGAATACCGGGCCGGACGGGATCCTTCGGGATCGCATCCGGCCCGATCTTTTTGGGGATGCGCCGCGTGGCCCAGCGGCGCAGCTCAAATGCCAGTGGACAGGCTCGCTTGAGGTGAATAGTCTAAAGGGAAGACATGCCTCCAGAAACCATATCCAGTCCGGAACGAGCTTGACGTTGACGGTGGCCAATTTTGCTTGGAAGAACGTCTGGCGCAGGCGCCCGACGACGTGTCTGACCCGGTGGGGTATGGGGATGGGAATCAATGCGCGATCGACGTGGATTTGGATCCCTACGCTGCTGGTTCTGACTTCCTTGCCATTTGCGTGTGAGGCCGTGGCTGCGCCTGCCGACCAGAGCGCGGTGCTGGAGGGAACGCGCCAACGGATCGAGACGTCGGATTTCCGCGCTTCGGGCAAGTTGGTGCAGGTGGGGGCCGATGGCGAGCGCACCAGCTACAGGCTCACGATGAAAGGCCACTGGTTTCCCGACGGGTTGCGCCTGCTGAGCGAGATCACTGAGCCTGCAGCGGCGCGGACACGTATGCTGCTGCACATGAGCGTCAACGGGCACATCACCATCGAGGTGGTACAGCCAGGCGCCAAAGGGCCGGTCGCGTTGCCCTTCGAGCATTGGAATGACCCGGTGGCGGGTACGGGCTTCTCCTACGAGGACATGGTGGAAGGCCATCTGTTCTGGACTGGCCAGGAGCTTCAGGCTCCGGCGAAGTATGGCGCACGGGATTGTTATGTGCTCAAGAGCATTCCGGGCGCGGAGGATCGAAGTTATTATGGGTCAGTGATTTCGTGGATCGATCAGGAGATTTTCTACCCCGTGCATGTGGTGAAGACGCTGCGCGGATCGGGGCAACAGAAGGATTTCGTTTCCTTTGGCCTGCGCCGGAACAACGGTGTCTGGTCGGCGAGCCAGATTGAGGTCAAGGTGCAGGGAAAGCCTGGCTCCTCGCTGCTGATGATCGAAAACGGGACAGAGCACGCAAAACTCGGGCGCAAGGACTTCGACCTGAATCAACCTGCAACCGAAGGAGAGAAGTAAGTATGGGTCGACTGCTTTGGCTAGGCTGGCTCTTGTTGGCGATTGCCGCGGTGCCAGCGGTGGGCATGATCTATCAATGGATCGGGGCACTGAACGACCGGAGACGTTTTCTCGGGCTGGGCCGGATGGTGGATGTTGGGAACGGACGGCGGATGTATGTGTCCGACATGGGGCGGGGGATGCGGGATGGCCCGACGGTAATCTTCGAGTCGGGCATCGCGGCGACCAGCCAGAACTGGCTGCGGGTGCAGGAAGTCGTGGCCGCGTACGCGCGCGCGGTGAGTTACGACCGCAGCGGTTTGGGCTGGAGCAGCCCAAGCGACTCCGAGCGCACGCCCTCGAATATCGCGCGGGAGTTGCGGGACATGCTGCGGCACGCGAAGATACCGGGGCCTTACGTGCTGGTTGGGCATTCATTTGGAGGCCTGGTGGTGCAGCGTTATGCGGCCGAGTATCCCGATGAGATCCTGGGAGTGATTCTGGTGGACCCGATGCGCGTGGAAGACTGGCCGCCGGTGAATGAGGCGCAGCGCGCGATGCTGGTGCGGGGAACGCGAATGGCGGGGTTCGGAATCCCGGTTGCGCGATTCGGCCTGGCGCGGCTGGCGACGACGTCGCTGCTGTGCCGCTCCGGCAAGTTGTCGCGCGCGTTCAGCCGTGCCACCGCAAAGCACGGCGGACTTCACGTTCTGGAGCGCATTACCTGCGAGGTGGGAAAGATGCCGCGCGAGGTATGGCCGATCGTGGCGGCGCACTGGTCGCGGCCGCAATTCTATCAAGGGCTGGTCGCCCACCTGGATGCGGTGCCTGCGAGCGTGGCCGAGATGCATGGCGCGCAGGCGGTGGAGGGAGTGCCCGTGGTGCTGCTGACTCCAGGCGATGCCAAGCCTTTCTCAGGCGATGATCTGCGCCGAATCGGATCCGGGGCGCGCCAGGTGATTGCCCGGAGAAGCGGCCACTGGATTCACCTGGATGAGCCGGAGTTGGTGATTGACACGATTCGCAGGATGGTGGAGCAGGTAGTTCCTGAGCGGGTGTCTGCGGACAGTGAGGCCGTTTCCCGAAGGACCCTGAGTGAGGCGCACCTGGTAAACGCCAGTTGTGAGGCGCCGAGCCCNNGGCGAAGAAGGTCTCGACGTCTTCGATGGATTGGGTGAGGCGGTAGGGCGGCAGCGAGTCGAGAAAGATGCGGCCGTAGCGCTGGCGCTGGATGCGGGGATCCAGCAGCATCAGGACGCCGCGATCTTTCAGCGAGCGGACCAGCCGGCCGAAGCCCTGCTTCAGCGTGATGACGGCGCTGGGCACCTGGTAGTCGAAGAAGGCGTTGCCGCCGGCGGCGGTGATTGCGTCCATGCGCGCCTTTACCACCGGGTCGGAAGGGACGGCGAAGGGCAGCCGATCGATAATCACGCAACTGAGTTGCTCGCCCTGCACGTCAACTCCCTGCCAGAAGCTTGAGGTGCCGAAGAGGACGGCGCCGGGTGTGTCGCGAAACTGCTCCAGCAACAGGTTGCGCGGAGCCGTACCCTGCAGCAACAGGGGGTAGGGCAGCTCGGCGGAGAGGCGCCTGTGCATGGCGCGCATCTGGGTGTGGCTGGTAAAGAGGCAAAAGGCGCGGCCGCGGGTGATTTCGAGCACGCGGCGAGTGCGTTCGGCCGCCTGCACAAAGAAGTCCGGCTCGCGCGGATCCGGCATTCCCGGCGGCAGATAGAGCAGCGCCTGGCGGGGATAGTTGAAGTGCGACGGCACCACCAGCTCGCGCGCCAGGGTGAGTCCGAGGCGCCTGGAGATGTGCTCGAATCCGGAGGACGAGCTTCCCGAGGAGTCAGCGCCCGAGGCTACGGTCAGGGTCGCGGAGGTCAGCACGACGGAGCTGTACTCGTCGAACAGCGCGCCGGCGAGCAGCTGCGAGAC
>PLUT01000330.1 GCA_003162875.1 Granulicella sp.
CTTAAGTGAAAATGCTCTAGCCCGCGGTAAAGAGTCAACATGACAAAGGGGCTTTACAGGCTGCTGAAAGCCTCCTGCGTCTCGGGTCAAGGAGGGCCGCGGGCTGAAGGCGCGCGCTAACGTAGCCTGGGGCAAAGCCCCAGGTAGCCAACCCGAAAGACCCAAGCGGGCTGAAGGCCCGCGCTAAAACGTCTGACGGCCACAAGTCTCTCCGTCCTTGGAGTAGCAGCGGCCATTTAGCCCCGGGCCTTTCGTTTCCCCGAGGCGAGTCGGCCTTTCAGCACCCTCTTGAAAGCCCGACATGTAACTTCGACGAACCAATGACTCACCATACTGGCACGCATCAGGCGTCGCTGAATTAGACTTTCGGTAAGCCATGAACCCTGACGAAAACAACTCCAATAACGGCAGTTCCCCAGCCGATCGCAAACCAGATGATCGCAAACCAGCCGCTCCGCGCGGCGGCGGCGGCGGCACAGACCCAGGGGAAGACCCGCGCCGCGAAGCCACCGCGACTGCTACCGCATCCAGCGAACCTCGCCGTCCGGGAGTTGGGCGCCGGACGAAGTTTGCCGGCGCGATCCTGGTGGTATTGGCCGTGCTTGCCGCGGCCGCATTTCTTTATGGGCGTTACTACTTTCACAAGGCCATGGCCGACAACCTGCCCAGGCTCGACGGCTCGCTCACGGTGTATGGCTTGGCCGCGCCGGTGACGGTGGCGCGCGATGCCCAAGGCGTTCCTCACATCCGCGCCCGCTCGATGGAAGACCTGGTCTTTGCCCAGGGCTTCGTCACCGCACAAGACCGCCTGTGGCAGATGGATATGCTGCGCCGTCATGCTGCCGGCGAGCTGGCTGCCATCCTCGGTAGCAACGCGCTGCAGTACGACCGCCTGCAGCGCACACTGCAACTGCGCGTGGCCGCGGACCGCGCGTGGGCCGCGCTCCCTCCCGAGCAGAAGCACTGGCTCGAAATCTACGCGCGCGGAGTGAACGCCTCCATGGTCGCCCAGTCCTCCCACCTGCCCGTGGAGTTCCGCCTGCTCGGCTACAGGCCGGCCCCCTGGACGCCGCGCGACTCGGTGCTGGTGGAACTCGGCATGTTCCAGGACCTGACCACCGGCTTCCCGAGCAAGCTCGGACGCGAAGCGCTCGCCGCTCACCTGCCGCCCGATCTGATTGCCGACCTCTACCCGGTGGGCTCGTGGCGCGACCATCCCCCAGGCGCTCCCATTCCCGATCTCTCGGCGCCCCAACCGGTGATCAAGGGCATTCCGCTGGACGAGTCGCAGTCGAGGCTTCGCCGGCCGGTTGACGGCGCCGCCTCCGTGGAAGATCTGCTGGCGCTCGAGCAGACGCTCGCGCTCTTCCATCCCCCCTGCGCCGCCTGCGTCGCCGGCTCCAATGCATGGGCGGTCTCCGGCGCGCGTACCGCCTCAGGAAAGCCGCTGCTCTCCAACGACATGCACCTCAATCTCTCGGTTCCCAGCCTTTGGTACGAGGCCGACCTCGCGGCCACACTGCCCGCTCCGCTCGCAGCCTTCCACGCTGCAGGGGTCACTCTCCCCGGCATGCCATTCGTCGTCGCCGGCCATAACGACCACGTGGCCTGGGGCTTTACCAACCTCGGCGCCGACGTGCAGGACCTCTACATCGAACACACCCGGGGCACCACCTCCGGAGCCCAGTACCAGGCCGCCAACGGCTCCTGGCGCCCGGTAACCTATCAGACAGAAATCATCCACGTCCGCGGCAGCAAGGACGTTGTCCTCGACGTCCCGCTCACCCATCACGGCAACAACGATACCCCCGTCATCAGCAGCATCTTCGCCGGCGAGACGCGCTCGATCAGCCTGCAATGGACCATCTACGACCCTGCCAACGTCACCGCGCCCTTCTTCGCGGTCGACTCCGCCGGCGACGGGACTTCCCTGCTCAATGCGTTCTCCACCTGGGGCGGCCCTCCGCAAAACCTGATCTACGCTGACGATCAGGGGCATATCGGATACCACGCTGTCGGCCGCATTCCGCTGCGCGGAGACGCCAACAATCCCAGCCCGCTCTCGCCCGTCCCCACCGACGCCACCGCGCCGGACGCCGCGGCACATGAGTGGGCGGGCTATATTCCATTCGCCCAACTTCCCCAGGCCATCGACCCGCCTGACGGCGTCCTGGCCACCGCCAACGCCCGCGTCACCCTCGACGGCTACGCCTTCCCCATCACGCTGGACTGGATGGCGCCCTACCGCACCGAGCGCATCTACAAGGTCCTCGAGGCGAGCCCACCTGCGAGTGCAGGAGCCGCAGAGTCTTCCGCCGTCATGCACAAGTTCACCCCGGAAGAGATGCTGGCCCTGCAAAACGACGTGTACTCCGAACTCGACCAGCTCATCGCACAGCGCCTGGCCTACTCGATCGACCACACCACCGGCCCGCTCAAGAACGATGCCCAACTGCGCCAGGCCGCCGACCTGCTGCGCAAATGGAACGGGGTCGTCGACGCTGACGCCGCTGCGCCCGCGATTGTCGACTCCGCCCGCGCGGCGTTCTGGCCCATGCTATTGATTCCCAAACTGGTCCCGCAGCTTGCCTCACAGCTTGCGCAGGGCGTGGACCTGTCCAAGATCAAGAACCTTTCGGCGGATGCTGTCCGAACCGGCGATCTGTGGCAGGTCTACACCTGGGGCGAGCGCGACAGCGTGGAGGAAGAGCTGATCACCCATACTCCCGCCAAATGGCTGCCGCCCGGCTACGCCACCTGGGAAGACTTCCTCGCTGCGGTCACCCAGCGCGGACTCCGCGATGCCAAGGCTCCGCGCGACCTGGCCACCTGGCAGAAGGGCAAGGCGTTCCCGCTCGACATCGAACATCCGGTCTTCTCCCAGTCCGAGCTGGTTCGGCTTCTGGTCGCCGTACCCACCGGCACCGGCCCGCAGGCACAGAGCGGCGACCTGACCACGGTAAAGCAGGTTGGATACGCGTTCGGTCCTTCCGAGCGCTTCACCACCGACCTCAGCAACCCGGANNGGACCAGTTCCAGGACTGGCTGCACGGGCGCACCTACCCGATGCCCTTCAGCCCCGCTGCCACCCAGGCCGCCACCACGCACACCCTCACCCTTACGCCGCGATGATCCGGCCGCCGCAAAACCGGGTGCCCCAGGTCTCGATTCTGAGGCCTGGGTTTACCCACTTCCTCCTCATCCCGCTGGCGGCGCTCTTTGCCGTGCATCCGCTCGCTGTCCACGGCTGCTCCTGCGGCCACGACTTCGACTTTCACATGGTCAGTTGGATGGAAGCCGCGCGCCAGTTCAGCCAGGTCAACCTGCACCCGCACTGGGCCTTCAGCCCGGCCTTCAACGCGGGCGAGCCTCGCTTCGTCTTCTACCCGCCGCTCTCGTGGGTGCTGGGAGCCCTGCTCGGCCTGCTGCTCACGCATCTGCCGGGGGGCAGCCAGGTGGCCGGCTGGAGCGCCGCGCCGATCGTCTTCACCTGGATCGTACTCACCTTGTCTGGCCTCGCCATGTACCGCCTCGCGCGCGCGTTCGCCGGCAGCAACGCCGCGCTGCTGGCCGCGATCCTCTACCTCGCCAACCCCTACCTGCTCTTCACCGCATACGAGCGCACCGCCTACGGGGAAATGCTGGCCGCCGCGTGGATTCCGCTGCTGCTGCTCTCCATTCTGCGCGAACGGGTCACTGTCCCTGGCATCGCCCTGCCCGTCGCCCTGCTGTGGCTCACCAATCCTCCCGCCGCAGTCATGGGCAGCTACACGCTCGCGCTGCTTGCCCTCCTACGCATCGTTTCCACCAATGCGGGTGCCCCAGAGCCTGTCCTGAGCTTGTCGAAGGGTCTCGCCTCTGAGACCTGGGTTTCGCGCCACAAAGTGACGCTCCAATTCGCAGGTAAGACCCTCGCCGGCTTCGCCCTCGGCCTCGCCCTCGCCGCCTTCTACATTGTTCCCGCCGCTTATGAGCGCCATTTCGTCCAGGTGTCGATGGCCACCATCGCAGGCATGCGCATCGACTCCAACTTCCTCTTCGAGCACACCGGGACCTCGTCCGACGCTCTCCTCCACGATCAAGTCCTCCACACTGCCTCGCTGATCGCCGTCATCCTCCTCATCGCAACGGCTGCCGCCCTCGTCGCGGTCTTCATCCGCCGCAAAGCTACCCAAGAAGCGGGTGCCCCAGAGCCTGCCCTGAGCTCGTCGAAGGGTCTCGCTCTTGAGACCTGGGATTCGCACCACTACGCAGCGTTCCCCATCCTTCCGCTCAGCATCCTCACTGCCGGAATCGCGTTCCTGCTCACTCCGCTCAGCGCTCCCATCTGGAACCACGCGCCGGAAGCGGCGTTCCTGCAATTCCCATGGCGGCTGCTCGCGATCCTCGCGCCGGTCTTCGCGCTGTCCGTCGCTGCCGCGATTGACCGCCTCCGGATGAGGCTCACCACAATAGCCATCACCGCGGTCGCTCTCTTAGCGGCGCTGACTCTTCCCGCCTACCACGTCTTTCGCCAGGAGTGCTACGACGAGGACACCGTATCCTCCCAACTCGCCCAGTTTCAATCGCAGGCCGGCACCGATCCGACCGACGAATACACTCCCACGGCCGCCAACAACGACGCTCTCGGTCAGAACGACCCGCCCTATTGGCTCGCCGGTTCGCCGGCGACGCCGCCGCCGGCAGCAGCGCCCGCATCAGCGCCCGGCGCGGCCCCAATGCACCTCCGCGTCACCTCTCCGCTGCCCGAATTCCTCATCCTGAACCTGCGCAACTACCCAGCGTGGCATGTCTTCCTGAACGGCTCGATGGACTCCGCGCGCAGCGCTCGCATCGACGGCCTGATCGCACTCCCCATCCCCGCAGGCGCCTCCACCATCGACATCCGCTACGCCCACACCCGCGATCAGACGCTCGGCGATGCCGTCAGCCTGCTGGCGCTGCTCGTCCTTCTCGCCCTACCGGCAATGCGCTGTTCTCAGCGCTGACTCCCCGACTCGCTGACTCGCTGACCGCTGACGAAGCCCACGGCCTCATCGCCCCCATCACCGAACTCCCTCAAAACCCCGTCATCCTGAGCGGAGCGCGCAGCGCGGAGTCGAAGGACCCCGACATCCTCCACACCGCCTCAACCCCTCAAACCATTCCCCCACCCGAACCCGCCGTCCTCACCCACGCTCAACGCTGCCGCCGGCCCATCGCCTTCACGCGCGGAAGCGCGTCGAGAACGGCACGAAGTGCCTCAATGCCGTCGCTCAACCCGCCTCAACTCCCCGTCACCAGCGGCGCGAAGCTCTCCGTCTGCGGCGAATATGCCAGCAGTTGGCCGGCGTCGAGGTCGAAGTACCATCCGTGCAGCGCCAGCGTTCCCGCTTCCACCCGCTCACGTATCCACGGAAACGACAGCAGGTTCTCCAGCGACAGCGCGATCGCTCCCTGCTCGCAGGCCTTCATCTGCTCCGCCTGCGGCCTGCCCGCTAGTTCGCGCAGCACGCGGTCGCGGACCGGAGCGGCAATGCTCACCCACGCGCCGATGAATTCATACTGGCTGGCGGTGCTGTCTTCGCCATCCATCAAGGCGCGTATCCCGCCGCAACCCGAGTGGCCGAGAATGATGATCTGCTCGACGTTCAGGCCCTTAACGGCGAACTCGATGTCGGCACGGATGCCCGGCATCTCCGCCCCATTGCGGTATGGCGGGACCAGGTTGCTCACGTTGCGCACCACGAAGATGTCGCCCGGCCCGGCGCCTAGCAGCATCCCCGGATCGGCCCGCGAATCGCAGCATGAAATCACCAGCGTGCCTGGGCTCTGGCCCTGGCGAAGCCGCGTGAACAGGCTCTCGTCGTGGGCAAAATACTTCTCCTGAAACCGTCCGAACCCTGCCAGAAACGTTGCGATATCCGCCAAATCATCCTCTCCGGAAGTGCGGGCTGAATGGGCTGCTGAGAAGCTCGGTCTTGAGATGGGCCGGGACTTTAGTCCCGGCACAACGGGTGCAGAATCAACATGGGCTCTAGCCCCTGGGACATGCTCTTACGGCTCTCGGCCCGAATACCAACTTTTCCGCAGCCGGCAACAGCGGTCTCCAATAGCATCGCATGAATCGTCCGGCGTTCGGTGAGTCGCCAACCACGAAGCTAATGAGTCCGGTCGACCAGGTACTGGGCGAGCGACTTCAGCGGATCGGCGGCCGCGCCAAAGGGCTCGATGGCCGCGAAGGCGTCGGCGATCAGCTGGTCGGCGTCAACACGCGACCGCTCGATGCCGTAGACGGCGGGCCATGTCGCCTTGACGCTGGCGGCGTCCTTGCCGGCGGTCTTGCCCAACTCCTCCGACGATTGGGTCATGTCCAGAACGTCGTCGACGATCTGGAACGCGAGGCCGGCCTTCTCGCCAAAGGTGCGGATTCGGGCAAGGGTGCTTTCGGGCATCGCGTGCTGGAACGATCCGTAAAGCGCGCCCGAAACGATGGCGGTGGTGATGAGCGCGCCGGTCTTGGAGCGATGAATGGCCTGGACCAGTTCGGCGGTCGGGGGCACGCCTTCGGACTCGATATCGACGACCTGGCCGCCGATCATACCGGGCGCAAGTCCGGTGTCGAGATCGCCGAAGCAGCCGATGCCGGTGCCCACCGCAACCGAGACCTCGCGCAGGATCTGGACGACTGCCGCAGCCGGCGCGGGAATTTGTGCGATGGTCTGGAAGGCGAGCGTCTGCAGCGCGTCGCCGGCCAGGATGGCGATGGCTTCGCCGAAGGCGACGTGGCAGGTTGGCTGGCCGCGGCGCAGGTCGTCGTTGTCCAGCGCGGGCAGATCGTCGTGGATCAACGAGTAGGTGTGCAGCATCTCGATGGCGGCGCCGAGGTTCTCGACGCCCTCGGGCAGTTCGCCGGTGCCGGCGACCATCCGCGCGGCCTCCATGCACAGGATGGGCCGCAGGCGCTTGCCGCCGGCGAAGACGCTGTGGCGCATGGCACGGTGGATGGAGTGGGGCAGCGTCTCGGGCGAGGGCAGGAGTCGTTCGAGTGCAGCGTCCGTGAGGCTGGCGCCGGAGGCCAGCAGGGATCGTACCGGGGAATCCATCTGCCTGATGATAAATGACGCACGCCGGAGCGCGGAGGAGGTCGTCGGCCGCGAAAGCGGTACTATCTCCTCCATGAGTATGGAACCCGCTGCGAGTCCCGATAGCGCAGGTTCACTCGCCGCGGCCCGCAGGCGGCGTGACCGGGTCGAGCTTTGGGTTGGATACGCGCTGATCCTGGTCGTCATCTGGACGCCGCGCCCGTGGCAGAGGACGTTCTACTTTGTCGCTGCAACCTTTGTCGTGGCCGCCACCTGGCTCTCGTTTCCCGGCTGGAAGGCGATGGGCTTTGGCATCGCCAACCTGGCGCGTTCGATGTGGATTGTCGTCGTTGCGCTGCTTGCGGCTGCGGTTGCGACGGATGTGGCCGGGCGCATGCACACGCTGCACTCGCCCGGCGGTCTCACTATGTTCTTCGCTCGTTACGCGGGGTACATGATCTTCGCCATTGTCCAGCAGGCGCTGCTGCAGAGCTATTTCCTGCTGCACTTCCTGCGGCTGACGCGCCGCCCTTCGTCTCCACAGACTGCCGCGCTTGCGGCTGCGGCGATCTTTTCAGCGGCCCACCTGCCCAACCCGATCCTGACGGTCTGCACTTTCGTCTGGGGTCTCGCAGCGTGCCTTTTCTTTCTGCGCTACCGCAACCTCTATTCGCTGTCCATCGCACACGCCATCCTGGGCATCACTCTTGCCATTTGCGTGCCCGGCCCGGTCATTCGCAACATGCGGGTTGGCCTTGGCTATCTCACCTACCATGCGCAGTGGGCCGATCATGGCCCGGATCACCGCAACCACTGAGACCAAATCGTATCCACGCACGCATGCGTAATGGCGGACGCGCCCACCCTGCGATCGCGCCGCCACGCGCGTCCGTAGAAGATTCCCGCCAGCGCGGCCAACAGGACGTAGCGCCAGTTGAAGTGGGCGGCGCGCTTGTTGAAGTGGGACAAGCCGAACAGCACCGCCGTCGCCAGCAGCGCGGGCGTGCGTCCCAGTCGTCGCTCGATCAGGTTCTGCATCCATCCGCGGAAGAACAGCTCCTCCGGCACTGCGATGAACGCAAAGGTGAAGAGAAAATCCGTCCCCAGCGTTAACGGCCGCGGCCATACCGCATGGAAATGCAGAAAGCTCAGGCCCAGTCCCAGCGCGATCGCGATCGGCGCGTACCACCCGAATTGACGCAGGCCGGTAGTGACATCGCGCAGGCGCAGGCGCAGATCGAATCCCACGCCGTCAAGTTGCCGCACCAGGATAAATCCGTAGATGCCCGCGTCCAGCAGCAGAATCTTGCTGAAAACCGCGAGGTGCGCCGGCCAGGCAGGCTCAAACCAGCGCAGATCGACCGCGAGACCCAGGATCGCCAGCACCAGAAAATCGCGCCAGTTGCCGCGTTGAACGGGATCGGCCTCCCGCGCCTGCCATTGCAGCCCGGCGACGGCAACCGGGAGCAGCGCGTACAGCGCGAACCAATCCCAGCGAAACCATCCCCGCGAAGACGCGACCAGCACATAAGGCACACACAGCGCAGCCGGGCACAGCAGGCGCGCGGGCAGCGGCAGCCGTTCGACCAAGGCAACGAGCCCGCGCGAAAAGAACGCCGCTGCCAGCAAGGGAATCAGCGTGAGTACGGCGGCAATCCAGATTGCGGGGCCGATCGTGAATCCGAATCCGCCGGAAGGGAACATGCCCATAAGGTTCAACCCATGGAAAGGCTACGCTATCCCCAACACCGCCGCAGCCAGGTCAATTCGCCAGCAAGGTCAGCGCGCGTTCCAGCCGCACGCCGCGCGAAGCCTTCAGCAGCACGGCGTCGCCGGACCGCAGATTTTCCTTCAGCCACGCGCCGGCCTCCTCTGGCGTCGCGACAAAGAGTGCATCGGTTCCGTCGCGCGCCGCTCCATCCACCAGCGCCGCAGCCAGGCCACGCACGCCGATCACCACATCCACGCCGTGTCCGGCCATGTACTGCCCGCACTCCCGATGCAGTTCCTCGCCACGCGGCCCGAGTTCCAGCATCTCGCCGGCCACCACAATATGCCTGCCCGCGACCGCCACCGGAATTGCCAGCAGCGCGTCGACCATTGCATTCAGAGCGCGCGGGTTGGAGTTATAACAATCGTCGATCACGGTTGCGCCGCGCCATGCGGTGACCTCGCCGCGCTTGTCGCCGGCGCGCAGTTCGGCCAGTGCCCCCGCGCACTCCGCCAGCGGCACCCCGCTGCGCAGACCCACCGCGATCGCCGCCAGTGCATTGTGCACGTTGTGCCGGCCCAGCAGGTGCAGGGCAACGCTGCTGCGTTCGCCGTGCGCGGTCACGGTGAATACGACGCCCTCCTTCGCAATCTCGGCAATCTGGACCGCGCGAACCTCCGCGCACTCGTCGGTGCCGTACGTAACGGCGCGCTCGCCCATGCCCGCGCCGAACCATGCCACGTGCTCATCGTCGCAGTTCAGGAAGGCGACGCCGTCGGGCGGCAGCGCCTGGATCAGCTCGTACTTCGCGCGCGCGATGCCGGCGATGCCATCGGGAAAGTACTCCAGGTGCACCGGAGCGACGTTCGAAACGACTGCCCAATCGGGCTCGGCTATGCGCGCCAGCGCCGCGATCTCGCCCGCGTGGTTCATGCCCATCTCGACCACCGCAATGTCGTGGGTGGCCTCCAGGCGCAACAACTGCAGCGGAAGGCCGAAAGCATTGTTCAGGTTGCCCCGCGACTTCAGCACGCAAAAACGCGCGCCGAGCACCTGCGCCACCGCNNTCCTTGGTGGTGGTCTTGCCCGCCGAGCCGGTAATGGCGATGAGTCGCCCACCCCAGCGCCGCCGCACCGCCCGCGCCAGCTGCTGCAGGCTGTGCAGCACGCCGTCGCCGTTCTGATCTTCGACCGGACCGTCCGGCACGCGTAACAGCCGGCTTGGATCCATCCCCTCCGGCGCAAGCCAGCGCATGCTCACCACTGCGGCAATCGCGCCATTGGCCAGCGCCGCTTCTACAAAGTCGTGCCCGTCGAGCCGCTCGCCGCGTACCGCGAAGAACAGGTCGCCCGCGGCAATGGTGCGCGAGTCGATGGAATAGCCTGAAGCCTCGGCATTGGCCGGGAAGTTGCCCTCGGCGTGAATCCAGCCGGCCACTCGGCCCAGCGTCAGTTTCACCGCGGCACCTCGTGCGACTGCTTCGCCGGTTGCGAGATTGTCATCAATGCAGTTCCCTCAGGATACCGGCCGCAACCTTCACGTCGTCAAATGGCACCGCCCGGTCGCGGACGATCTGCACTTTCTCATGGCCTTTCCCGGCCAGCAGCACGATGTCTCCGATATGCGCAGCCCGGATCGCTTGCTTGATCGCAGCCGCGCGGTTCGGCTCTATGATGCACTCGACGGTCGTCTTGCGAACACCCGCCAACGCTTCCGCGATGATCGCCATGGGATCCTCGCTGCGCGGATTGTCGCTGGTCAGGACCACCAGGTTGCTGCCGTCCGCGGCCGCCTGGCCCATGCGTGGGCGCTTGCCGCGGTCGCGGTCGCCGCCGCAACCGAACAGCGTAATCACCCGGCCGCCGCGCTCTGCCGCCAACTCGCGGGCCAGCGCGATCAGGTTGCGCAGGGCATCGTCGGTGTGCGCGTAGTCGACCACCACGGTGAATCCGGCCTCCGCCGAGCCCGGCACCACCTGGAACCGCCCCGGAACCGGCTGTAGCCGTTGCGCAGCGGCGGAAATCTGATCGAGCGAGAGGCCGCGAGCCAGCGCGGCACAGCTTGCCGCCAGCAGGTTGGAGACGTTCACTCGGCCGGTAAGCGGAGACTCCATTTCAACTGCGCCCGCCTCGGTTACAAAGCGAAAACTGGTGTGGCCTGCCGCTAGAAGGATTCGCTCCGCGCGGAATTGGCCACGCCGCTCCGCGCTATACGTCATGCACTGCGAGTGGCGTGCAGCCCGGGCAAACGACTCGATCGAGGGATCGTCTGCGTTCAGCACGGCCACCCGCGGAGGCGGCGTGCCAACGCCCTCGAACAACCGCGCCTTCGCCTCCGCGTAGGCCTTCATCGTCCCGTGATAGTCCAGGTGGTCCTGGGTCAGGTTGGTGAAGATCGCAACGTCGACCGGCATTCCCCACACCCGCTCCTGATCCAACGCGTGCGAAGACATCTCCATCACCGCCTCAGTCGCACCCACGCGAACGCCGTCGGCAAATATCTCGAGCGTGTCGCGCGACTCCGGTGTGGTGTGCGGCGACTCGCGTACGTCGTCGCCGACGCGCGTCTCGATGGTTCCAATCATCACCGTCCTGCGCTTCACGCTGCGCAGCATCTGTTCCAGCAGATACGCTGTCGTCGTCTTGCCGTTGGTTCCGGTCACTGCGCTCAACGCCAGTTGCCGCTCAGGATGACCCAGCACCGCGGCACTCAATTCGGCGAGCGCGCGCCGGCCATGCTCCACCAGCGCCGTAGCAATCTCCGGATGCTCGCGGCGCAGTTTCGCGTAGGCCTCGTGCGAGTCGGTGACGATCGCGGCCGCACCCTGTGCAATCGCCGCGCCGATATACCGGTTGCCATCGGTGGTGCCGCCGCGCATGGCGACGAAGGCCGCGCCGCGACCCACCCGCCGCGAGTCATACTCGACACCGGCAATTTTGCCGGCGGCGCCTGCACTCTCGACCACTCGAACCTCTTTGAGCGCGTCAGCCCACTCCATGAGATTGATTCTAAGTCCGCGCCGGTCCGGGGTCAGCAGGCTTGGCTATCGGGTGAAGCGAACCACCACCTCGGTACCCAGCGGAACCAGGGTCCCGGCTTCCGGCGCCTGCTCGCGCGCAGTGCCGCTGCCCACCGGCTCAACTCGCAAGCCGAGGCCCGCGGCGGTCTCGACCACGCGGCGCAGCGCGGCGCCCGTGAACGATGGCACGGCTACCCGCGCTCCGGCATCGACCAATACCGAGCCATTGGCGCGCGGCTGCACCGCAGGCGCAACCACCGGGGGATGCAGGGCGGCGGATTCGCCGGCGGCCGCGTCGGGCATCGCGGAACCCGCTCCGCCGTTGGCGCGGAATGCGGCCAGCACCTTTTCCGGCAGAAGTCCTGCAAGACGCGAGGCCCTGGTGGTGGTGGCCTGACTGGCAGAGGACGCAGCCGGCGTATCTATCCCCGCCGCAGCAGGGTTTGCATTCGCCATCGGCGCAGCAGCGGACGCAGCGCGCAGCGGATCGTCCGCCGGAAGGTTGTTGATTTGGTCGAATATCGCGTTCAGATCGCCCGTGTTTTCGCTGGGCGCATCGTCGGCCGTCTCTTCAGGAGCCTTTGCCAGCGGCTTCTTCAGCATCTGATCGTGGGGCACGCCCAGGTACTCAAGCACCTCCTGCGCCACCTTCTGGAACACCGGCGCCGAAACCGTCGCGCCATAACGGCTGCCCACCGTCGGGTTGTCAATGACCACTGCAACCGAGATTGCCGGAGAGCTGACCGGCGCAAAGCCCGCGAAGCTTGCAACCAGGTTGGTATGCGAATAGGTATGCGTAGCCACGTCGATCTTCTGCGCAGTGCCGGTCTTGCCGCCTGCGCTGTAGCCATTCAGTGCGGCCGCCGTGCCCGTGCCTTCCACCACGATGCCCTGCATCATGCTGCGCATCTTGGCCGCGGTCAGTTCGGTAATGACGCGGTGGGCGCCGTCGGGCAGCTTGGCCGGAAGCT